>JBJMNJ010000338.1:0-15146 GCA_045804325.1 Gemmatimonadaceae bacterium
GTGCGCTGCGAGTGGCGCCAGGTCGTCGTCCTCACGAGCACCCAGCAGGCGATGGACCTCGTCGCGCGCCTCGCCCTCGACCCCGGCGACGCGGCGTGGATCGAGGACCCCGGCTACCTCGGCGCGCGCGCCGCGCTGCGCGCCGCGGGGGCGCACGCCGTCCCCGTCCCCGTGGACGGGGAAGGGCTCGACGTCTCGGCCGGCGAGGCGCTGGCGCCGCGGGCGCGGCTCGCCTACGTGACGCCGTCGCACCAGTACCCGCTCGGCGCCACGCTGAGCCTCGCGCGGCGGCTCCAGCTCCTCAACTGGGCGGGGCGCGCCGGCGCGTGGATCCTCGAGGACGACTACGACAGCGAGTTCCGGTTCGCCGGCCGGCCGCTCGCCGCGGTGCAGGGGCTCGACACCGAAGGGCGCGTGCTCTACGCGGGCACCTTCAACAAGGTGATGTTCCCGTCACTGCGCCTGGCGTACCTCGTCGTGCCGCCCGCGCTGGTGGACGCGTTCGTCGCGGCGCGCGCGCTCTCCGACGGCTGCCCGCCCGCGCTCACGCAGGCCGCGCTCGCCGACTTCATCGAGCAGGGACACTTCGCCGCGCACGTGCGCCGCATGCGCGCCATCTACCAGGAGCGCCGCGACGCGCTGCGCGAGAGCGCCGAGCGGCACCTCGCGGGGCGCCTCACGGTCGAGGCGACGGACACGGGGATGCACGCGGTGGGCTGGCTCGCGCCCGACGCGAACGACGTCGCCGTCTCGAACCGCGCCGCGACCCTCGACCTCGACGTGCCGCCGCTCTCGAAGTACTACCTCGGACCGACGCGGCGGCCGGGGCTTCTGCTGAGCTACGCGGTCGCCGCCCCCGGAGCCATCCGGAGGGGAGTGAGGCGCCTCGCGGAGATTCTCTGACGGGAGCAGGGACCGGTGTCTCTCGCCCTGCGCCGATTGGCACCGTCGAGGTGCCATTAGTGGCGCTTCACGAGGAGCCACCCGGGCGTCCAGATTCCCGCCTCACCCGCGACCCGTGAGGCAGCCATGACCAGCGTCGTCTCGCACACCTCGTCGCCCACCCACGCCCGCTTCTCGTTCGTGCTCGAGCACCCCGCCGCCGAGCCGGCCGCCGCCGCGCGGCACTTCCTCGCGCGCCTCGCCGTCGAGACCGACCCGTCCGACGTCCACCTCGACCTCGAGCGCGGCAACGACGGCATCACCGTCATCGACGCGCGCGGCGCCGACGCGTTCGCCCAGTGCCACGTGCCCGGCGCGATCAGCCTCCCGCACCGCACGATCTCCGAGAGCACCACGGCGGGACTCTCGCGCTACCGCACCCTCGTCGTCTACTGCTGGGGCCCCGGCTGCAACGCTGCCACGAAGGCCGCCGCGAAGCTCGCCGCGCTCGGCTTCCGCGTGAAGGAGATGATCGGGGGCCTCGAGTATTGGCGCCGCGAGGGCCACGCCGTGGAGGGCACGCTCGGCGACGCGGCGCCGATGGTCGGCTGACGCCGGTGCCGCAGGTCGCGTTCGTCACCTACCGCCGCCTTCCCGGCCTCTCGAACGACGACCGGCTCGCCGTCGCCGAGCTCGCGGCGCGGGGCGCGCGCGTGGATGCCGTCGTGTGGGACGACCCGGGCGTCGCGTGGGAGCGCTACGACGCCGTCGTCGTGCGCTCCTGCTGGGACTATCACACGCGCGTCGCCGAGTTCCTCGCGTGGGTCGCGCGGCTCGAGGCGGCGCGGGTGCCGCTGTGGAACCCGCCGGACGTGCTGCGCTGGAACGCGCGCAAGACGTACCTGCGGGACCTCGCGTCGGCCGGCGTGCGCGTGCCGCCGACGCACTGGGCCGAGCCGTCGGACGGTGCCCCGCTCGGCGACGTGCTGCACGAGCGTGGCTGGGAGCGCGCCGTCGTGAAGCCCGTCGTCTCGGCGTCCGCGCACCAGACGTGGGTCGCGTCCGCCGCCGAGGGCGCGGCCGGGGAGCGGCGGTTCCGCGAGGCGCTCGCGTCCGCCGGACCACTCATGGTGCAGCCGTTCGTGGACGCGCTGGTGCGCGAGGGGGAGTGGTCCATCGTCTTCCTCGGCGGCGCACGGAGCCATGCCGTGGTCAAGCGGCCCGCCGCGGGCGACTTCCGCGTGCAGGCGGAGCACGGCGGGTCGGCCGCGCGCGCGGAGCCCGGCGCGCCGATCGCTCGTCAGGCGGAGGCGGCGCTCGCTGCGGCGACGCGCCTCGCGGGCGTGTCGCTCGACCGGTGCCTCTACGCGCGGGTCGACGGCTACGAGGACGCGGACGGGCTCGTCGTGATGGAGATGGAGCTGCTCGAGCCGTCGCTCTTCCTCGCGAGCGACGCCGCGGCGCCGGCGCGGTTCGCGGACGCGGTGCTCGCCGCCGCCGGCGGCAGCAGGGAGCAGGGAAGAGGTTGCACTGCGAGTGAGGCGTGAGGCCCCAGCCCGTCAGGACCGCTCCTCACTCCTCACTCCTCACTCGTTCCTCCGCCCTGCTCCCTGCCGCCCGATCATCTCGAGAGCAGCTCCGCCACCTTCGCCAGCACCACGTCCGTCGGCGACGGCTTCGGAAGGAAGTCGGTGCGGCCGTCGCCGAGGGCGGCGGGGGCGCTGTCCCAGTCGGCGTAGCCGGAGACGAAGAGCACGCGCAGCGCCGGGTGGCGCTCGCGCAGCGTCTCCACGAGCTCGCGTCCGCCCATCTCCGGCATCACGACGTCCGTGAGCACGAGGTCGGGGGCCGGGGCGTGCCGCTCGAAGAGGCGCAGCGCCTCGGCGCCGTGGCGGGCCTCCACGACGCGGTAGCCGCGGTACTCGAGCGTGCGGCGGAGCGCGAGGCGCACCGCGTCCTCGTCCTCCACGAGGAGGATCGTCGCCGGCGCGCCGCCGCGCGGCTCGAGCGTCAGGGGGCCGGACGAGCGGCGCACCGGGACGCCGTCGGCCGCGCCGGCGGGCGCGGCGGGGAGCGAGACGGTGAAGGTCGCGCCCGCACCCGGCTCGCTCTCCAGGGCGATGCGGCCGCCCGACTGCTCGACGATGCCGTACACCGTCGCGAGCCCGAGGCCCGTGCCCTGCCCGGGCCCCTTCGTCGTGAAGAAGGGCTCGAACGCGCGGGCGCGCGTCTCCGCGTCCATGCCGTCCCCCGTGTCGGCGACGGCGAGCGTCACCCAGGGCCGCCCGTCCGCGGCGACCACCTCCGTGGCGAGCGCCAGCGTGCCGCCGCGCGGCATGGCGTCGCGCGCGTTGATGGCGAGGTTCATCAGCACCTGCTCGAGCTGCCCGGGGTCGGCGACGACCCGCGGCGCCTCCGCGCAGAGGCGCGTCACGATCGTGATGTTCGCCGGCAGGAGGCGCCGGAGCAGCCGCTCCGCGTCGGTCACCGCGGCGTTGAGGTCGAGCACGTACGGGCGCGCCACCTGCTTGCGCCCGAAGGCGAGGAGCTGGCGCGTGAGCGCCGTCGCGCGGTCCGCCGCGGCGACGATCTCGTCGAGGTCGCCGCGCGCGGGGTGCGGCTCCGCGAGGCCGAGCAGCGCCAGCTCGGCGTTGTTGCGGATGACCGTGAGGATGTTGTTGAAGTCGTGCGCCACGCCGCCGGCGAGGCGCCCCACCGCGTTCATCTTCTGCGCGTGGCGCAGTGCCTCCTCCGCGCGCGCGCGGTCGGTGACGTCGCGGAAGCTCCAGACGCGCCCGACGGTGCGTCCGTGCACGCGCTGCGGGCGCGAGTAGCGCTCGAAGATGCGCCCGTCCACGAACTCGAACACGTCGAACGTCTCGTCGTTCGACCCGCGGAGCGCGAGGACGGAGGCCGCCCACTCGTCGGGGTCGCGGACCTGCGGCATCACGCGCGCCAGCAGGCGGTTGCCGTCGCGGCTCGCGACGTCGTGCTCGTCGAGTCGCCACATCTCGACGAAGCGCCGGTTCCAGCTCGTCAGGCGCCCCGCGTTGTCGACGACGAGGAGCCCGTCGGCGGTGGACTCGAGCGTCGCCTGTAGGAGCGAGAGCGACTCGACCAGCTCGACGGCGGCGCGCGCCTGCGCCTCCTGCGCCTCGCGGCGTGCGGTCACATCGGTCATCGCGCCGATGGTGCCGACCACGCGGCCGGCGGCGTCGCGGTAGGGCGTGCCGGACACCTCGCACCACACGCGCCGGCCGTCCTTGCGCACCAGGCGCACCTCGTAGCGCTCGCTCCGCCCCTGCTGGCGCTCGCGCAGCCGCGCCTCCATGCGCGCGGCGTCGACCGGGTCGAGGAGGAACTCGCGCGGCCGCCGCCCGAGGATCTCGGCGGCCGTGTAGCCGGTGAGCTCCTCGATGCGGGGGTTCGCGTACAGCACGACCTCCTCGAGGTCCGTGATGAAGAGCGCCTCGCCGAGCCCCTCGGCCACCGTGCGGAAGCGCTGCTCGGACTCGCGCAGCTCGCGC
Organism: Gemmatimonadaceae bacterium; assembly: GCA_045804325.1. Taxonomy (GTDB): domain Bacteria; phylum Gemmatimonadota; class Gemmatimonadetes; order Gemmatimonadales; family Gemmatimonadaceae; genus JBJMNJ01. The sequence goes on from JBJMNJ010000338.1 coordinate 4,410, forward strand.
TCGGCGCGCAGCCGCTCGGTGACGTCCACGGCGAGCACGAGGCGCGCGGGGCGCCCGGCGAAGAAGACGTCGTGGCTCGTGATCTCGACGTCGAGCGCCGCGCCGTCGCGCGCGCGGTGGCGGTAGAGCCCCGCGTGGACGAGTCCCGTGCCCGGGCGCACGAGGTGCGTGAAGCGGTGCTGCTCCTCCGGCGTGCGGATGTCGAGCAGCGTGCGCTCGAGGAACTCCTCGCGCGACCACCCGTAGCGCCGCACCGTCGCGTCGTTCACCGCGAGGAAGCGGAGCGTCTCGGGGTCGTAGACCCACATCGGCGCGGGGTTGCTCTCGAAGAGGAGCCGGTAGGCGCGCTCGTGCTCGCGCGACCGCTCGTAGCGCTCCACGAGCTCCTCGGAGAGCGTCTTCATCGAATGCTCGAGCAGCCGCCGCTCCTCGTCCGCCTGCGCGTACGTCGCGCTCACGGCCTCGAGCAGCGGCCACAGACTCTCCGGCACGCGGTCGAGCCCACCGAACTCCTTGCGGAGCTGGCGGGCGAGGACCTTGTGAAGGGTGGAGAGCTCGACTGGCATGCGGCCAAATCTACACCGAACCCGGCCGATTGCTCCTCTGCGACCGGCGGCTGCTGCGGCGTCTGCGCGGGTGGTCAGTCTTCCGAGAGCGTGGTGATGGTCATGGTCTGATTGTGCAGCTCGCACCGCGCCTCCGGCGTCATCGGCGAGATCTCGCCGTACGAGTAGAAGCCGGCGAGCACCGCGCGCGGGCCGAAGATCTCGCGCACGCTCTCGAGCTCCTCCTCGGTGCGCTGGCGGAGGACGAGCTTGCGGCCCACGCAGCTGATGAGGAGCGCGAAGTCCGGGGTCTGGCGGCCGAGCGACTCGTACGTCGCGAGCGCGGCGCCGGCGGCGCCGTCGATGAGGCGATCCACGTTCGTCTTCATGAGGCGCGCGTACATCCCCTCCGGCACGTCGCCCGCGAAGCGGAGGCTGCCGCGCCGCTCGTCGACGCCGAGGATCGTGCGCACGACGCCGTCCTCGGCGTCGGTGCCGTTGGCCGCGTGGAGGCTCAGCGGGAAGAGGAGCGCGCTCGCGGGGAGCGCCGCCGCCTGCGGGCCGAGGTAGCGGCGGTAGAGGTCGAGCGCGGGCTGGCCGTCGAGCTCGTACAGCACGTTCCCCCGCGAGCGCGTGATGAGCCGGTCGGGGCCGAACATCTCCCAGCCGCCGAGCGAGCCCATGCCGATGCGGAGGCGCTCGCCGTAGAAGCCGACGGCGACGACGGTGCGCGGCGTCGGCGGCGCGTCGGCGCCCACCACGGTCTCGACGAAGCGGTCGCCGTCCCCCGCGAGCCCGCCCGTGACGGCGACGCCGGCCGGGAGCGCCTCGCAGAGGCCGCGCACGAGCCCACTCCCGTTGATCTGCACCCCCTCGGACAGGACGAGGACGTGCCGCAGGCCGTCGGTCGGGAGCGCCGCGGCGAGGCGGCGGCCCGCCGCGGCGCTCCCCACCGCCGCGTCGGCCGCCGCGTCGAGCGGGTGCGAGACGACCTCGACGCGCGCGTGGTCGAACGCGAGCGCCGTCGCCACGACGCTCCCGTCGAGCGCCCGCGTGCCGCGGATCTCCCCCCCGGTGCTGCACGAGACGATGCGCGCCCGAGGGTTCCGCGCGGCGAGCCAGTCGAACGCCGAGCTCTCCGCCAGCGCGTCGCGCGCGCCGAAGGCGAGGACGAGCTGGGCCTCGTCGGAGAGGGCGTCGTCGCCCGACCATCCGCCGTCGGCCGTCCAGAGGACCTGCGAGATGCGCATCGGGATCGCTGATGGGGGCACGGGGATCGTACGGGGTCTCGACGCTCGGACAGTCCCCAGACACGAGACCCCGTACGTCTCCCGCGTCCCGTGTCCCGATCTACAGCCTGAGCAGCCCGCGCGCGAGGGCCTCCGTGACGGCCGCGGTCCGGTCGTCCACCCCGAGCTTCGCGAAGACGTGCAGCAGGTGCGTCTTCACCGTCGCCTCGCTGATGCGGAGGTCGCGCGCGATGAGCTTGTTGCTCGTCCCGCGCGCGACGAGCTCGAGCACCTCGAGCTCGCGCGCGCTGAGGGCCCGCTCCTCGCCGGCGCGCGCGCGGCCCACGAGCCGCGACGCGACGCTCGGGGAGAGGGCCGACTGGCCGGCCGCCGTCGACCGCACGGCGCGGAAGAGCTCCTCGTGCGGCGCCTCCTTGAGGAGGTACCCCGTCGCCCCCGCCTCGACGGCGTGGAGGATGTCGGCGTCGCTGTCGTAGGTCGTGAGCACGAGCACGCGCGTCCCCGGGCAACGCGCGACGATCTCGCGCGTGGCGCCGACGCCGTCGAGGTCGGGCATGCGGAGGTCCATGAGCACGACGTCCGGCCGCACGCGCTCCGCCTCCCGCACCGCCTCGCGTCCGCTCGCCGCCTCGGCGACGACCTCGAAGTCGGGCTGCGTGGCGAGGAGCGTGCGCACGCCGGCGCGGAGGATGGCGTGGTCGTCGGCGAGGAGGACGCGGATGCGGGGGGCGGGGGCCGCCGCCGGCTCGCTCACGCCAGCGCCGCCGGCGCGTCGGCCGGCGGGGAAGTGGTGGGCGCGGGAACGGTCTGGTGACGGAGGTCCGCCACGGCGGGTGAATATTGGTAGCGGGGGGGGGCCCCCGGGGGGACGGTCGCCGGCGCCGGAGCGCCCGCCACTCCCGCGACCGCCGGCAGCCGCGGCAGGCACACGCTCACCGTCGTCCCCTCGCGCGGCGCGCTCTCCAGCGTCCACGTCCCGCCGAGCAGCTCCGCGCGCTCGCGCATCGCCCGCAGCCCGAAGCCGCTGCCCGCCGCGCCCGGCGCCACCCCGCGCCCGTCGTCGCGCACGTCGAGCGCCACCACGTCGTCCATGTACGAGAGCGTCACGGTCACCGCCGCGGCGCCCGCGTGCGCGGCGACGTTGGCGAGCGCCTCCTGCGTCGCGCGCAGCAGCGTCACCTCCACCTCGGGGTGCAGCGCCGCGCCGTCGCCCGTCACGGCGAGCGACGCCGGCACGCCGGTCCGCCGCGAGAAGTCGTCGGCGGCGCGGCGCACGGCCTCCTCGAGCGCCCGGCCGTCGAGCAGCTCGGGGCGCAGCGCCGCCATCATCCGCCGCGCCTCCTCGAGGTTCTCGCGCGCCACCTCGCGCGCGCGGCGCAGGTGCGCGGCGAGCTCCGCGGGCGCGCCGGCGGGCGCGGAGAGCTCCGCGGCCTCGAGGTGCCGCAGGATCCCCGCGAACCCCTGCGCGAACGTGTCGTGGATCTCGCGCCCGAGCCGCTGCCGCTCCTCGGCCTGCCCCGCGCGCCGCTCCACCACGGCGAGCGTCTCCAGCAGCCGGCGCCGCTCCTCGTTCTTCGAGGCGAGGGCCTTCACCATCGTCGCGAGGAACAGGACGACGAGCGCGTGCAGCACGACGACGCTCCACGGCACGCCGCCCGGCACCCGCGTGAGCAGCTCGGCGAACTTCAGGTCGACGACGTAGATCACGCCCGCGGCCACGGGCACCATCGACCAGAGCGGCAGCGCGAGCGCGAGGTTGAAGATCGTCGCCACCACCGTGAGCCCGAACATCACGTGCAGCGTCATGAGCTGCGCGACGAGCAGCGCGCCGACGGCGCCGAGGACGGCGGTGCGCAACGGCTTGCGCACGTCGGGGTCCGCTCCGCGCCGCCGCGTCCAGAGCGGCACCCACGCGGCGTAGAGCGCCGCGGTGAGCAGCATCCGCGTTCTCACGCCGGGCGTGCCCCCCGGGAGCGCGAGCGCGCCGAGCACGCTCACGGCGAGAGGCCCGAGCAGGAACGTCGCGGGGTGCGACGTCCACCGCATCCAGATGCGGTCCGCGAGGTCGGACGCGCCGCCGCGCGAGCGGGGCATGAACGGGTCGGGGGCCATGGCACCTCCAGTGACTACAAGATAGAACGACCGGCCCCGGCGCGCCCGATCCGTCCTGCCGACGCGCGCATCCACCGATCGGTGGATGCCTCGCAGTCCAACGCCCGATCGCGTCCACCGGTCGAGGAATCGCACCTTGGGGACCTCGGTTCCCTTCACCTCGACGACCCCGTCCCGATGCTTCCCGTCACGCGCTCCGTCGCCCGCGTCGCGCTCGTGCTGGCCCTCGCCGCGGGCTGCTCGCGCGGAAGCGGCGACGTCGCCGTCAACGGCACCGTGGAGATGCGCGAGACGGAGGTGGCGCCGCAGGTGAGCGGCGAGGTGCGGCGCGTCCTCGTGTCCGAGGGTGACGTCGTGCGCCCGGGCGACACGCTCCTCCTCATGAGCTCCGTCACCGTGCCGGGCGAGGTGGCGGCGCGGGCGGCGCAGCTGGCGCGCGCCCGCGCCGAGCTCGAGGACCTGCGGCGCGGCGCGCGCGCCGACGAGATCCGGCGCGCCGAGAGCGAGCGCCGCGCCCTGGCCACGGAGGCCGGGCGGCTCGCGCGGGACGCGCAGCGCACCGAGGCGCTGCTCGCCGACTCGATCATCAGCCGGCAGCAGGCCGACCAGGTGCGCGCCGCCGCGCGCCAGGCGGCGGACCGCGCCGACGCGGCCGCGAGCTCGTCGCGCCTGGTGCGCGACGGCCCGCGGCAGGGCGCCGTGGACGCCGCGCGCGCCCGCGTGGCCGAGGCGGAGGCGGCGCTCGCGACGGCGCGGGCGGCGGCGGCGGAGCTCGCCGTGGTGGCGCCCGAGGGCGGCGTCGTCACCGTGCGCGCCGCGGAGCCCGGGGAGGTGCTCGCGCCCGGCCAGCCCGCGCTCGTCATCGCCGACCAGCGGCGGCCGTGGGTGCGCGTCTACGTGAACCAGCGCGACCTGCCCTTCGTGCGCCTCGGCGCCACGGTCGAGGTGCGGCTCGACGGCGCGCCGGACCGGCCGCTCGCCGGTCGCGTGACCGCCGTGAGCCCGCGCGCCGAGTTCACGCCGCGCGTGGCGCTCACGGAGGAGGAGCGGGCGGACATGGTGTTCGGCGTGAAGGTCGCGCTCGAGGACCCGTCGGGGCTCCTCAAGGCGGGGCTGCCGGTGACCGTGCGCTTCCGCCGTGCGACGCAGGAGACGTCGCCGTGACCGCGCGCCTCGACGACCCGGCGGTGGAGACGCACGGGCTCCGCAAGGTCTTCGGCACCCTCGTGGCCGTCGAGGGCCTGGACCTCACGGTGCAGCGCGGCGAGGTGTTCGGGCTCCTCGGGCCCAACGGGAGCGGGAAGACGACGACGATCCGCATGCTCTGCGGCCTGCTCGACCCGACGTCGGGCGAGGCGACGGTCGTCGGGCTGCGCGTCGGCGTGCACGGGGAGCTCATCCGCCGCGCGATCGGCTACATGTCGCAGCGCTTCGGGCTCTACCCGGACCTCACCGTGCAGGAGAACCTGCGCTTCTACGCGACGCTGTACGGTCTCGCGGGCCGCGAGCGCGCGGCGCGCGTCGAGGAGCAGCTCACGGACCTCCGCCTCGCGCAGCGGCGCGGCCAGCTCGCGGGGTCGCTCTCGGGCGGGTGGAAGCAGCGCCTCGCGCTCGCGTGCGCCACGTCGCACCGCCCGCAGATGCTCTTCCTCGACGAGCCCACGGCGGGCGTGGACCCCGCGGCGCGGCGCCTGTTCTGGCAGCTGATCCACGACCTCGCCGAGCGCGGCACGACCGTCATGATCACCACGCACTACATGGACGAGGCGGCGCGCTGCGGCCGGCTCGCCTTCATGTCGCGCGGGAAGCTCTTCGCCGTGGGCACGGCCGACGAGATCACGCGCCACTTCGGGCAGCCGACGATCGAGGACGTGTTCGTCTCGCTGCAGCAGCACGACGAGGGGGCGCTCGCATGAGCAGCCCTCGGCCCTCGGCCCTCGGGCCTCGGCACCGCTTCCTGTCGCACCTGCTCGCGATGCTCCGGAAGGAGTTCCTCCAGATGCGCCGCGACCGCCTCACGCTGGGGATGATGCTCGGGCTGCCGGCCGCGCAGATCGTCGTCTTCGGCTTCCTCGTCGGCTTCGAGGTGCGCCACATCCCGATGGTGGTGCTCGACGAGTCGCGGACGGCGGAGAGCCGCGCGCTCGCCGCCGCGCTCGCCAACACGCAGAGCTTCGACTACACGGGCGACGTGGGGAGCCGCGCCGAGGTGGACCGGCTGCTGCGGGACGGGCGGGCGCGGGCGGCGCTCGTCGTGCCGCCGGACTACGCGCGGCGCCTCCTGCGCGGGCGCCCCGACGAGCCCGCCGAGGCACAGCTCGTGGTGGACGCGTCCGACCCGCTCACGGCGCAGGGTGCCGTGGGCGCGGCGGCGCTCGTCGGCGCCGCGCGGGCGGCCACGCTGCGCGACGAGAATCCGTCCGCGGGCGTCTCGCGTGCGCCGCCGCGCGTGGAGGTGCGCGTGCGCCCGCGCTACAACCCGGCGCTGCGCAGCGCGGTCTTCATCGTGCCGGGGCTCGTGGGCGTCGTGCTCACGCTGACGCTCGTCATGATCACGAGCATGTCGCTCGTGCGCGAGCGCGAGGCGGGTACGCTGGAGCAGCTCATCGTCACGCCGATCGGGAAGGGGAGCGTCGTGGTGGGGAAGATCCTCCCCTTCGTCCTCGTCGGCTTCATCCAGCTCACCGTCGTCCTGCTGCTCGGCCGCTTCCTCTTCCGCATCCCGATGCGGGGGAGCCTCGTGCTGCTCTACGGCATCACGCTGCTCTTCATGCTGGCGCTGCTCGGGCTCGCGCTGCTCTTCTCGACGCTGGCGCGGACGCAGGCGCAGGCGATCCAGATGGGCCTCCTGACGGTGCTGCCGAGCGTGCTGCTGTCGGGCTTCGTGTTCCCGATCGCGAGCATGCCGCGGCCGGCGCGGGCGGTGGCGCAGGCGCTCCCGTTCACGCACTACATCGAGGCGGTGCGGGCGATCCTGCTGCGGGGGGCGGGGGTGGAGGCGCTGTGGTCGCGGGCGCTCGTGCTGGCGCTGTTCGCGCTGGTGGTGACGTCGCTCAGCGTGCGGCGGTTCGCGAAGACGCTGGAGTAGTCTCGGTCGTTCGACACGTGCGCAGGATGGCCATCGTTCTTCGATCTCCGCGCCCCTGACGGCTCGACGCCACGGCCCATCCGGGCCGGGCTCATACGGATACGATGAGCCACCGCAGGTAGTGAACTAGTGTTCATTGAAATAACGCCAGTTCGTTAGCCGCGGACCTCAGCCGCTCCTCAGCCCCGCCTCGAGCACGTCCTGCGTCGTCGCCAGCATCGACAGCGCGTCCCGCTCCAGCACCGGCGCCGTCACCGTGATCGACAGCGACACGATCCCGTGGAGCATCGCCCAGACGGCGTCGCTCAGCGCCCGTGCGTCCGTTACGCGTCGCCACCCGGCCGCCACGACCTCCTCGGCCGCCCCCTGCAGCACGCGGAACGTCGCGATGCGGCTCTCCTGCATGCCGGGCGGGACCGTGAGCAGGAAGTCCGGCCGCTGCACGAACATGAGCCGGTAGTAGACGGGGAACTCGAGCCCGAAGCGCACATCCGCCTCACCCACGGCGCGCAGCCGCGCGAGCGGCTCCGACGCGCCGCCCGCCGCCGCGCGCAGCCGATCCCCGAAGATCCGGAACCCCTCGTCGACGATCCCGAAGACGAGGTCGTCCTTGTTCTCGAAGTACCGGTAGATGGTCGTCGCCGAGTACCCGACCCGCTCGGCCACCTGCCGCAGCGAGAACGCCTCGAAGCCGCGCTCGAGGAGGAGGTCGCCCGCGGCGCGGAAGATCGCGTCGCGCAGGGCCGCCTTGTCCTCCTCGCGGCGGGCGCGACTGGAGGCACGGACGCGGTCGTCGAGGGTGGGGCGAGCTTTTGACTTAATGGCCATGGGCTGTCCGTTCGAGTTGGTAACGCCGTTACGCTATTCAACGTCGACGGCTCGCGTCAAGCTCGGCAGCAACCAGCACGATGCTACGAGCGCTGGCGACGGGCGACGGGCGACTGCTGCCGCCTCGCTAGCGGATCGGGTGGCGAGAACCCCCGGGAGGCCAGTAGTAGCCTCCCGGGGGTTCCGCTTCCAGTCGAGTCGCTCATCCACTGGTGAGCAGCGGTCGCCTGCCGCCTGTCGCCGAAGGGTTGATGCCCGGTGGTCAGGCCGCCCGCGATGAGCTCCTGCCGGGTCGCGAGGCGCCGGCGAAACGCCGCCTCGCGAATGGCGTCACAATTGCGCCCTGTCCCCCACCGTGCTTTCTTCCCGCCCGCCCCGAATCGAGCCCGCCACCGAATGACCGAGCCTCAGGCCGCGCCGCCGCCGCCGACGTCGGCGCCGGCCACGACCACACCGCCCGCCCCGGCCGCCCCCGCCGCCCCGGCGGCCCCGGCCGAGAAGCAGCGCACCGTCACGGGCGACGTGCGCGTGCACGAGGGCTTCTCCTCCCGCTACCTCCCCGACCCCCGCGGCGTCGCCGTCTACCTGCCGCCGGGCTACGACGCCGACGACGTCTCGCGCTTCCCCGTCCTCTACCTCCAGGACGGGCAGAACGTCTTCGACCGCGCCACCGCGTTCGGGGACGAGTGGCAGGTGGACGAGACGGCGCAGGGGCTCGTCGCCGCGGGGGAGATCGAGCCGCTCATCATCGTCGGCGTCTACAACATGGGCGAGCGGCGCCTCGACGAGTACACGCCCGTGCGCGACCCGAAGCACGACCGCGGCGGCGGGGCCGACCAGTACGGGCGGCTGCTCGTCGAGGAGCTCAAGCCGTTCATCGACCGCACGTACCGCACGCTGCCGAGCGCGGCCAACACCGGCATCGGCGGGTCGTCGCTCGGCGGCCTCGCCGCGCTGCACGTCGGGCTCCGCTATCCCACCGCCTTCGGGAAGATCGCGGCGCTCTCCCCGTCCGTGTGGTGGGGAGACCGCGCCATCGTCCGCACGGTCCACCACCTTCCCCACCGCCTCCCCGCGCGCGTCTGGCTCGACGCGGGCACGGCCGAGGGGACGGAGGTGGTCAACGACGCCCGTGCGCTCCGCGACGCCTTCCTCTCCAAGGGCTGGCGCCTCGGCGAGGACCTCCAGTACGTCGAGGCCGAGGGGGCGGGGCACGACGAGGCGGCGTGGGCGGCGCGCGTGGGACAGGTGCTCCGCTTCCTCTACCCGCCGCGCCCGCGCCCGCTCGAGCGCACGAAGCGCGCGTTCCGACGGTGGCGCGACCGGCTGCGGAAAGACCTCGGATGATCTACCGGGCTGCGGGCTGCCGACTTCGGGGCCCGCAGTCCGCAGCCTGCAGCGAGCACGACCCCGAACCGCACCGGCATGCACCGAGAGCATCACCGCTGGTACAGCCCCTCGCTCGGCCGCGACATGGAGCTGCTCGTCTTCGGCCACGGCGGGGCGCGCGTGCTCGTGTTCCCCACGTCGATGGGGCGGTTCTACGAGTGGGAGGACCGCGGCATGGTCGACGCGCTCGGCGAGCACGTGCGCCGGGGCTGGCTCCAGCTCTACTGCGTGGACAGCGTCGACAGCGAGAGCTGGTACGCGAAGTGGAAGCACCCGCACGACCGCGCCACGCGGCAGGACGCCTACGAGCGCTACCTGCTGCACGAGGTGCTGCCGCTCTCGTGGCAGAAGAACCCGACACCCTACCTCATCACCGTCGGCGCGAGCTTCGGCGCGTACCACGCGCTCGACTTCGGGCTGCGCCACCCGGGCCTCGTGGGCCGCGTGCTCGGCATGAGCGGGCTGTACGACATCAAGGAGCAGACGGGCGGCTACAGCGACGATGCGGTCTACCTCCACTCGCCGGTCGACTACATCCCGAACGAGCACGACCACGGACGCCTCGAGGCGCTGCGCCGGCAGGACGTCATCCTGGCCATCGGCCGCGACGACCCGATGCGCGCGAACAACGAGTGGATGTCGAAGGTGCTGTGGGAGAAGGGGATCGGGAACGCGCTGCGCATCTGGGACGGCTGGGCGCACGACTGGCCGTGGTGGCGGGAGATGGTGGTGAAGTACATCGGCGGGCACGACTGATGGCGCATCCGCCGGAACGGCGGAGCGGCGGCGGTCGCCCGTCGCCAGTGCTTGTAGCTTCACACCGAACAGCGAGACCGCAATGAGCCTGAGAGTCGGCCTGATCGTCGGACGCGAGTGGAGCTTCCCCCCGAAGCTCATCGAGGAGGTCGCCCGCCGCGACGCGGGCGTCGCCGTCGAGTACGTCCGGCTCGACGCGGCGCGCATGGACGACGAGGTGCCGTACGCGGTCATCGTCGACCGCATCTCGCACGAGGTGCCCTACTACAAGAGCTACCTCAAGCACGCGGTGCTGCAGGGGTGCAAGGTCGTCAACAACCCCTTCATGTGGACGGCCGACGACAAGTTCTTCGACGCGTCCCTCGCCACGCGGCTCGGGGTGGCCTCGCCGCGCACCGTCGCGCTCCCGAACAAGGAGTACGTGCCCGGAATCAAGCACGACGAGAGCCTGCGGAACCTCATCTACCCGCTCGACTGGCACGCCCTGCTCGAGTACGTCGGCCTCCCGTGCATCCTCAAGGACGCGCACGGCGGCGGGTGGCGCGACGTCTACATCTGCCGCACGCTCGACGAGCTCATCGAGCAGTACAACGGCACCGGGCGCCTGCAGATGGTCGTGCAGGAGTTCATCGACTGGGACCAGTTCATCCGCTGCCTCGCCATCGGGCGCGAGGCGGTGCTGCCCATGAAGTACGACCCCAAGGAGCGCCGCTACCACGTCGAGCACGAGCACCTCTCGCCCGCGCTCGGCGAGCGCATCGTCCGCGAC
>JBJMNJ010000339.1:0-15882 GCA_045804325.1 Gemmatimonadaceae bacterium
GCCGAGTCGGGCTCGAGGAGGTAGGCGACGTAGCGGCCCGACTCGCGCGCGAGCCGAAACGAGCGGACCCGCGGGACCGTCGTCACCTTGCCGGCCGCGAGCTCCATGATGCCGAGCATGCTCTTCGGCTGGTCGGCGGGGCGGCGCTTCTCGCGCGCGGCGCGGTCGTACTCCGCCTTGGGCGCGTACGCCGTGAAGAGCAGGAAGCGGCCGTCCGCGCTGAACTGCGGCGGCGGCGCCACGAAGCCGGAGTCGTTAGGGGCGAGCGAGACCACCGGGCGCCCGACGTATCCGCGCGGGGCGCGGTACTCGGCGTCGCCGCGCGTCGCCCGCGCCACGATCTCGCCGTCGCCCACCTGCGGGTTCAGGGAGTAGGCGGCCCAGCGGCCGTCCGGCGAGAGCGTCGCGCCGGTGATCGAGCGCCAGGAGTCGAACGTCTCCTGCGTGATCGGGCGCTTCGCCCCGCCCTGCGCGCCGGCCGGCGTGGCGCCGCCGGCGGCGATCAGCGCCGCCGCGGCCGGAAGAAGAGAACGGGAGAGCCTCATGTGCACCTGCTGCGAAGGGTTGCGCGAGGTCGTTCGGAGGCCGCGGGGCTAGCCGGAAGGCGCCCGGTCGGCCAGAATTGAGCGGCGGCGAACGTGCGCAGACGCCACGCCGTCCGCCACCCAGTGAAATCTACGCCTCCCGTCACCCCGACGTTGCGGAGACCTCGCATGACCACGCCCCGCACCGCCCTGATCGCCCTCCTCGCGCTCGTCGCCTCGGCCGGAAGCGCCGCCGCGCAGGCTCCGCAGCGGCCCGCCGGGCAGCCGCAGGCCCGCACCGCGCGCCCCGAGCGGCAGGTGATCTGCCGCGGCGCCGCCATCCCCACGGGCTGGCTCCTCGTGGACAACCTCAAGGACCGCTCGATGTGCGGCGGCGAGAACTCGGCGGTGTACAACGCCTACAACGTCTGGGCGATCGAGCGCCACGACAACCGCCCGGCCGGCTCCGAGATGACCGTGTGCGCCAGCGCTCCGACGCCCGCGGGGTGGACGGTGGTGGACGTGTTCCGGCAGGTGGACGTGTGCGGCCATCCGTCGGACCCGTTCATCGTCAACGTGAAGCGCATCCGGAAGAGCCGCTGACCGCGCCGGACCGCCCGTGCTCCTGAAGCGCCTCTACGACGAGCGGCTCGCACAGGCGAGCTACCTCGTCGGCTGCCAGGCGACCGGCGAGGCCCTGGTCGTCGACCCGAACCGCGACGCCGAGGCCTACCTGGCCGCGGCGCGGGCGGAGGGGGTGCGCATCACGCACGTCACGGAGACGCACATCCACGCGGACTTCCTCTCCGGGAGCCGCGAGCTCGCCGCGCGCGCCGGCGCGCGACTGCTGCTCTCGGACGAGGGCGGCGACGATTGGCGCTACCGCTTCGCCGCATCCGACGGAGCGACGCTGCTCCGCGACGGGAGCACGTTCGAGATCGGCAACCTCCGCTTCGCCGTCCTGCACACCCCCGGGCACACGCCGGAGCACCTGTCCTTCCTGATCACGGACACGGCGGCGTCCGAGTGGCCCATGGGCGTGTTCACCGGCGACTTCGTCTTCGTCGGCGACGTCGGGCGCCCCGACCTGCTCGAGAAGGCCGCGGGCGTCGGCGGCACGATGGAGCGCGCCGCACGACAGCTCTTCCAGTCGCTCCGCAAGTTCCGCGAGCTCCCGGACTACCTCCAGCTCTGGCCCGGCCACGGCGCCGGCTCCGCGTGCGGCAAGGCGCTCGGCGCCGTTCCGCAGACCACGCTCGGCTACGAGAAGCTCGCGAACTGGGCGTTCGCCCTGGATGGCGAGGACGAGTTCGTCGCCGCGGTGCTCGCCGGGCAGCCGGAGCCGCCGCGCTACTTCGCGGAGATGAAGCGCCTGAACCGCGACGGGCCGCCGCTGCTCGGCGCGCGGCCGGGGCCTGAGCGCCTGCCGGCGGAGCGGCTCGCGACCCTGCTCGACACGCCGGAGCGCGAGCGCCCGCTGGTGGTGGACGTGCGGAAGGGCGCCGACTACGCCGCGCGACACGTCGCGGGCACGATCAACGTGCCGTTCGGAAAGTCGTTCACCACGTGGGCGGGGTGGCTCGTCCCCTACGACCGCGACTTCTACCTCGTCGTGGACGACGCCGGCGGCCAGAGCGTGGCGGACGTCGTGCGCGCGCTGCGCATGATCGGCCTCGACCGCGTGGCCGGGTGGCTCGGCCGCGACGCCATCGAGGCGTGGGCGCGCGCCGGCCGCGAGATCGGGCGCGTGCCGCAGACGACCCCCGCGGACCTCGCCGGCGCGCTCGGTCGCCCCGGCGTGCACGTGGTGGACGTGCGGGCACGGAGCGAGTGGGAGGCCGGCCACATGCCCGGCGTGCCGAACGTCCACGCGGGCCACATCCTCGACCGACTCGACGAGCTGCCGCGCGACGGGCGCCTCGTGCTCCACTGCCAGAGCGGCTCGCGCTCTCTCATCGCGGCGAGTGTGCTGCGCGCTCGCGGGTTCACGAACGTCGAGAACCTCGCCGGCGGCCTCGGCGCGTGGGAGCGCGCGGGGTATCCGGTCGAGCGCGAGGGCGCGCTCAGCAACGCCGGATGAGACGCCTCGCGGCCTACTTCTTCCGCGGGCTGCTCGTCCTCGCGCCGCTCGCGGTCACGGTCTACGTCTGCTGGGCGGTCCTCGCCGCCGTCGACGAGTTCATCGGCCGGTGGGTGCCGATCCCCGTGCCCGGCGCCGGGCTGCTGCTCACGCTCGCGCTCATCACGGCGGTCGGCTTCCTCGCCTCGAACCTGCTCACGCGCGGCCTCCTCGCGCTGCTCGAGCGGCTGCTCGTGCGCGTGCCGCTGGTGCGATTCCTCTACACGTCGACCCGCGACCTCTTCAGCGCCTTCGTCGGCGAGAACCGCCGCTTCGACCGGCCGGTCCTCGTCCGCATCGCGCCCGAGGCCGACGTGCGCGCCATCGGCTTCGTGACGCAGACGACGCTCGAGCAGCTCGGCCTCGCCGGGCACGCCGCGGTGTACTTCCCGCAGTCCTACAACGTCGCGGGGAACCTCGTGCTCATCCCCGCCGACCGCGTCGAGCCGCTCGACGCCGACAGCTCGGCGGTGATGGCGTTCATCGTGTCGGGTGGGGTGACCGCGCTCCCGTCGCGGCGAACGCCGCCGAGCAGCATCGTCACGCAGGGCGTAGGGGGCAGGAGATAGGGAGGAGGGCAACCCAGCAGGGTTCCCCGTTCCCTGCTCCTATTTCCTGTTCTCTCCGAGCGCAGCGAGGACGTACGCCAGATTCGCCGCCCCGTCCATGATCGGCTCGTTCGTCGAGTAGTCGCCGAGGTCGTCGTGGTAGACGATGTGCCCCGTGTTGAACGCGGCGTACTCGTCGGGATCCTTCAACGCGATCCCGCGCAGGTTCCGGAAGATCGAGCGGTACACGGGGCCATCGAGCAGGGCGCCGGTGAGGCGCACGCCCATCTCCTTCGCGATCACCGAGTGCGGGTCCCGGGCCCAGGTGCCGTTCGAAGGGATGCCGATGACCATCGAGACGCCCCACGGGTTCGTCCCGAACAGCCAGTCGACGGCGGCGGCCTCGTACTCGCGGAAGCGCTGGTCGCCCGTCATGCGGCGGTAGAGCATCGCCTGCGTCGCGAACGACGCGACGAGATCGTTCGAGCACCAGATGAACGGCACGCCGATGCGGAAGCCGTTGCCCGCGCGACGCACCACGCGCTCGAGGCCGTCCCGATAGTACGCGGCCGCCTCCGCCCGCCCCGCTCCGCCGGCGCGCCACACCGCGTAGTGCCCCGCGTTGTGCCACGGGTACCACTGGTAGTGGTTCGCGGTGTCCGCGCCCTGCCACGGCTTCACGGGGTCGCCCGCCGCGTACTCGCGCGCGTGCGCGAGGAACTCGGTGCGGCGCGTCAGGTGAAAGAGCTCAGCCGCGCCGAGCTCCATGTCGTCCTGCCAGTCGTCCTCCTCGTAGAAGTACGGCGCGCGCCCCGGCGCCGTCTGGCAGGCGCCCGGCGACGCTCGCCCGACGCGATACGCCGCCTCGGCCTTACGCCGCAGCGTGTCGGCGAACGCGGGGTCGCGCCGCGCGAAGAGCTGCGCGCCGAGCGCGAACGCCGCGGCGTACTTGCCGGCGGTGCTCGCCTTGCCGGTCGCGCGGTTCCGGTGCTGGAAGAGGCCCTGCGGCCTGCCCGTACACGGGTAGAGCGGGCGGAAGCCGCCCTTCCCCCAGCCGTAGTCGGAGGAGTCCGTCGGCGGGAGGTCCCAGTAGCTGTGGTCCCGATCGTCGCCGAGCTGGTTGAGCATCAGCGACTCGCTCGGGAACATGCGGACCAGCCACACGAGCCCGTGGCGCGCCTCGTCGAGCGCGTCGGGCACCCCGTTCGCGCCGGGCAGGCCGTTCGCCGCGTGCGCGTCGCCGAACGCGCCCGGGTGGTCGCGCCATGCGAGCAGCAGGTGATACGTGGCCGTCGCCGACGTCGCGACGTACTGGAGGTAGTCCGCCGCGTCCGCCCACCCGCCGCTGGCGTAGACGAAGGTGCCCGCACGGGCGGAGTCGTCCACGACGATGCCGTCCTTCTTGTGGACGGAGTCGCGGAAGAGCGGGCTCCATCCCGACCGCTGCTGCCGCAGGTAGACGAGGAGCGAGTCGGCGGCGCCGCGGTACGCGGCGGCAGTCACTCGCACGACGGGCGACCGCACGCCCCCCGCCTCGATCACGTAGGCGCCGGCGCGCCGCACGGCGCCGAAGTCCAGCCGATACGTGGACGCGCACGGTCCGAACGACCCGGCGGCCATCGCCGGGCGCGGGCCGAGCACCGTGCGCCCCGCGGCGTCGCGCACGGCGAACGTGCGCACCACGCGCGGCCTCAGTGCGCAGAGCACCGCGGTCTTGGGCCCGCTCGGCAGGTAGCCGAGCTGGTTGACGCGGATCACCGCGCTGTCGGGCGCCGGCACGGCGCGCGCGGAGTCCACGAGCGTCGCCTGCCCAGGCGCGCCGACCGGCGCGATGGCGATCGCGATGGCGAGCGCGATGGCGGCGCGGCAAGCACGGAGCGGCCAGACGTCGGGCATGATGGCGGCGGGAGGTGTCGCGGAAAGCTAGGGCGCGGGCGCGCCGGTGGGGAGCGGCGGCAACCCTTCTCCGCGCGCGGTGGTCCAACCGACATGCGCACCCTCCCGCGTCTCGGCGCGTGGCTCGCCGCCGCCCTTCTCGTCAGCCTGACTGCAGCACCGCCCGCCCGCGCGCAGTCCGCCGACGACAGCGCGCAGGTCGCCGACTTCGCGCGCGCCGCGGTACGCGCGCGCGTGAAGCTCGCGGCGGATCACGGCGCGCTCTGGGGCCGGCGCCTCGACACCATTCCGTGGCTGGGTGTCCTCGGCGGTCACGTCGTCACCACGGCCGACCCACGCGCCGCCGGATTCGAGCCGGCGGGACCAGGGCTCTGGCGCGGCGCGCTGCCGGCAGGCGTCGCCCCCGCGAACACGAGCCTGAGCTGGGCGGGGCGACACTGGGCGATGGTGGTGCTCCCGCTACCAGCCGACGCGCTCGAGGCCGACCGCCTCATGGTGCACGAGCTCTGGCACGTCGCGCAGCCGACGCTGCTCCCACTCCCGTCTGCCGGCGAGGGCGGCGCCGGCGCCGCGCTGCTCGACGAGCCGGAGGGTCGCACGTGGCTCCAGCTCGAGTGGCGGGCCCTCGCCGCCGCGCTCGACGGCCGCGGCGCCAGGCGCGATGCGGCCCTCGCCGACGCGCTCCTCTTCCGAGCACGTCGGTACGCGCTCGCCTCACCGGCCGAGCGCGAGCGCGAGCGTCTGCTCGACCTGAGCGAGGGGCTGGCCGAGTACACCGCGTGGACGGTCGTGGGCGGCGGCTCCGCGGCGCTGGCGCGGCGGCTGCGCGAGGACGCGCCGAAGCGGCGGAGCTACGTGCGCGCCTTCCCGTACTACACTGGCCCGGCGTACGGGCTGCTCGCCGAGGCGCGCGAGGGACGCGCGTGGGTGAGGCGCCTCGCGCGCCGCCCGGACCTCCAGGCCATCACCGCCGAGCAGCTCGCGCGCCGCGGGCACGCGCCGGCGCTGGCGCGACGCGACTCCGCCTCGCTCGCCGCGGCGGCCGACCGCGCGGGGCGGCGCTACGGGCTCGACTCGCTCCGCGTCGCGGAGGCGGAGCGCTGGACGGGGCAGCAGCGTCGGCTCGCCGACCTGCGCGCCCGCTTCGTGGACGGCGCCGCGCTGCGGCTGCGCCCGGGCGCGCTGCAGATCACGTTCGACCCGGGCCGCCAGACCTCGCTGGGCACGGCGGGTACGGTGATGGGCGGGCTCGCGTGGAAGGCGGACGACGGCGCCGAGCTCGAGGCGCCGGAGGGCGGGCTCGTGCTGTCGGACTGGTCCGAGGTGCGCCTCCCGCTGGACGCCGCGGTGCAGGGCGTCCTCTCGGAGGGGCCGCTCGAAACGCGGCTGGAGGCGCGCGGCCCCGGGTGGCGACTGGCGCTCCCGCCGGGGTGGCGTCTCGCGCGCGAAGGGCGGGACTGGGTCGCGCGGCCGCCCGCGCGCTGACGTTAGGCGGCCGTCATCGCGCCGGGGCCACGGGCCGTGACGGGAGCGGGATGGTTCGCCACCGGTCCGACGGAAAGGCGATTCCCCACAGGAACCCGAGGCCCGCGCCGATCGGCAGCCCGACCGCCGCACCCTCCTCGACGTCGCGGAGCGACGGGTTGCGCTGCGGCGTGTTCGCGAGGCCGCCGACCAGCGCGCCGACGATCGCGCCGCGGATCACGTTCCGGCGCACGCTGACGAAGCGGCTCGGGCCCATGCCCACCTGCAGCTCCTGGATGTCGCGCACCGGCACGGGCACGCGCCGCAGCGAGTCCAGCGGGATGGTGGAGGCGCCGAAGATCCGGTGCGTGCGCCACTCGGGCGCGGTGTCCACGACGACCGTGTCGACGATCAGGTGGAACACGGATCCCTCGATCCGTCGTCCCCGGTTCACGTTCGTCGCCCGGACGCGCACGCGCGTCCCCTCGGCGAGCGGCAGCCCGGTCGCGGGGTCGGCGGTCGGCGCCTGCGCGCCGGCGGGGGCGGCCGCGAGCGACGCGGCCAGGGCGAGGGCGGCGAACCGCGCCCGGCGGGCGGCAGTCCGGGCGTTCATTCCCGTCACGTGACTTCCTCTGGTGCTCAGGCTGGGGATCGTGAACTTACGACGCTGCGCGCCCCCTGTCAGCCGCACACGCCATCCCGGCCCGTCCCTCACGCGCTCCGCGCGCCGACGAAGTCGAGGATGAGCTGGGTCACCCGCTCCGGCGCCTCCTCGAGCACCCAGTGGCTCGCCTCCGGAAGGTGCTCGATGCGGATGGAGGGCACCCACTGCTCGAGGCCCTGGGTGAGCTCCGGGCCGAGGTGCGCGTCCCGGTCGCCCCAGATGAGGAGGCAGGGCTGGGTGATCTCCGGCGGCCCGCCGGTCGTCCCGCGGTACCTGAGCCCCGCGCGGTAATAGTTGACGGCCGCCTCGAGTGCGCCGGGCTCGCGCAGCGCCGCAACGTAGCACTCGATCTCCTCGTCGGAGAACGCGCCGGGGCGCACGGGCTCCTCGCGGAAGACGCGCCGGATCGCGGCGTAGCCGCCGGCACGGAGCGCGGCCTCGGCGAGCCACGGGATCTGGAAGAGGAAGACGTACGCGGAGCGCCAGAGCTGCCGCCAGTTCTTGCTCCGGAGCTCGCGCGCGAGCGCGCGCGGGTGCGGCGCGTTGATCACGACGAGCCGCTCGACGAGCGCGGGCTGCGACCTCGCCGCCGCCCACGCGACGCTGCCGCCCCAGTCGTGCCCCACCAGCGTCGCGCGCTCGGCGCCGAGGTGTCGGGCGAGCCCCGCCACGTCGCCCACGAGCGCCTCCATTCGGTAGCTGGCGACGCCCTCCGGCTTGTCGGACAGGTTGTAGCCGCGGAGGTCGAGCGCCACGGCGCGGTAGCCGGCGCCGGCGAGCGCCGCGAGCTGCCGCCGCCACGCGTACCAGTACTGCGGAAAGCCGTGCAGCAGCACGACCAGTGGTCCCTCCCCCGCCTCCACGTAGTGGAGCCGCACGCCGTTCACCACGGCGAACCTGTGCGCGAGCTTCTGCGCGTCCGCGACGATCACCTTGCCGTGCCTCCGCATGACGTTCGCGCCGCTCAGTGCAATATGCGGGCGCGGCGACCGCGGCTTATACTGCTTCCTCACCTTCCTCCGAGCCCAGCGCGCCATGCCCGTCCGCCCCACGCCGGTCCGCCGTCGCTCGCACGGTCGCCTCGCGGCCGCCGCGGCCCTCGCGGCGGCCGCCTTCACGCCCGCCGGCGCACAGGCCCCCGCGCCGGCGCCGCGCCCGGCGGCACGCGCCTTCATGCTCCGGCCGGCCCGCGTGTTCGACGGCACGGAGGCGCGGGAGGGGTGGGCGGTGCTCGTACGCGGCGAGCGCATCGAGGCGGCCGGCCCGGCGGCGCAGCTACCGCGCGCGGCCGACGCCGAGACCATCGACCTCCCGGGCGCCACGCTGATGCCCGGGCTCATCGAGGGGCATTCGCACCTGCTGCTGCACCCGTACAACGAGACTCCCTGGGACGACCAGGTGCTGCGCGAGCCGCTCGCCCTGCGCGTGGCGCGCGCCGTGAACCACGCCCGCGCCACGCTGATGGCGGGGTTCACGACCGTGCGCGACCTCGGCACCGAGGGCGCCGGCTACTCGGACGTCGGCCTGCGCCAGGCGGTCGACCAGGGAATCGTGCCGGGCCCGCGGATCATCGCGACGACGCGCGCGATCGTCGCCCGCGGCAGCTACGGGCCCCACCTCGGCGCCGTCGAGGGTGACGTGCCGCAGGGGGCCGAGGAGGCCGGCGGCGTGGACGAGCTCACCCGCGTCGTGCGCGACCAGATCGGGCGCGGGGCGGACTGGATCAAGGTGTACGCCGACTACCGGTGGGGCCCGCGGCACGAGGCGCGGCCGACGTTCACGCAGGACGAGCTCAAGCTCGTCGTCGAGATCGCGCGCACGAGCGGGCGCCCCGTCGTCGCGCACTCGAGCACCGCCGAGGGGATGCGGCGCGCCGTGCTGGCGGGCGTGACGACCATCGAGCACGGCGACGCGGGGACTCCGGAGGTCTGGCGCCTGATGGCCGAGCGCAACGTCGCCCTCTGCCCCACGCTCGCCGCGGGAGACGCGATCCTGCAGTACCGCGGCTGGAAGCGGGGCGTGGATCCCGAGCCCGCGAGCATCCGCGAGAAGCGCGCGAGCTTCCGCGCCGCGCTCGCCGCGGGCGTGCCGATGTGCATGGGCGGCGACGTGGGCGTCTATCCGCACGGCGACAACGCGCGCGAGATGGAGCTCATGGTGGAGTACGGCATGACGCCGCTCCAGGTGCTGCGCGCGGCGACGTCCGGCAACGCGAAGATCTTCAGCATCGACGACCGCGTCGGCGCGGTGCGCCCGGGGCTCCTCGCGGACCTGGTGGCGGTGGACGGCGACCCGTCGCGGGAGGTGGGCGCGGTGCGGCGCGTCCGCCTCGTGATGAAGGACGGCGTGATCTACCGCCGGGACCAGTAGCGCATGCCGACGGCGGAGGAGCGCCGACTCGACGAGGACGCGCGACGCCAGCGCAACTGGAAGCGCTGGGGCCCCTACCTCGCCGAGCGCCAGTGGGGCACCGTGCGCGAGGACTACTCCGCGCTCGGCGACGTGTGGAGCTACTTCGGCTTCGACGAGGCGCGCGCGCGGGCGTACCGCTGGGGCGAGGACGGGCTGCTCGGGCTCTGCGACCGGGAGGGGCGGCTCTGCTTCGCGCTCGCCCTGTGGAACGGGCGCGACTCCTGTCTGAAGGAGCGCCTCTTCGGGCTCACGGGGCCCGAGGGAAACCACGGCGAGGACGTCAAGGAGTGCTACTACTACCTCGACTCCACGCCGACGCACTCCTACATGAAGGCGCTGTACAAGTACCCGCAGCGCCCCTTTCCCTACGACCGGCTGCGCGACGAGAACCGCCGTCGCGGGCGCTCCGAGCCCGAGCTCGAGCTCGAGGACACGGGCGTGTTCGACGACGACCGGT
Organism: Gemmatimonadaceae bacterium; assembly: GCA_045804325.1. Lineage (GTDB taxonomy): Bacteria > Gemmatimonadota > Gemmatimonadetes > Gemmatimonadales > Gemmatimonadaceae > JBJMNJ01. The sequence continues at coordinate 10,085 of JBJMNJ010000339.1, forward strand.
ACTTCGACGTGCTGGTGGAGTACGCGAAGGCGGACGCCGACGACGTCCTGGTGCGGATCACGGCGGCCAATCGCGGTCCCGACGACGCGCCGCTGCACGTCCTGCCGACGCTCTGGTTCCGCAACACGTGGAGCTGGGGGCGCGCCGGCGAGGGCTACTGGCCGAAGCCCCGCCTGACGCGGCGCGCGGACGGCGTGCTGGCCGAGCACGACACGCTCGGGCGCGTGGTGCTGCGCGCGGACGGCGCGCCGACGTGGCTCTTCACCGAGAACGAGAGCAACTCGCGTCTCCTGTGGGAGGACGCGAACGGGCCGCGCTACGCGAAGGACGCGTTCCACCGCCACGTCGTCGTCGGCGAGGCCGACGCGGTGAACCCGGCGGGCACGGGCACCAAGGCCGCCGCGCACTACGCGCTCGCGGTGCCCGCACGCGGCGAGGCGGTGCTGCGCCTGCGGCTCTGCGGCGCCGGCGCGCCGCCGGAGCCGGCGTTCGGCGCGGCCTTCGAGCGCGTCTTTCGCGACCGTGCCGAGGAGGCCGACGCGTTCTACGCGACACGCACGCCCCCCTCCGCGACCGTGGAGGAGCGCCGCGTGCTGCGGCAGGCGTACGCCGGCCTCCTCTGGTCGAAGCAGTTCTACCACTACGCGGTGGACGACTGGCTCGCCGGCGACCCGGCGTATCCGCCGCCGCCCTCGTCGCGGGAGGGCGTGCGCAACGGCGAGTGGCGGCACCTGTACAACCGCGACGTCGTGTCCATGCCGGACAAGTGGGAGTACCCGTGGTACGCGGCGTGGGACCTCGCGTTCCACATGGTGGCGTTCGCGCGCATCGACCCGAGCTTCGCGAAGGAGCAGCTCGTGCTCATGCTGCGCGAGTGGTACATGCACCCCAACGGGCAGCTCCCCGCCTACGAGTTCAACCTCGGCGACGTGAACCCGCCCGTGCACGCGTGGGCGTGCTGGCGCGTGTACAAGCTCACGGGGCCACGCGGCCATCGGGACCGCGTCTTCCTCGCGCGCACGTTCCAGAAGCTGCTGCTCAACTTCACGTGGTGGGTGAACCGCAAGGACGAGGAGGGGAACAACCTCTTCGCCGGCGGCTTCCTCGGCCTCGACAACATCGGCGTCTTCGACCGCTCGCGCCCCTTCCCCGGCGGCGGGCGCCTCGAGCAGGCGGACGGCACCGCGTGGATGGCGTTCTTCTGCGCCACGATGCTCTCGATGGCGCTCGAGCTGGCGAGCGAGGACCCGGCGTACGAGGACGTCGCGAGCAAGTTCTTCGAGCACTTCGTCGCGATCTCGGACGCGATGAACAGCTTCGCCGAGAGCGGGCTGTGGGACGAGGAGGACGGCTTCTACTACGACGAGCTGCACCTCGACGGGCGCATCATCCCGCTGCGCATCCGGTCGCTCGTCGGCCTCATGCCGCTCATCGCGGCCGAGGTGCTGGAGCAGGACGTGATCGACCGGCTGCCGGGCTTCGCGAAGCGCCTGCGCTGGTTCCTCCACAACCGGCACGACCTGTCGCAGCAGATCTCCTACATGGAGACCGCGGAGTGTGCGGGGCGCACGCGCCGCCTCCTCGCCGTGCCGTCGCGCGATCGGCTCGAGCGCGTGCTCCGCTACCTGCTCGACGAGACGGAGTTCCTCTCGCCGCACGGCGTCCGCTCGCTCTCGCGCGTGCACCACGACCGGCCGTACGTGCTCGCCCTCCAGGGCACGGAGCACCGCGTGGACTACGTGCCGGGGGAGTCGAACACGGGCCTGTTCGGCGGCAACTCCAACTGGCGCGGGCCGGTGTGGATGCCGATCAACTACCTCCTGGTGGAGGCGCTGGAGCGCTACCACCTCTTCTACGGCGACGCGTTCACGGTGGAGTGCCCCGTGGGCTCGGGCCAGCAGCTGACGCTGCGGCAGGTGGCGCAGGAGATCGCGCGGCGCCTGGCGTCGCTGTTCCTCCCGGACGCGTACGGGTATCGGCCGGCGCACGGCGGGGACGACCGCTACGCGCGCGACCCGCACTGGCGCGACCTGGTGCTCTTCCACGAGTACTTCGATGGGGACACCGGACGGGGGCTCGGCGCGAGCCACCAGACGGGGTGGACGGCGCTCGCGGCGCGGCTGATCGAGGACCTGGCGCGCGACCGCGTGCAGATGCGCCGCGGGAGCATCCACGGGTTCATCCCGGACTACGCCTAGGGACGGCGCGCCGCGACGCCGACCCATTGACCGTTTGGACTTTGTGGTGTAAAGTACTTCGTATAGACGTCCCGGAGAACGTCATGCAAGCGGCGGTCGGGTACTCGGTCTCAGGCGCGGCGCCGGACGGGCGGCGCATCTCCCCGTGGCGCGCCGTCGCGGCGACGGGTGGCCTCGTCCTGGCCGGCGCGACGGCCGGGGCGCTGAGCGGTGCCGTCGCCGCCCTCCTCGCGGGCGCGCTCGCCGCCTGGGACCTCGACGGCTTCCTCGTGGCCGTGGGCGCCGTCTACGGCTTCGCGCTGGGTGCCGTGCTCGGCCCCGTCCTCGGTCTCGGGCCCCTGCGCCGCGTCCCCCTCGGACGCGCCATCGGCTGCACTGCGCTCGCGGCCGCGTTGGCCGGCGGCGCGAGCTTCGTCGTCCTCGACATCGCGGCGCCCCTCGCGGGCGCGGCGGGCGCCGCGCTGACGGCCGTCGGACTCTGGTACCACGAGCGAAGGCAAGGCAACCGACCGACGCCCGATCACGATGCGTGACGCCAACGCCGTCCGCGCGGGCCCGCTCTTCGTCGCGAGCTTCCTGGTCGCGGGCTTCTGCACCGTCGTCGGCTCCATCCTCGGCAACGCCTGGCACCAGACCCGGATCCTCTACCTCGGCGCAGTCGTCGGTGGCCTCCTCGGCTGCGTCCTCGCCGCGCGGCTCGCCGCGCGCCTCGGGTGGGTGCCGCGCGAGCGCGTGCGCGCCACTGCGCTCGGCGCCGCCGCCGGCTTCGCGGTCGCGACGCCGATCGCCGTGACGAACCTCCACACCCCGGTCACGCCGATCCTGGCGACGATGCTGGTCGGCCTGGGCGCGGTGCTGGGCGCGCGCAGGCGGCCGAGCAGCGCGCGTGCTGCGAGCGCTGGCGACGGCTGACGGCCGACGGCCGCTCACGAGCGGGTGGCCCTGACGCAGCCCGCGATCGGCCGCGGTCAGCCGTCAGCCGTCCGCGGTCCGCTAGGGTGTCGGCAGCTTCCGCCCCGTGATGTCCCGCACCTCGACGCGCCCCACGCCGGTGGCCGCGAGCCCCTTCTCGATCGACGAGCGGTCGCCGACCACGACCACCACCATCTGCTCGGGGCGCACGTAGCGCTCCATCACCCGCTGCACGTCGGCCTGGGTGACCTGCGAGAGGCGCTGGGCGTACGTGTTGTAGTAATCGAGCGGCAGGCCGTAGATCGTGAGCGGCACGAGCTGCGCGGCGATGTCGCCCGTCGTCTCGAACTGCCCGGGGAGCTGGAGCTGGAGGTACTGCTTCGCCTTCTCGAGCTCGGCCGTCGGGATCGTGTCGCGGATGCGACGCAGCTCGCGCATGAACTCGATCACCGAGGAGTCGGTCTTCCCGCCCGTCACCTCGGCCGACGCGGTGAACGGCCCGGCCACCTGGCGCATCGAGAAGCCCGAGCGCGCCCCGTAGGTGTAGCCGTGGGTCTCGCGCAGGTTCTGCATGAGGCGGCTGGTGAACGACCCGCCGAGGATCGTGTTCGCGACCATCAGCGCGAAGTAGTCGTCCGTCGAGCGCGGCACGCCGACGCCGCCGATGCGGAGCGACGACTGCGGCGCCCCCGGCTTGTCGATCACGTAGAGCGTCGTCGCCGCCGGGCGCGGCGCGTCGGCGAACGTCGGGGGCGGCACCTCGCCCCGCGTCCAGGCGCCGAACAGCGCGCGCGCACGGCGCTCGACGTCGTCGGGCGAGACGTCGCCCACGACGATGAGCGTCGCGTTGTTCGGACGGTAGTGCGTGCGGTAGAACGCCTCGACGTCCGCGCGCTTCAGCCCGGCGACCGACGTCTCCGTCCCGAGCTGCGGGCGGCCGTACGGGTGCTCCTCGCCGAAGACGAGGTAGTTGAACGCCTGGTCGGCGATGGCGGTCGGCCGGTCGCGCATCTGGAGCAGCGTCGTCAGGCGCTCCTTGCGCAGCCGCTCGAGCTCGCGCGCCGGGAAGGTCGGCCGCAGCGCGACGTCCGCGAACAGCGCCAGCGCGCTGTCGAGCTGCGCGGTCGGCGCGTGCATCGTGATGCGCGACGCATCCCACCCGCTCGACGTGCGGAGGTCGACGCCGAGGTACGCCTCCTGGTCGGCGATCTGGAGGGCGTTGCGCTTCCCGGCGCCCTCCTGGAGCATTGCCGCCGTGAGGCCGGAGACGCCGAGCCGGTTGCGCGGGTCGCGCTCGGCGCCCGAGCGGACGACGAGCGCGACGTCGGCGAGCGGCAGCTCGTGGTGCTCGACGACCAGGATGCGGAGGCCGTTCGGGAGCGTGCGCTCGACGACCGGCGGAAGCTGCAGCGGCTTCGGCGCGCCGAGCGCGGGCGGGACGGAGTCGCCGGGATACGTCGCCGGGGCGGCCGCGGTGGCGGGCGCCGGCTGCGCGGTCTGGGCGGCGGGCGCGGGCGTCGGCGGCGGCGTCGTGACGACGCGCGGGCTCGAGCAGCCGGCGGCCGCGAGCGAGAGCGCCGCGGCGCAGAGGATGGCGCGGCTCATGGCTGCGCCCTCGTGACCATCATGTCCTTCTTCCCCTCGGGAACGACGGTGAGCACCACGCGGTGCGTGCTGGTGAGATACTGGCGCGCGACGCGCTGGACGTCCGCCGCGGTGACCGCGTCGTAGCGCGCGGCGTCGCGCTGCACGTAGTCCGGGTCGCCGGCGATGTAGTTGTAGTGGTTCAGGATGTCCGACTTGCCCATGACGCTCGCGATCCGGTCGAGGAACGAGGCGCGGAGCAGGTTCTTCGCGCGGTCCAGCTCGCGCGCGTCGATGCCCGCGTCCGCCACCTTCGCGATCTCCTCGTCGGCGAGGCGGGCCATGGCCGCGGGCGTCTGCCCGGGCTTCGGCGTCACGTCCACGATGAACATGCCGTCGAGCTTGTAGCTCTGGTGGCCGGCGTTGACGTCCTGCGCCACCTGCATGTCGTACACGAGGCGCTTGTAGAGGCGCGAGTTCTTGTCGCCGGCGAGCACGTAGGCCAGCACGTCGAGCGCCGCGTCGTCCGGCGAGTACTGCCGCACGCCGTGCCACGCGTAGTAGAGGCGCGGCAGCTGCACCTTGTCCTCGAGCACCACGAACGTGTCGCGCGGCACGCTGAAGCTCGCGACGACCGGACGCGGCGGGAGCTGCGGCCCGCGCGGCACCGGCCCGAAGAAGCGCGCGACCCAGGCCTTCGCCGAGTCGGGCTCGAAGTCGCCGGCGATGACGAGCGTGGCGTTGTTCGGCGCGTAGTACGTGCGGAAGAACTGCTTCACGTCCTCCAGCGACGCGGCGCTCAGGTCCTCCATCGACCCGATCGTCTCCCAGGAGTACGGGTGTCCCGCCGGGAAGAGGGTGTGCAGGATCGTCTCGTACGCGCGGCCGTAGGGCACGTTGTCCGTGCCCTGGCGCCGCTCGTTCTTCACGACGTCCCGCTGGAGGTCGACCTTCTGCTGGTCCATCGTCGGCAGCAGCCACCCCATGCGGTCGGCGTTGAGCCAGAGCGCGAGCGGGAGCGCGTTCGACGGCATCCACTCGAAGTAGTTCGTCCGGTCGAACCACGTCGAGCCGTTGCTGTTCGCGCCGGCCGCCTCGAGCCAC
>JBJMNJ010000340.1:0-8023 GCA_045804325.1 Gemmatimonadaceae bacterium
CCGTGAAGGCGTCGTACGAGAAGGCGGCGAAGTACGGCGACTTCCGCGAGATGCTCGCGAAGCAGCGCGACGTCGACGCGGTGGTCGTCGCGACGCCCGACCACCTCCACGCGACGGTGGCGCACGCCGCGATGCGCGCGGGAAAGCACGTCTACGTGCAGAAGCCGCTCACCTACTCGGTGTACGAGGCGCGGCTCCTCGCGCGCGACGCCCGCGAGACGCGGGTCGTGACGCAGATGGGGAACCAGGGCCACTCGATGGAGGGGACGCGGCGCATCAAGGAGTGGGTGCAGGCGGGCGTCATCGGCCCCATTCGCGAGGCGCACATCTGGACCGACCGCCCGCTGCGCTACTGGCCGCAGGGCATCCCGCGCCCCGGCCAGGACATCGACCGCCGGCTGTACGCGGCGCAGCAGCGCGCGCAGCAGCAGGCGCAGCAGGCCGCGCAGCCGCAGATGGCGGCCGCCACGGGGCCGAACGCCGCGCCGGCCGCGCCCACCCCGCCCCCGCGCTGGAGCATGGGCACGGTGGAGCAGGCGGTGCTCGAGAAGATGGCGAGCCAGACGATGGCGCCGCCGCCCGGGCTCGACTGGCAGCTCTTCCTCGGCCCGGTCCCGCGCGACATCCCGTACCACCCGGTCTACCACCCGTTCAGCTGGCGCGGCTGGACGGACTTCGGCGTGAGCTCGATCGGCGACATGGGCGCGCACCTGATGGACCAGGCGTTCTGGGCGCTCGAGCTGGACCACCCGGTGCGCTTCGTCGCCAACTCGACGCCGTGGGGCGGCTGGGCGCAGGACCGCGCGAGCTACCCGCTGGCGATGTCGGCGCGGTTCGACTTCGCGGCGAAGGGGAGCAACCCCGCGCTCAAGATGTTCTGGTACGACGGCGGCCTCATGCCGAACCAGATGGACGTGCCGTGGCCCGGCGGCGACGGCGGCGGCGGCATCCTCGTCGGCGACAAGGGGTGGATCACGTACGAGACCTACGGCAACAACCCGAAGGTCTACCCCGAGGCCGCGGCCGCGGCGGCCGAGCGCGTGCCGAAGACGGTGGAGCGCATCGAGGTGAGCCACGAGAAGAACTGGGCCGAGGCCTGCAAGGGCCAGGGCAAGGCGAGCAGCCCGTTCGAGTACGCGGCCTCGCTCACGGAGCTCATGCTGCTCGGCGTGGTCGCGCTCAAGGCGGGGGGCGGCAAGACGCTGGAGTACGACGGGCCGAACATGCGGATCACGAACGTTCCGGAAGCCAACCAGTACCTCACGAGAGAGTACAGGAAGGGGTGGGAGCTCTAGGAGCCGGCGACTGGCGACCGGCGACCGCTCGAGCCCCGGGAGGCCTCCACAGGCTTCCCGGGGCTTCTCGTTGCGTCACCGCAGTCGCACTCGCACCACCGATGGCGCCTTCGGACGCACGCCCTCCCTCACCCTCCCTGCATCGTCGAACTGGTCCCACCCCGGCCCCGCGGCCAGCCAGAGCTCGCCGTTCACGACGGCGCCGCGCGTGGGCTCGGGCATGAGCGCGGCGTCCTGCGCCAGCACGCTCGCCTCCGTCACGCGCGTCGCGCCGGCGTCGAGGGCGAGGCGCAGCACGCGCCGCGGATCCGTGCCGTTCTGCACGGCGATCAGGTGGTCGCGATAGGCAGTGAGGCCGTCGATCCCCGAGAGCGCCACGTCGTCCGCGTGCGCGAGCCACGTCACGGCGCCCGTCTGGCGATCGATCCGGGCGATGCCGAGCGCGTAGTCCGCCACGAAGAGGCGGCCGCGGGCGTCGTAGGCGGGGCCCTGTGGCGAGGTGAGTCGTCCGGCGGGCACCAGCGTCTCGAGCGCGTCGCGGCCGGGGCGCACGACGTACATCGCGCCCGTGACGGCGTCGCTCACCGCCACCTCGCCATCCCGGGCGACGGCGAGGTCGCCGGGCACGGGCGCGCGCGCGCTCCTCGGGAGCGCGTAGCGGCGCACGAGCCTGCCCGTGGCGAGGTCGTAGGCGCGCACGTCCGCGGCCCCCGAGTCGGCGGGGAGGAGGCCGAGCGCGTGCGGCACCGCGGCGCTCGTGGCCCACAGGAGCCCGCGCGGCGCGTCCGCCGCGAGCGCCAGGGCGCCGAGGAGGCCGTCGGCGCGCGAGGGAACGAAGTCGGACACGGCGCCGCCGCGCGTGACCGCGACGATCTTCCGGTGCCGGACGCTCGACACGAGGAAGCGATCGCGCGGCGCGTCGTACACCACGTCCTCGGCGAGGAAGTCGCTGTCGGGGAGGGTGAAGACGAGGGTCGCGGCGCCGACGGGGCGCCGGTTCGCGGCGATGGCGCGCGCGACGTCGGCCCACGCGGGCGACTCGCGCAGCACGGCGAAGTCCGCGTCGCCGGAGAGGTCGCGCGCGAGGCCCATGCGCGCGAAGCGCTCGAGGTGCGCGCGGGCGGCCGCGGTGTCGCCGGTCTTCAGCGCCGCGCGCGCGAGGGAGACGGCGGTGGTCGGGTGCCCGTGCGTGAGGCGCGCGACCTCGCCCGCGTGGTGGCGGTAGGCCGCCCAGTCCCCCGCCGCGCGCGCGGCCGCCGCGGCGCGGTCGTGGTCGCGGTACGTGGAGTCCGCGGCCTGGGCGCCGAGCGGTGCGGCGAGGAGGAGCAGGAGGATGGATGAGCGCATGCGGGAACGATGCGGCCCGCGGGCGCCCGGGAAAGTCGCGTGGGACGAGTCGCTACGGCAGCGGCAGCGGCTTGAGCTCGCGCACCCACACGTTCCGGAACCGCACCGGGTGCCCGTGGTCCTGGAGGCCTAACGGGAGCCGGTCCGCGTGCGCCGCGTACGGCGGGCGCTGGTGGTGGCCGGTGGGGCCCGTGAGCACGACGTTGTTCTGCACCAGCACGCCGTTGTGGAAGACCGTCACCATCGCCGGCGACGTGACGGCGCCCGCGGCGTCGAAGCGCGGGGCGCGGAACGCGATGTCGTAGGTCTGCCACTCGCCCGGCGGGCGGCTGGCGTTCACCAGCGGCGGGTACTGGCCGTACACCGCGGCGGCCTGGCCGTCCGGGTAGGTCTGGCTCCCGTACGAGTCGAGCACCTGGACCTCGTACATGCCCATGAGGAACACGCCGCTGTTGCCGCGGTCCTGCCCCGTACCTTGAGGCGGCGAGGGCGCCATCCACTCGAGGTGGACCTGCGCGTCGCCGAAGCCCCGCTTCGTCTGGATGGAGCCGGTGCCGCGCGCCACCTCGAAGTAGCCGTCGCGGACCGTCCACCGCGCGGGGTGGCGCTGCCCGAGGGTGTCCACGGCCTCCCACGCGTCGAGCGAGCTGCCGTCGAAGAGCACGACGGCGTCGGACGGCGGAGGGGCCGGCGCGGCGGGCGCGGCACCCGGCGTCACGACCGGCGGCTGCGGGCGGTCGGTGGAGTGAATGGGCCAGGGCATGCCGAGGGCGGGTTCGGCACCGGCGCGGAGGGAGTCGCTGCGCATGGAGGCGGTGGCGGCGGCGGTCGAGGGCGCGGGGCGCGTCGGCGCGCAGCCGGCGGCGGCCAGGACGACCAGGAGGGTGTGGGGGCGCATAGGCATGACGTTACGCGGGAGGCGTGACGGGGGAAGGGTGGAGGGGCATATTGGCGCCTTCGGCGCGGTGCTCCGCGCCGCTTCGCGGCGCGGTTCTCGGCTCTCGGCCAACTCCTTCCATCAATCGTGCGCACGTTCATCGGCATCGCGCTCGCGCTCCTCGTCGTCGCGTGCGACCGGCTCGCCGCCTCGCGCGCCGCCTCGCGCGCCGACTCGGGTGCTGCGTCCCACCGGACGGCGCCCGCGGTCGCCGCGAAGGGGCCCATCCCAGCCGACTCGTACCTCTTTCTCGACACCATGCCCACGATCGGCGCGGACGACGTCGCGGTGGGCGTGGTCGACTCCTCCGGGCTCGGCGGCGTGCCGATGTGCGCGCCGCTCGAGAACGTCAACTTCGTCTTCCGGCGCGCGGTGGGCATGATGGTCTACTGCGCCGAGGACGGGTGCGACACGCCGTATCCCGCGAAGATCGCGCTGACGAGGGATGGGGACACGCTGCACTGGGAGAGCAGCCCGACGAGTGGGGAGATCGACCGCGACGCGCGGCCGCGCGTGCACTACGCCTGGACGGGGAGCCGGCGCCTCGCCAGCCGCCTCGGCGTACGTCCGGGGATGAGCGTCGGCCAGATCCTCGCGCTCGGCGAGACCGTGGACGTGGACGCGTACGAGGCCGTCGTCGTGCCGCAGGACAGCGGCGTGGCGGACACGCTGCGCGAGGGGCCGCGCGCGCTCACGCTGTACCTGCGGCGGGAGGGCATCGTGGCCGAGGTGCGGGACGACGACTCGGTCGCGACGTACTTCACCCGGAACCTCATGCCGGGGCGGCCGTCGCGGGAGGCGCTCGACACGGCGGCGCGCGTCGACGCCATCGGCGTGCAGCGCGACCGCTGCCGTTAGGCGATGCCGGAGCTCCCCGACCTCCAGGTCTACCTCGACGCGCTCGCGCCGCGGGTGCTCGGGCAGCCGCTCGAGCGCGCCGTCGCGGCGAACCCGTTCGTGCTGCGCACGGTGGACCCGCCGCTCGGCGCTCTCGTCGGGCGCCGGGTCGCGCGGCTCGGTCGGCTCGGCAAGCGGCTGCTCCTGCACTTCGGGCCCGTGGGCGACGAGATCGTCCTCGCGATCCACCTCATGATCGCGGGCCGGCTGCGGTGGCGCGCGACCGGCGGCAAGGCGCCGCCGAAGAGGATGGTGCTCGCCGAGCTAGGCTTCCCGACGGGGTGGCTCGTGTTGACGGAAGCGGGCACGACGCGCCGCGCCGCGATCCACGTCGTGCGCCCCGGCGGCCTCGCCGCGCTCGACCGCGGCGGCGCCGAGCCGCTCGGCATCCCGCTCGACGAGTTCCGCGAGCGCCTCACGCGCGAGAACCGCACGGTGAAGCGCGCGCTCACCGACCCGCGGATCTTCGCGGGGATCGGCAACGCGTACTCCGACGAGATCCTGCACCGCGCGCGGCTGGCGCCGACGGCACACACGCAGCGCCTCGACGCCGACGCCATCGCGCGGCTGCACGCGGCGGTGCAGGACACGCTCGCGGAGTGGACGGCGCGCCTGCGCGCCGAGGCGGGGGGCGAGTTCCCCGAGAAGGTGACGGCGTTCCGCGAGGGAATGGCGGTGCACGGCCGCTACGGCCAGCCCTGCCCCGACTGCGGCGCCGCGGTGCAGCGCATCCGCTACGCGAGCAACGAGACGAACTACTGCGCGCGGTGCCAGACGGGCGGCCGCCTGCTCGCCGACCGCGCGATGAGCCGACTCCTCGGCGACGACTGGCCGCGCCACCTCGACGCGCTCGAGTAGCGCCCCCGAGCCGTCACCGGAGCGCCTCGACGATGGCGCGAATTCTCCCCTCGTCGTTGTCCATCCGCGCGTGCACCTCGCGCACGCCGCTCTCGCGGACGAGGCGGGCCACGTTGTCCGGGCGCACGCCGCCGCCGGCGAGGATCGTCGGGCGGCCGGCCGCCTGGTGCACCATGCGGGCGAGGTCGCGCGCGCCGTCGGGCGCGGTGGACTTCCCCGCGGAGGTGAGCACGCGGTCCACCCCCGCGCGCCGCACCGCCTCGAGCGCCTCGAACGGGTCGGGCGTCCGGTCGATCGCCTTGTGGAAGACGACCTCCAGCGGGTAGGCGATCTCCGCGAGCTCCGCCGTGCGGTCCTCGTCCACGGTGCCGTCCACGTTCAGCAGGCCGAGCACGACGCCGTGCGCCTCGACGGCGCGGGCGATGAGCACCTCCTCGCACATCTCGACGAACTCGTCGTCCGAGTACACGAAGTCCCCGCCGCGCGGGCGGACCATCACCATGACGGGGATGCGAAGCAGACGCACGGCGCGGGCGATCTCGTCTCGCGCCGGCGAGGTGCCGCCCACGTCGAGCCGCGCGCAGAGCTCCACGCGCCCCGCGCCCGCCTGCTCGGCGGCGAGCGCCTCGTCAGGCGTCTCGACGGCCGCCTCGACCAGGATCGTCACGCGCGCGGAGGCCAGTTCCTGGTCACGTGCGCTGCGCGCGCGGATTCCATTCCCCGCGCGCGACCTTCGGCACGAACGTGTCGATCCCCTTCGGCGGGAACGCGAGCGTCTTGCCCTGCTCCGCGCTCTGGTACGCCGTCATGAGCAGGCGCACCACGTCGACGCCGTCGTCCCACGTGAGGCGCGGCTCCTCCTTGCCGAGGAACACGCGGCAGAAGTGGCGGTTCTCCGCCTCGTAGCCGTACACGCCCGCCTCGCCCGGCACGACGGGCATGAGCCCCGTCTCGGCGTTCTGCTTCTCGACGAGGTCCTCCCCCTGCCGCCCGCGCACCTCGCGGCTGAAGAAGACGCTGAGCCCGGAGTCCAGCGAGTTCCAGCGCATCGAGTACTCCGGCCCGAGCACCTCGGCCGAGAGGCGGAGCCCGGCGCCGACGAAGCTCCACGACGTGGTCGCCTCGCCGAGCACCGTCTCGCCGTCGTCGGTCTCGAACTCGATGGTGACGCTCGCGAAGTCCTCCGAGGGGGTCTTCGTGTAGTCGATCTTCATGGTCTTCCGGAGGCGCTTCGCGTACTCCGGGCGCGACCACTTGAGGCTCGCGACGTGCCCCGTGACGCGCACCGGCCGCACGGTGGCGAGCGGCTCGCCGGGCTTCACGAGGAGGTCGCGCACGACGAGCGCGGAGTGGCAGAGCATGTCGTTGAGCACGCCGCCGCCCTGGAGCCGCCCGTCCCAGAACCACGGCGCGTGCGGCCCGCTGTGCTCCTCGGCGGCGCGCGCGAGGTACGGGCGCCCGGTGGTGGACGCGCCGCGCGCCCAGAGGAGCTTCTTCCCGGTCTCGACGTGCGGCCCGAAGAGCTGGTCCTCGAGGTAGCCGTGCTTGAGCCCCGCGCGCTTCACGAGCTTCGCGACGTGCTTCGCCTCGGCGACGTTGCGGGCGAGGGGCTTCTCGCAGGCGATCCCCTTGAGCTCCCCCTTCCCACTCTCGATCGCCTGTACGATCTCCTCGACATTCTCCACGCGCGCGTGGTTGGGCCCCGCGAGCCAGATCGCGTCGATGGCCGGGTCGGCGACCATGGCGGTGATGGACGCGTACGGGCGACACTCGCCGACGTCGAGCCCGTTCGCGTACGCCGCGGCGGCCGCCGCGTTCTTCTTGTTGGGGCTCCAGACGCCGCGCACGTCGCCGTCGCGGACGCCCTGGAAGGACTGCATGTGGAAGCGCGAGATGAAGCCCGAGCCGACGAAGCCGACGCCTAGTCGCATGGAGAGATCTCTATCGGTTGTTGCTGCAGTTGCGCCTGGAAAGCGGGAGCGCGTTCGGCGGCCGCGCGGCGGCCGAGCGCGCTCCCAGGCGAGGCGGCCGCAGGCCGCCGACGCCGCTCCCAGGGGAGCCGGCCGCAGGCCGGCGAACCCGCTCCCCGCTCAATAGCTGACGCCGAGTTTGCGCAGCGCCTCCGGCGGGCACCCATTCCACACCGGCACGAACGCGTTGCCCATGTACTGCAGGTCGCGGTAGCCCATCGCGCTCGAGAAGAAGCCCGAGGCGATCATGTCGCGCGCGCGGGCGAAGAAGGCGGCGCCGTAGCGGAGCTCGGGCGCGATCTCCGGCGGCGCGGCCGCGCCGGCGGCGGGGCTCGGCGTCGTCATCTGCGTCGTGTTCTGCGCCGTGCCCTGCCCCGCGTTCTGGCCGGCGTTCTGGCCCGCGGCGAGCGGGGGGCCGAGCGGGCCGGCGATGTCGTCGAGGATCGCGTGGCGCTGCGCGGCGGTCGCCCCCGCGTACGCCACGCCGAACCGCTTGCGGCTCTCCGTGTCCAGCCAGCGGAGGCCGCCGCGCCACGCGGTGCGCGTGTCGGCCGACGTCTCCTCGACCGAGAGGTGGAAGTCGATGAACTCCGGGACGCCGGCGTCCGTCGCGCTGCCCGAGCGCGCGTCGCGCGGGATCACGTCGTCGGAGAGCACGCGCACCGTGCGCATCTCCTTCGCCGTGAAGAAGCGGCGCGCGGGCTGGGCGCGCGGCTGGC
>JBJMNJ010000341.1:0-39794 GCA_045804325.1 Gemmatimonadaceae bacterium
CTCCCGCTCGCCCTGGCCGATGGACTCCACCACCGCGCCGATGCTGTCGCGCACCTGCCCGATGGTCGCGGCGATCTCGGCGGCGGCGCGGCCGCTCTCCTCGGCGAGCTTGCGCACCTCCTCGGCGACGACGGCGAAGCCCTTCCCCTGGTCGCCGGCCCGCGCCGCCTCGATGGCGGCGTTGAGCGCGAGCAGGTTCGTCTGCCGCGCGATCCGGCTCACCGCCTCCACGAACGCGCCCACGCGCTCCGACGCGCCCGCGAGCCCCTGCACCTGCTCCGCGGCCGTGCGCGTGCGCTCGCCGACGGCGACGAGCGTGTCGGCCGCCTGACCGATCGACGCGCGGCTCGCCTGCGCGGCGCTCACGAGCTCGCGCGTGCTCCCTTCCACCTCGGCGGCGCGGTCGCGAAGGCGCTCGGCGGCCGCGAGCGCCTCGCCCGTCCGCCGCGTGCCGTGCTCGGTCTGCGTGCGCTGCGCGCCGAGGCGCTCGCTCAGCGTCGACGCGGTGCCGCGGAACTCGCCGCCCGCGGCGCTCAGGTCCTCCGCCGCGGCGCGGAGCCGGTCGGCGTACGCGGCCACCTGGTCGGCCTCGCGCTGCACGCCGGCGATGAGCGCGCCCAGCTGCTCGGCCATGTTGTTGAAGCTGCGCTCGAGGTTGCCGAGCTCGTCGCGGTGGCGGGCCTCGGCGCGCGCGGCGAGGTCGCCCCGCTCGGCGGCGTGCAGCGCCTCGCGCGTGCGGCGGATGCGGCGGATGAGCTTCGACGGGATCGGGACGATCTGCGCGCCGACCATGACGAGGACGAGCGCGCCGAGGAGCGCCCAGACGAGCCCCCCGCTGGTCCCCGGGTGGAGGCTGTGGTCGTACGTCTTCGCGAGGAGAAACCCGACCGCCGCCGCGACCGTGGCGAACAGCCCGATGCCGCGCCCGCGGTCGAACGAGTACGGGATGATGATGAGGAAGTAGAGCGAGACGAGCGCGGGGTACGCGAAGAGCGCGATGATGAGGGTCACGAGCGCCACGTCGAACGTCGCGAAGACGTAGCGGTACCACCACCGGTAGCTGTCCGGCCGCGTGGCGATGCGCGAGAACACGCGGTTGAAGAGCTCCGCGCCCAGCGCGATCGACACCATGAGCGGCCACGCCGTCTCGATGTAGCCGAGGGCCTTCATGCCGAACGCGAGGGCGGCGAAGAACCAGACCGCCACCGTGCGGCGGCGCGTGGAGAGGCGGAAGGTGACGAAGTCCTTCTCCCGCTCCTCGGACGCGATCTCGTCGGCGCGCGCGTCGCCGCGGTGGAGCTGGCGCGGGCTGAACACGGCGCTCGGCTCCCGGCCTTCCGGCGGGCCATGCCGCGTATGCGCGTCGCGCTCGGCTCTCGGCTGCGCATCGGCCGAGAGCCGGGCGCCGGGCGCCGAGCGCCTCTTCCGGAGATCGGGGGAGACGGTCGGGGTCATGGTATTCTTTAAGACGCTTCAACGCGTCGTTCGTCTCTTTGGTGGGAACGGATTATCGTTCGTCCACGCCCGCCCGATCGTCGCCACGCTCCAGCCGCTCGCCATGTCCGTCCTCGCCACCTTCGCCGCAGAGCTTCTCGCCCGCGACGCCGCCGAACTCGGCGCGCGCTGGCAGGAGCAGGCGCCCTCGTTCGCTCCGCGCCTCCCGGAGCGCATGGCGCTCGCCGGGCGCGAGGAGGCCGAGCGCATCGTGCGCGTGCTCGCCGACGCGCTGCGCGAGGAGTCGCACGGGCCCGACGCGGTCATGCGCGCCGGGTGGGGGTTCGGGGCGGCGGCGTACGCGGCGAGCCTGTCGCTCCACTACATGCTCAAGGAGATCGACCTGCTCGAGGCGATTCTCCTCTTCGCGTGCGAGCGGGCGGCGGAGAGCGTCGAGGCGCCGATGTCGACGGCGTCCGACGGCGTCGCGGTGGCCCGGCGCCTCCAGCGCGTACGCACGCTGTTCACGCTCGCGGCGACGAAGGGCTTCACGCGCTCCTACGTGGAGGCGCTCCAGGAGCAGTACCGGACGCTGCGTCACGACCTCCGCAATCCGCTCGGCACCATCAAGAACGCGGTGTCGCTCATGAGCGACGAGACGGTGCCGGCGGAGCAGCGCAGCGACCCGCGCTTCCGCCAGATGGTCGTGCGCAACGCCACGAGCATGGACGCGACGATCGGCAGGCGCCTGAGCGACTCGTCGGCGCTCGCGCCGGCGCTGGCGCAGCAGGAGGTCTCGCTGCGCGACGTGGCGCTGCACGTGCGCCGCTCCCTCCGCGACGAGGCGGGGGAGCGTGGCTGCCAGGTCGAGGTGGACGCGAGCCTGCCGACGGTGCTCACCGACTCGGTGAGCTTCGAGCTCGTGCTGAGGTCGGTGACGGCCGCCGCGCTCCGCACGTCGCGCCGCGGCGCGACGGTGACGATCGGTCTCGGCGGGCAGAAGGAGCGCGCGACGGTGGTGCACATCGCGTTCGAGCCGGCGGACGGCGCCCCGCGCCTCGCCGAGCGCGACGCGCTGGGCTTCGCCGCGGAGCTGTCCAAGAGCACGGGGGGCCGCGTGTGGAGCGAGATGCCGGGCGTGGTCTCCGTGGAGGTGCCGGTGGCGCGCCCGGGCGAGCTGACGCCGGACAGTGCGGCGGCGATCGAGCAGGAGGCAGGGAGCAGGGAATAGGGAGCAGGGGACAGGGAGCAGGAACGGGCCCTCGGGGTCGCCCCTGCTCCCTGCTCCATTACGCGCTCACCCTGCTCCCTGCTCCCTGCTCCCTGTCATTCGCGTCACCACCGCCGCCGCCCGCGCCAGCGCCAGCACCGGGAAGCCGGCGGCCTCGAGGGCCTCGCGGCCGCCCTCCTCGCGGTCCACCACGGCGAGGACGCCTGCCACCTCTCCCCCAGCGGCGCGCACGGCCTCGGCGGCGCGGAGCGCGCTGCCGCCGGTGGTGATGACGTCCTCCACGACGGCCACGCGGTCGCCGGCGCGGAAGGGGCCCTCCACGAGCCGGCCGGTGCCGTGCGTCTTGGCCTCCTTGCGCACCGTGAAGGCGCGCAGCGGCCGCCCGGCGAGCATGCTCGCGTACGCGATGGCGTACGACACCGGGTCGGCGCCGAGCGTGAGGCCGCCGACGGCGTCCACGCGCCAGCCGGCGCCCTCGATGGCCGCCAGGCCGAGCGGGCCGATCAGCGCCAGCCCTTCGGGGCTCATCGTCGTCAGGCGCGCGTCGATGTAGAGCGTGGACTGCCGCCCGGAGGCGAGCGTGAACTGCCCGCGCTTCGCGGAGCGGGTCGCGAGGAGCTCCACGAGACGGTCGGAGTCGGACATGAGAGTACGCTAGAGAACGGGGAGCGCAGACGGGTGATTCGCGGGAAGCTATCCCGGGCGGTTGCGCGACGCACGCCGGTGGCCGAGGTTAGCTTGCCTCGTCCCCCGGTTTCCCTGCTCCCTGTCGCCCGTTGTCTGCCTCCTTCCTTCGCCGCCGCTCCACCGCCGCTCTCGGCCTGATGTTCCTGCTGGTCGTCGCCGGGCTCTATGCCGCGGACCGCGCGACGCAGCAGTCGGAGCGGCAGGAGGCGAAGGTGGACGCGGTCGAGGCGGCGGCGCGGATCCGCATCTTCGTGACGTCGCGCGCCGAGGCGTTGAACGCGCTCCACGGGCTCTACATGGGGCCGACGGGCGTGCCGCAGGGCGAAGACTTCCACGTCCTCGTGCGGTCGCTCGGCGAGCACCTCGTGGGGCTGCGGCGCGTGTGGGTCACCGACTCGGCCGGCGTGGTCGTCGCGGACACCGCGCTCATCGCGGGGGCGCGACCGCTGCCGCCGCGGCTCGACGTGGACACGATCACGCAGTCGGCGACCCGCGGCGTGGCGGCGCGCGCGCGGCGCACGGGGACGCCGCAGATCTCGCGGCCGGACGCGCTGCTCACCGGCGGGCGCGGCATCGTCATCGTGCAGCCCATCTCGATCGAGGGGCGCTTCGCCGGCTTCGCGGGGGGCACGCTGACGCCGGACGCGCTCGTGACGCAGGTGAAGGCGCGGCCGACCGAGGGGCCGGACGGCGCGGCGCTTCTCTACGGGCGCGACACGATCGTCGCGACGGGCCGCCGCTCGCTGCTCCGCGGGGGCGCGTACCTCGACTCCGCGATCGTCGAGCTGCCGGGCGGGACGCACTGGCGCCTCGTCGTGGCGCACGAGTCGGGGAACCGGACGGCGCGCCTCGCGATCTGGCTCATCGGGCTGGGGCTCCTCGCCGCGCTCACGGTGGCGATCCTGCGCGAGTCGCGGCTGGCCGACCGGATGGCGGAGCGCTCGTCGGAGCTCGAGCGGCTGAGCGGGGAGCTGCTGCAGGCGAACCGCGCGAAGAGCGAGTTCCTCGCGAACGTGTCGCACGAGCTGCGCACGCCGCTCAACGCGATCGTCGGCTTCGTCGAGCTGCTGCGCGACGGCGTCTACGGGGAGCTCGCGCCGCGGCAGCTCGGGCCGGTGCAGCGCATCGAGGCGTCGGCGAACCACCTGCGCACGCTCGTGGACCAGATCCTCGACCTCGCGAAGATGGCGGCCGGTCGGCTCGAGGTGCACACGGAGATCATCGACCTGCGGCCGTTCGCGCTCGACGTGGCGGGGGAGATCGAGTCGCTGGTGAGCGAGCGGCGCCTCGCGCTCTCGATGGGCGTGCCGGCGACGCTGCCGCGCGTGCGCACCGACCCGACGCACCTGCGGCAGATCCTGCTCAACCTCATGAGCAACGCGGTGAAGTACACGAACGAGGGGGGCGTGGCGGTGCGCGCGCGCCTCGTGGGGCCGCCGGACCGTCTGCCGGCGGAGATGCGGGTGCCGCGCTCGCACACGCCCACCCCGACGACGTCGCTCGAGGGCAAGGCGCCGCGCAAGGACGCGGTGTGGATCGCGCTGCAGGTCTCCGACACCGGCATCGGCATCGCGCCGGCGGACCAGGAGCGCATCTTCGAGGAGTTCGAGCAGGTGAACGCCGGCCCGCGCGGCGACTCCATGCGCCGGGGCACCGGGCTCGGACTGCCCATCTCGCGCCGGCTCGCGCGCCTCATCGGCGGGGACGTGACGGTCGAGAGCGAGGTGGGGAAGGGCTCGACGTTCACGCTGTGGCTGCCGGTCAACGAGACGGACCTCAGGGCGCCGCGGCGGGTGAGCCCGTCGGGGCGGCAGGTCACGGTCGGCGGCGGCCCGAAGCCGACCGTCGAGTAGCAGCGCGCGGCGCGCAGCACGCGCCGCGCGGCGCGCGCTCGACGGCGGCTACTTCTTGCCGAAGAGCCCCTTCATCTTCGACAGCAGCCCCGGCGCCTCGACGGGCGCGGTGAGGAGCACGGTGCGCAGCTCGTCGCC
This sequence comes from Gemmatimonadaceae bacterium, assembly GCA_045804325.1. Classification (GTDB taxonomy): domain Bacteria; phylum Gemmatimonadota; class Gemmatimonadetes; order Gemmatimonadales; family Gemmatimonadaceae; genus JBJMNJ01. The sequence goes on from JBJMNJ010000341.1 coordinate 5,344, forward strand.
GAACTCGCGCACGCTCGCGTAGCGCTGCGCGGGCTGCTTGCTGAGCCCCCTCATGACGACCTGCTCGACCTGCGTCGCGAACTGGAGGTTCGGGCGCGCGCGGTTGAGCGGGATGGGCGCCTGCGAGAGGAGCTGCGTGAACATCTCGCGCGGCGTCTTGGCCACGTAGGGGAGGCAGCCGGTGAGCAGGTAGTACGAGATCGTCGCGAGGCTGTACTGGTCGGCCGCGGGGCCGACGAGCTCCCCCGAGAGCGCCTCGGGCGCGACGTACATGAGGGTGCCGACGAAGAAGCCCGCGCGCGTGAGCCGCTCGTCCTGCGGCTGCTCGGTGTCGGTGGCGATCCCGAAGTCGAGGAGCTTCACCTTCCTCGACTCGGGGTCGTACATGACGTTCTCGGGCTTCAGGTCGCGATGCACGATGCCCGCGTCGTGCGCGGCCTGCACGGCCTCGGCGATCTGCGGGATGATGTCGGCGACCTCGGGCGCGGGGAGCGGCGCGTTGCGCTTCGCGTAGCGCTCGAGGAGGTCGCCCTTCGCCCACTCGATGGCGAGGAAGTGCAGCCCCGTGGCGGACTCGCCGATCTCGATGGTACGCACCACGTTGGGGTGCTTGACCCGGTCCCCGTACTTCGCCTCGCGGAGGAAGCGGGCGACCGCGGTGCGATCCTGGCGCAGCTTCTGCCGGAGCACTTTCACGGCGACGGTGCCGTGCTGCGGATGGTCCGCTTTGTAGACGGCGGCAGTGCCGCCCTCGCCCACCTCCTCGCGGAGCGTGTAGCCGGCGAGCGTCGTGCCGACTAGAGTCTCTCGGGTCACGCGGCGAACCTAACTTCGAAGGGGGGGCGGTCGCAAGGAATGATGGCCGCCGTCGACGCCCGCCCCGCACAGCGTTGCGGGCGGTTCGCGGGCGCTCTACTCCGCGGACGACCGCGGAGCGTAGTTTGGGGTATGCGTCAGTGACCGCGCTCGCTCGTGTGTGTCGTTACTGCGCACTCTCGTTCGCCCTCCCACAGCTCCCACCGGCCATGCCCAGCGGCCTGATCCACATTCGCCGTCCCGCCGCGCTCGCGCGGCTCACGCGCGCCGCCGTCCTCCTGCTCGCCGTGCCCGCGTGCTCGCCCCGTCGGCCGAAGGTCGGCGTCGCCGACCCCGCGCGCGGCAGCCGCTCGCCCGCGGCGGGCCCGTTCGCCAGCACGACGCAGATCTACCAGGACATGGGGCTCATCGCCGCGAGCGGCGGCGGCATCCCGTTCGTCGGGAGCGTCGGCTACCTCGCCGGGAGCGCGCCCGACACGACGCTCGTCGTCGTCGCGATCTCGTTCCCGAACCGCGCGCTGAGCTTCTCGCGCGAGGGCGACCGGTACAAGGCCACGTACGACGCGCGCGTGGACCTCAAGCAGGGGTCGAGCACCGTGCGCCACGTCGAGGCGCAGGAGGTCGTGCGCGTCGCCTCGTTCAAGGAGACGTCGCGCGCCGACGAGAGCGTGATCTTCCAGCAGATCCTCTCGGTGCCGCCGGGGCAGTACACGCTCGCCCTCGCGGTGCGCGACGCGGGAAGCGTGCGCCTCTCGACCACGGAGGCGGCGCTCCAGGTGCCGCGCCTCGGCGAGGGCGCGCTCGGCACGCCGGTCGCGGTGTACGAGGCGACGCCGCGCGGGCGCGCGGACTCGCTCCCGTCGCTCGTCGCGAGCCCGCGCGCCACCGCGGTGTTCGGACGCGACACCTCGCTCGCGGTCTACGCGGAGGGGTACGGCGGCGGCGGCGGCGAGGAGCTGCGCCTCACGGCGAGCGTGCGCGGCGAGAAGGGGACGGTGCTGTGGACGGACACCGTGGCGCTCCCGCGCCGCGCCGGCGCGCCGGGCGCCACCATGCCGCTCTACAGCGGCACGTTCCGGGTGCCGGTGGCGCGCATGGGCGTGGGGCCCTCCACGCTCGTCGTGCGCCGCGCCGACGTCAGCGCGCCGAGCGGGACGCCGATGGACAGCGGGCGCACGGCGATGTTCGTGAGCTTCGGCGACGACCTGCCGGTGGCGTCGTTCGACGAGATGCTGGACTATTTGCGCTACTTCGCGGCGCCCGCGCGCCTCAAGGCGCTGCGCGACACGTCGCTGGAGTCGCGCGCCGGCGCGTGGGCCGCGTTCCTCCGCGAGACGGACCCGATTCCGGGCACCGCCGTGCACGAGGGGCTGCGCGACTACTTCGGGCGCATCCAGGCCGCGAACCTGCGCTACCGCGAGGAGGGGGGCCCGGGGTGGCTCACCGACCGCGGCATGGTGTACGTGACGCTCGGCGACCCGGACCAGCTCTACGACCAGGGCGCCGGGGAGATCAGCCAGCGGGGCCGCGTGCAGGTGTGGGACTACCAGCGCCACCAGGTGCGCCTCGTCTTCGTGGACATGACGGGCTTCGGCCGGTGGCGGATGAACGCGCAGAGCGAGGGCGAGTTCCGGGCGCTCGTGGCGAGGCTGCAGCGGTAGAAGACGAGAAAGGAGAGAGGAGACAGGAGAGAGGAGATGCGTCCCTAAAAGGGCGTGTCTCCTTTCTCCTGTCTCCTCTCTCGTGTTAGTTCCCCCCCATGCCCGCCTCGCTTCGCCACGAGCTCGCGCGCAAGAGCATCCACGTCGCCACGGTCGTCGTGCCGCTCGCGTACGCGCGCGGCGTGGCGCGCGGCGTCCTGCTCGCGGGGCTCGGCTTCCTGCTGCTCGTGGCGCTGCTCGTCGAGCTCGCGCGCGTGCGGTCGGCGTGGGTCGGCGCGACGTTCACGCGCGCGGTGGGCGGGATGCTGCGCGAGCACGAGCGCCTGCGCTGGTCGGGCGCGACGTGGATGCTGCTGGCGTTCGCGCTCGCGGCGGCGCTCTTCCCCCGCGACGTCGCGGCGGCCGCGATGTGCGCGGTATCGTTAGGCGACGCCGCCGCCGCGGTGTTCGGGCGCGCGCTGGGGCGCACGCGCCTGGTGAACGGCAAGACGCTCGAGGGCGCGGCGGCGTGCGCGCTCGCCACGGCGGCGGGCGCGGCGCTCGTCGCGCGGCTGGGCGCCGCGGAGTGCGTCGTGGCGGGGCTGTGCGCGGCGGCCGCGGAGCTCCCGGCGCGTCCGCTCGACGACAACGTGCGGGTCGCCCTGGCGACCGGCGCGGGTATCCTGTTGTGGCGTATGACGTTCTATTGACAAATGTCAAGGGCACTTCTATATAGGGGCCCGCGAGTCGAGGTCCGCTCGCCCGGCGCGTGACGGCGCAGGCACAGATTCACCCGTGGAGGCAGGCTCGTATGGCCAAAGGGAAAGTGAAGTGGTTCAATGACGCCAAGGGCTATGGCTTCATTGAGCAGGAGGGCGGCGAGGACGTCTTCGTCCACTTCTCCGCGATTCAGATGGATGGGTTCAAGACGCTGACGGAAGGACAGCTGGTGGAGTTCGAGATCCGCACCGGCGAGAAGGGGCTCCACGCCGCGAACGTCCAGCGCGTCTGACGCCTCCGCATCCCTGCCATCGAGCTGGCCCGGCGGCCGTCCTCCTCGCGAGGGCGGCCGCTTTCTCGTTCGGTCCGGTGACGGCGCGCTCCCCTGGCAGCGCCGTCGCGGGGCGATGCCCCGCCCGGCCGGGAGCGGGTTCGCTCGCTTCGCTCGCTGCCCTGGAAAGAGCCTGCGGTTAGTTTCCCAGCGGAGGCGGGCGCAGCCCGCCGAACGCGCTCCCAGGGGAGGCCGCGCCGCGGCCGACCCCGCTCCCGGGGGAGGCGGGCGTGGCCCGCCGATCCCGCTCCCAGGGGAGCCGCCGCAGGCGGCGAACCCGCTCCCCAGCCGAACGTGACGCCAGTAAAGCCACCGGAACCCCCGCGCCTCTTTCTGGTCGACGGCTACGCGCTCATCTACCGCGCGTTCTACGCCCTCATCTCGCGGCCGCTCCGCACGAGCCGCGGCGAGAACACGTCGGCCGCCTGGGGGATCGTCAACTTCCTCCAGCGCCTCCTCAACCAGCACCGCCCCGAGTTCCTCGGCTGGGTGCACGACTCGGGACTCTCGTTCCGCCACGAGCGGTACCCCGCCTACAAGGCGACGCGCGAGAAGCTCTCCGACGAGCTCCAGGACGACTTCGACCGCGGCATGGAGCGCATCTGCCAGCTCCTCGAGGCGTTCCGCATCCCGATCATCACCTGCCCGGGGTACGAGGCGGACGACGTCATCGGCACGCTCGCGCGGCAGGGCGTCGCGCGCGAGCTCAACGTCGTGATCGTCTCCGGCGACAAGGACTTCCAGCAGCTCGTGCAGCCGCGCGTCTGGCTCCTGAACCCCGGGCGCGGCGGGCCGGCGAGCGTCGAGGAGTCGTGGGTGAGCGTCGAGAACGGCAGCGAGCGCCTCGGCGTCGCGCCGGAGTTCGTCACCGACTACCTCGCCCTCGTCGGCGACTCGTCCGACAACGTGCCCGGCGTGCGCGGCATCGGCGACAAGACGGCGTGCGAGCTCGTCGCGCAGTTCGGCGGGCTCGACGCGATCCTCGCCAACGTCGACCAGATCTCGAAGAAGCGCCCGCGCGAGGCGCTCCAGCAGCACGAGGCCGAGGCGCGCCTGTCGAAGGAATTGGTCACCATCCGCGACGATCTCGACGTCGCGCTCGACCTCGACCGAATGCAGGTCGGGGAGCCCGACTGGGCGAAGCTGCGCGAGCTGTACCTCGAGCTCGAGTTCACGCAGCTCGCCAAGGCGGCGACGACGAAGCTCGGCGGCGCGGAGCCGGCGCCGGCCGAAGGAGCGGCCGGCGGGGACGCGGCCGTCGTCTCGGACGCGCCGGGGGAGCTCGGCGAGCTCTCGGACGAGGAGGCCGCGGTGCGCTTCGGCATGTCGCCCGAGGCGTTCAGCTTCCCGGGCGCGCCCGAGGACAAGCCGCCCGTCGAGTACGTCACCGTGGACACGGTGCAGGCCCTCAACCGCCTGGTGACGAAGGCGCGCAAGGCGCGCACGATCGCGGTGGACACCGAGACCGTGATCGAGCCGGACAGCCCGCAGAAGGTGGACCCGCTGCGGTCGAAGCTCGTGTCGATCTCCATCGCGGTCGCGCCGGGCGAGGCGTACTACCTGCCGCTCGCGCACCGGCCGTGGCAGCAGGCGCAGGGGGACCTGCTCCTGCCGGATGCGTCGATGGACCGCGCGCCGACGGACTCGTCGGAGGACGCGGGGCTGGTGCGCGGCGGCGACGAGATCGTCGTCGCCGCGGGGGGCCCCCCCCAGGAGCAAGATGGCGAGGACGCGTCAGCCGACGGTCAGGGCGGGGTCGCGAAGAAGAAGCCGAAGTCGGCGAGGAAGAAGGCCGCCCCCGCGCCCCCCGCGAGCATCGCCGCGCGGCTGCTGGCCGAGCGCCAGTGGCCGGTGCGGAACCTCCCGCCGCTGGACTCGGAGGAGATGCGGCCGCTCGTCGCGCTGCTCGAGGACCCCGCCGTGCCGAAGACGGCGCAGAACGCGAAGTACGACATCCTCGCGCTGCGCCGCGCGGGCGTCCGGCTCCGCGGGCTCGAGTTCGACACGATGATCGCGAGCTACGTCCTCGACCCGGGGCGCCGCTCCCACGGGCTCGACGTGCTCGCCCTCGAGTTCCTCGAGCACGTCATGACGGGCTTCGAGGACCTCTGCGGCAAGGGGCAGAAGATGGTCCCCTTCGACGCCGTGCCCGTCGACGCGGCGCGCGACTACTCGTGCGAGGACGCCGACATGACGCTGCGGCTGCGCGAGATGTTCGAGCCGCAGCTCGGGCAGGCCGGCGTGCGCGAGCTGTTCGACGAGGTGGAGATCCCGCTCGTCGAGGTGCTGGCCGAGATGGAGTGGAACGGCGTCACCATCGACGTGGCGTGGTTCCGGTCGCTCAAGGAGCGCTTCGCGCGGGAGCGCGAGGCCGTCGAGAAGCAGATCTACGAGGCGGCCGGGCGCGAGTTCAACATCAACTCCAACCCGCAGCTCCGGCAGATCCTCTTCGACGAGCTGAAGCTCCCCGTCGTGAAGAAGACCGCGACCGGGCCGAGCACCGACGCCTCGGTCCTCACGGAGCTCGCGGAGGAGGGGCACGCCCTCCCGCGGCTCCTCATGGAGTACCGCGAGCTCGCGAAGCTCGAGAGCACGTACCTCGACGCGCTGCCCCTGTACGTGAATCCGCACACGGGCCGCATCCACACGTCGTACAGCCAGACGATCGCCAGCACGGGGCGCCTCTCGAGCAACGACCCGAACCTCCAGAACATCCCCCTCCGCAAGGAGCTCGGCCGGGACATCCGGAAGGGCTTCGTGCCGCGGCGGGAGTGGCTCTTCCTCACCGCCGACTACTCGCAGATCGAGCTGCGGCTGCTCGCGCACCTCTCGCAGGACCCGGCGTTCGTGGAGGCGTTCAACGCCGGCGGGGACATCCACCGGCAGACGGCGGCGATCATCTTCGACGTGCCGCTCGCGCAGGTCACGAAGGAGATGCGCGGCCGCGCGAAGACGATCAACTTCGCGACGATCTACGGCCAGGGCGCGCACGCGCTCTCGCGCCAGCTCCAGATCGAGTTCGCGGAGGCGAAGGCGTTCATCGCGCGGTACTTCGAGCGCTTCATCGGCATCCGACGGTATCTCGACCAGTCCGTCGCGTTCGCGCGCGAGCACGGCTACGTGCAGACCATCTTCGGGCGCCGCCGCTTCATCCCCGAGCTGCGCGACCGCAGCTTCAACATCCGCGCGTTCGGCGAGCGCCTCGCCCAGAACTCCCCCATCCAGGGCTCGGCCGCGGACCTCATCAAGATCGCGATGATCAACGTCGACCGCGCGCTGCGCGAGGGCGCGCTCAGCAGCAAGATGCTCCTGCAGGTGCACGACGAGCTCGTCTTCGAGGTCCCGCCGCCCGAGCGCGAGGCCGTGACGGAGCTCGTGCGGCGCGAGATGGAGCAGGCGGCCGCGCTCTCCGTGCCGCTCGTGGTGGACGTGGGCGTCGGCCGGAACTGGCTGGAGGCCAAGGGGTGACCGCGGCCGCGCCGGCGCCGCCCACCGCGGGGCGGCGGGCGCTGGCCCTCGCACTGCTCGCGGGCGCGCTCGCCGCCGCCCTCGTGGCGCTCGGCACCGCCCCGCGCGGGCCCGCCCGCTTCCCCGACGCCGTCGCCTACCTCGGCGCCGCGACCTCGCTCGCGCACGGCGAGGGCTTCCGCTACCCCGTCGCCGCGTGGGACGCGCCCGACAGCACGACCGCGCTCGCCCACTGGCCGCCCGGCATGTCGGTGGCGGCGGCGGTGCCCGTGGCGTTCGGCGCCGGGCCGGTCGCGGCCGCGCGCGCCGTGCTCGTGGCGGCGGCGTTCGCGACGGCGGCGATCGTCGTCTGGCTCCTCCTGCGCGCCGCCGGCGGCGAGGCGGCCGCGATCGGGCTCATGCTCCTCGTCACGACGCCGGCGCTCACGCGCGTGCACCTCGTCACGCTGAGCGAGCCGCTCTTCCTCACGTGCCTCGCGGCGCAGCTCGCGCTGATGGTGCTGCGGCCGCGCGCGGCGCTCGCGTACGGCGGCGCCGCCGCCCTCGCCGCGCTCACCCGCTACGCCGGCGTGGCCCTCGGCGCCGTCGCGGTGGCGTGGGCGTTCGCGCAGCCGGGGCGCGCGCGGGACCGCGCGCGGCGCGCCGCGCTGGCGGGGCTGCCGAGCGCGGTGCTCGTGGGCGCGTGGCTCGCGCGGCTCCGGCTCGTCGGCCACGGCACGCGCGAGCTCGTGCCTCCGACGCAGCACCGCGGCTGGTGGGAGCCGCTTCGCCAGGGGGCGGAGACGTTAGGCTACTGGCTCGCGCCGTTCGCCGTGGACTGGCGCACTGTGATCGCGGGCGGGCTCGTGATGCTCGTCCTCGTCGCGATCGCGACGCGCGCCGCGTGGCGCCGGCTCCGCGCGGCGGAGTCGCGGGCGGAGCTCGCGCGGCGCCTCGTGGTCGCGGCATCGCTCGCCGCGGCGGCCTTCGTGGCGATCGTGCTCGCCTCGCGGTACGCGGCGGACCCGTACATCGAGCTCGACGAGCGCATGCTGTCGCCCGTCGTCCTCGCGGGGACGCTGGCCTTGGCCCCGGTGATCGCGACGGTGCGGCACGCGGCGCCGCCGCGGGTGCGTCTCGGGACGACCGTCGTGCTCGCGGTCTGGCTCTGCTTCGCCGGCGCGCGCACGCTCGAGTACGGGGCGCGGGTCGCGGTGGCCCGGCCGAACGCCCTGTACGAGCCGGCCATCGGCGCGAAGCTGCTTCCCTGGATCGCGACGACGGGGCGCGGCTACACGCTGTACACGAACAACCCGCACGCCGTGTACTTCCGCGCGGGGCGCGCCTCGCGCGAGCTGCCGTTCACGTGGAGCCCCGCCACCGACTCCGCGTTCGTCCGGCGGCTCGCGGCGGGGCCGGGCGCGCTGGTGGGGTTCGAGGTCGCGCAGACCGTCGTGCCGCGCCCCACCACGGGCGGGCGCGAGGTGGAGCGGCTCGCGGCGCGCCTCGGACTCTGCCGCGTGGTGGACGACGGACCCGAGGGGCTCTGGGTGGCCCCGAGCGATCGCGCGTGCCCCCCGAGGGTGGAGACGGCTAGCGCCCCGCCGACCACCCCACGGGCTGCCCGCGATTCTGCTGGTCGAGCCACGCCTTGAGCGGCGCGAAGTACTCCATCATCGCGCCGGCGTCCATGCGTCGGGTCCCGGTGAGCGCGTGGAGGGCCTCCGGCCAGGGCTTGCTCGCCCCGAGCGCCAGCATGTCGTTCAGCGCCTTCCCCGCCTCCTTGCTGCCGTAGAACGAGCAGCGGTGCAGCGGGCCGGTGTAGCCCGCCTTGTCGCACAGCGCCTTGTAGAACTGAAACTGGAGGATGCGCGCGAGGAAGTACCGGGTGTACGGCGTGTTCGCCGGCACGTGGTACTTCGCGCCGGGGTCGAAGTCCGCCTCGGTGCGCGCGACGGGCGCGCTCACGCCCTGGTAGCGGTTGCGCAGCTCCCACCACGCCTTGTTGTAGTCGGCCGGCTTCACCTCGCCGCTGAACACCTTCCAGCGCCACTGGTCGATGAGGAGGCCGAAGGGGAGGAACGCGACCTTGTCGAGCGCCTGCCGCAGCAGGAGCATCGTGTCCGCCGCCGCGGTGGGGACCTGCGCGAGGAGGCCGATGGTCTTGAGGTAGTCCGGCGTCATCGCGAGCGCGACGGCGTCGCCCACGGCCTCGTGGAAGCCGTCGTTCGCGCCGTTCTGGAAGAGCAGCGGCTGGTTCCGGTACGCCATGTAGTAGTAGTCGTGCCCGAGCTCGTGGTGCACGGTGACGAGGTCCTCGCCCGTCTGCTCGGTGCACATCTTGATGCGCACGTCGTCCTTGTTGTCGATCACCCACGCGCTCGCGTGGCAGACGACCTCGCGGTCCCGCGGCTTCGTGATGAGGCTCCGCTCCCAGAACGTCGCGGGGAGCTCCTTCAGCCCGAGCGACGTGAAGAAGCGCTCGCCGATCTTCACCATCTGCCGCTGGTCGACGTTCTTCGCCTCGAGCAGCGCGGTGAGGTCGTAGCCCGGCCCGGTCGCGCCGCCGGCCCCCGCGGGGGCGACGACGTCGTAGACGTTGCCCCACTCCTGCGCCCACATGTTGCCGAGGAGGTGGGCGGGGATCATGCCGTCGGGCTGCACGACCGAGGGGCCGTACTTCTTCACCAGCTGCGTGCGCACGTACGCGTGCAGCGACTCGTAGAGTGGGCGCACCTGGCCCCACAGGCGCTCGACCTCGCGCGAGAACTCCTCGGGCGACATGTCGTAGTTCGAGCGCCACATCGCGCCGGCGTCCGCGAAGCCGAGCTCGCGCGCGCCCTTGTTCGAGAGGGCGGCGAAGCGCGCGTACCGCTCGCGCAGCGGAGCGCCGACCGCGTGCCACCCGCGCCACGCGTCGAGGAGCGAGTCGGGGTTGCGGCTGGTGGCGAGCACCTTGGACAGCTCATTGATCTGTCGGCAGGTCTGGCGCTGGCTGACGCCAGCGCCAGACCTGCCGGTCTCACTTCCACGCCGCTCCCCCTGCGGGGTCGCGGCTTTCTGCTCCTCTCCCCCGGATGGCGTGCAGTAGCTCCCCTTTCCGTAGTCCGCCGCCATGCTCGTCGTGAGCTTCGCGAGCTCGATGGCCTCGGTGGCGTTGCCCGGCGGGGGCGCGCTCAGCGCGAGCTTCAGGAGATGGAACTTGCGGCGCAGCTCCGGCGGGAGCGTCGTGCGGTCGAACCGGCGCGCCTCGATCGCGTCGCGCTGCACCGCGACGTTGTAGTTCTTCGTCGTCTCGGCGGAGAGCGCCTCGGTGTCGTCGGTGATGAAGTTGTCGGCGACCCATTGCGCCTGGTTGGCGCGAATGGAGAGCTCGTCGAGCTCGCGCTCCACGCGCTCCATGAAGGCCCGTGCCTCGGCGGGGGTGCCGGGAGTGCCGCGCTCGATGGGGCGCGACACGGGGCGGTCGGCGCCCGGGGCGCCGAGCGGGGAGGTTGCGGCCGCGGCGCGGGCGGCGAGGGACAGGAGCGTCGCGGCGACGCGGCGCGAGGTGCGGTGCGACATCATTTTTTGGCTCGCGGATTCTCGAGGACGGGCGATTGTACCAGCGGGACGGGCGAATGTGCCAGCAAGCAAGGCGTCTCGCATTTCGCGAGGAATGTGGGAGGTCCGCGGCGCACAGATGCCTCGGTGACCCCGGTTACAACACTCTAATTGACAGTGGGCCATGGAGATACGAGATTGGCCCGCCCCGGTCTGGCGCTTGCCTTTACACCGGGTGCTCGCCGGCCCTCGCGGCCGGCGCTTCCCTCTCAACTCCTGCCCGTATGTCGATTCGCTCCGTTCGACGCGCACCGCGCGTGGGGAGCCGCTCGGGGTTCACGCTGATCGAGCTGCTCTTGGTGGTGGTGGTCATCGGCATCCTCGCCGCGATCGCCATCCCGAAGTTCGCCAACTCCAAGGGGAAGGCGTACGCGGCTTCGCTCAAGAGTGACCTGCACAATCTGACGACGGCGCAGGAGTCGTACTTCTACGACCACGCGACGTACACGACCGACGTGAGCAACCTGCGCTACCAGCTCTCGCCAGGCGTGACGGTCGACATCGTCGAGGCGTCCGGCGCCGGCTGGCTCGCGAAGGCGACGCACGTCGCGGCGAACCCGATCACCTGCGCGATCTACGTCGGCACGGTGACCGCCGACCGGACGCCCGCGGTGAGCGAGGGCGCGGTGGGGTGCTCGAACGGCGGGACGCCGCCGCCGCCGTAAGAGCCGGCGACTGGCGATAGGCGGCGGGCGACCGCTGCCGACCAGCGGCTTTGCGACTCGACTGGAAGCGGAACCCCCGGGAGGCTACTACTGGCCTCGCGGGGGTTCTCGCCATCCGGCCCGCGAGCGGCTCGGCAGCAGCCGCCCGCCGCCCGTCGTCGAGGGTTCGATGCCCGATGGCTCGGCCGGGCGCCGTCTACTTCTGCCAGGTCGCGATCGGCTAGCTTGTGTGCATGTCGGCTGATCTCACGTGGCTCGAGTTCGACAGCCGCCTCGCCGGCATGCTCCACGCCATGGACGGCGGCCTGTGGCTCCACCGGCACGTCTGGATGGGGCGGCCGATGGCGCACCTCGTCTCGACGGACCGCGAGCGGCTCCTCGCCTACGGGCGCGCCGTGGGGCTGCCGGCGGTGCGGCTGCAGTACAAGCCGCTGAAGGACCCGCGCACGGGCGCGCGGCGCGACGCGTGGCACTGGGACCTCGTGCGCGAGTTCCTGCCGCCGCCGACGGTCGAGCGGCGCGGCGGCCCGCACCGCCCCGAGTTCGACTTCGCCGTCGAGGGCGCGCGCATCGCGGCCGCGGCGGGCCGGCTCGCGCGTTGGGTCGCCGCATACCTCTCGACGGGCGACTGGGCGGACCCGGCACTGCGCGACGAGCTGCTCGCGACGGCGCCGCGCTGGGCGGGACCGCTGCACCTCCCGATCCCGGTCCTGCGCATCGAGCGTGCGCTCGACGAGACGCGGGTGACGAACCTCGTGAAGTCGATCCGCCACCCGCGCTACCTCCCGCCGATCGTCGCGACGCCGTCGAACGGCAACCTCGTCGTGCGCGACGGCGCCGCTCGCCTCGAGGCGCTCCGGCGCCGCGGCTACACGAGCGCGTGGACGATCGTCGCGGGGCGGTCGGAGGAGGAGGTGGAGCGGTGGATCGAGCGGGCAGGGGACGACTAGAGCGAGAAAGGAGAGAGGGGAAAGGAGAGGAAGCGAACTCTCCTTTCCCATCTCTCTTTCTCGCTCTACCGCGCCACGAACTCGCGCGTCTCGATCGTGAACTCGTCGTCCGCCATCTGCTCGTCGTAGTCCACCTGCATGAACGTCGGGTGGCCGTCGGCGGGGTCGTACCGGACGGTGAGGCGGTACGCGTTCCGCGCGAGCGCGTCCTCGATCACCGAGAAGAAGTGCTCCACCGTCGGCGGCGCGATGTCGCCGAAGCCCGTCGGGGCCTGGCGCGTCTGCGCGTCGAGCAGCGTGCGCACTTCGCCGTCGCGCACCTCCACGTACAGGGGGCGCGTCCACTCGGGCAGGCACTCGCACCACCCGCGCTGCCACACCCAGTCGTAGCTGTCGATGCCGCGCGACGTCCACCGCTCGCGCGCCATCGAGAGCGCCACGCGATCCGAGACGGAGACGCCGGTCACGCCGGACGAGGTGCAGCCGGACGCGGTGAGTGCGACGGCGAACAGGGTGGCGAGGGCGGCACGGCGGCGGCGCATCGGCGGTCTCCCGGTGGCGTGGGGCGCTCCCCTACTCGGCGCCCTCGTCCTGATGGACCCGGCGGGGCGCCGGCAGGTCACCGCCCCATCCCTTACGATATTTCAACAGCCGTCGCACTGTCCGCGTTGATCTTCGAGGACGACATTGCCGGTCGCCTCACGGCGGCGGCTTCCGGAGCGGCCACGGTGTCCCCCGGCGGCGCCGCCAACGTCAGCGGAGAGAGCACACGCATGAGCACGTCTCGTCGGGACTTCCTCAGAACCACCGCCGTCGTGGGCGGCGCCCTCGCCGCTGGCGCCGCAATCCCCCGCGGCGCGCGCGCCGCGATCCTCGGCGCATCCGGGGAGGTCGGCCTCGCGGCCAAGCCGCTGCGCATCCTCATCCTCGGCGGCACGGGCCAGACCGGCCCGTTCCAGGTCGAGTACGCGGTGAAGCGCGGCCACCACGTGACCGTCTTCAACCGCGGCCGCCGGCAGACGGAGCTCCCCGCGTCGGTCGTGCACCTCAAGGGCGACCGCAACACGAAGGACCTCGCGTCGCTCAAGGGACAGGACTGGGACGTCGTCATCGACAACCCGACGACGCTGCCGCACTGGGTGAAGGACGCCGGCGAGGTCCTGAAGGGCCACACGAACCACTACATCTTCATCTCGACCATCTCCGTCTACGCCGACAACAGCAAGGTCGGCATGGGCGAGGACACGGCGCTCGAGAAGTACGAGGGCGGCGACCCCACCGCCGTCACCATGGAGCAGTTCCGCGCGAACGTCGGCCAGCTCTACGGCCCGCTCAAGGCGGCCAGCGAGGCCGAGGCGGAGAAGTGGTTCCCCGGCAAGACGACCGTCATCCGCCCGGGCCTCATCATCGGCCCGCGCGACGAGTCGGGGCGCTACACCTACTGGCCGGTCCGCATCGCCGAGGGCGGCGAGGTCATGGCCCCGGGCACTCCCAACGACCCCGTCCAGGTGATCGACGGTCGCGACCTCGCCGAGTGGACGATCCGCATGGCGGAGTCGCGGAGCCTGGGCACCTACAACGCCACCGGCCCGCAGCCCGACATCACCATCGGCCAGCTCCTCGAGCAGACGAAGCAGGGCGTCGGCGGCGACGCGCGCTTCACGTGGGTGGACCAGGAGTTCCTCGCCGCCAACAAGGTCGCGGGCTGGATGGACATGCCCGTGTGGGTCCCCGTGCAGCCGGACAACGCGGGCTTCTCGCGCGTGAGCATCCAGCGCGCGCTCGCGAAGGGGCTCACGTTCCGCCCGCTCGTGGAGACCGCGCGCGACACGCTCGCCTGGTACAACGCGCAGCCCGAGGACGCGAAGGTGCGGCTCCGCGGCCGCTTCACGCGCGAGCGCGAGCGGGAAGTGCTCGCCGCCTGGCACGCCAAGCAGGGCTGATCGTGCTTCGCAGGCTGGTACAGATGCGCGACGGAGAGGTGCGCGCGACGCTCCTCTCCTTCGCGTACTTCTTCTTCGTGCTCGGCGGCTGGTACATCCTGCGCCCCATCCGCGACGAGCTCGCGGCCGCCGGCGGCACGCGCAGCCTGCCGTACCTGTTCCTCGGCACGCTCGCGGTCACGCTCGTCGTGAACCCGTTCTTCTCGAAGCTCGTGACGATGATGCCGCGGCGCCGGTTCGTGCCGATCACGTACCGGTTCTTCGCCGCGGTGCTCGTGCTCTTCTACGCGCTCTACCGCGTGCTCCCGGAGGACCGCCACCTCTGGCTCGGCCGCGTCTTCTTCGTGTGGACGACGGTCGTCGCGCTGTTCATCACGTCGGTGTTCTGGGGCCACATGGCCGACGTGTGGCGCTCCGAGCAGGGCAAGCGCCTCTTCGGCTTCATCGGCGCCGGCGGGACGCTCGGCGGCATCGCGGGCTCCGCCGTCACGGCGCTCCTCGCCGAGCGGCTCGGCACGCCGAACCTGCTGCTGGTGACGGCGGTCGCGTTCGAGCTCGCGGTGCAGTGCGTCCACCGGCTCGGGAACGAGGCCGCGAGCGTGGCGGCCGAGGGCGCGCGCGACGAGCTCGGCGCCACCGCCGCCGCGGAGTCCGCCGCGCGCGCGAAGACCGCGGAAGGCGAGCGGCCGGTGGAGGGGGGCGTGTGGGGCGGCTTCGCGCACGTCGTGCGCTCGCCCTACCTGCTCGGCATCTGCCTCTACATGCTGCTGTTCACGATCGGCTCGACGTTCCTCTACTTCCAGCAGTCGGAGGTGGTGGGCGCGTCGATCGCCGACCGCGAGGCGCGCACCGCGTACCTCGCGCGGCTCGACCTCATCGTGAACGCGCTCGCCCTGTTCACGCAGCTCTTCATCACGGGGCGCGTCATCCGCGGCCTCGGCGTGCGCCTCACGCTGGCGCTCGTCCCGCTGCTGAGCATCGTGGGCTTCGCGGCGCTCGCGTCCACGCCGGCCGCGACGGCGCTCGTCGTGCTCGCGGTGGTGCAGGTGTCGCGGCGCGCGGGCGAGTTCGCCATCGGCCGCCCCGCGCGCGAGGTGCTCTTCACCGTCGTGGGCCGCGAGGACAAGTACAAGGCGAAGAGCCTCATCGACACTTTCGTCTACCGCGGCGGCGACCAGCTCGGCGCGTGGTCGTACGCGCTCGTGGCGACGACGCTCGGCCTCGGCGTCGTGGGCGCGGCGTGGGTGGCCGTGCCGCTCTCGGCGGCGTGGCTCGCGGTGTCGCTGTGGCTCGGCCGGCGGCAGCAGCAGATGGCCGCGGCGCGGGCGGGCGGTGCGCCGGCGGAGGCGCCGGCGGCCGCGATTACCGCCGCTCGGCCCGCGTGAGCCCGCCGCGCCCCGGGCCGCGCCCGGTGTAGACGCCGCCCGGCACGCCGGCGAAGCGGCGCGCGATCCAGATCATCGCCGCGAGGAGCGGCACGCCGGCGAGGGCGCCGAGGGCGAGGCCGTTGAAGCGGGACGACATCATCTCGCTGATGACCTCGTGCGGCAGGCCGGCGAGCGCGACGAGATAGAGCACCGCGCCGAGCTGCGCGAGCGCGTACGCGGCGTAGAGCTCGGCGCCGTTCACCCACGGGTCGGCGCGGCGCGCCCACACGAGCGCGGCCATGATGCCCATGCGCGTCGCGCCCTCGCTCACGCTGCTGAGCTCGAGCAGCCCGACGTTCGCGTTCATGCCGCCGAGACCCCAGGCGACGCGCGAGAGGAGCAGCGGCACCATCGCCAGCGCGACGAACGCCCAGCTCGGCAGCCCGCGCACCGCCGCCGCGACGTCGAATCTCGAGTGCCTCGTCTCGTCCTTCATGGCAAGGCGTAACGCAGGCCCCGGGCCGCGCCGTTCCGACGGATCGACGCGGATCATGGGACCTAGGCGGAGATCTCCAGCGTCACCGGCCGCTTCAGCGTGACCGCGCGCGTGGAGCCGAGGCGGAGCCAGCGGCGGATGGCGTCCCAGCCGAACGACGAGCCGCCGCTCTCCATCACCATCTGCGCGAGCTCGGCCGCCTCGTCCGGGTCCATGCGCAGGCAGCCGTGCGAGGCGGCGCTGCCGAGCGACTCCACGTCGCCGGTGCCGTGGATGTAGTAGTCCGGCTCGCGGAAGAAGATCTTCACGACCTTCATCGGGTTGGCCGGGTGGCCCGGACCCTTGGGCGACTTGCCACGCGCCCACTTCTCGTCGGGCGGGTGCCAGCTCGGGTTCCACACGATGCGGCGCACGCGGAACGAGCCGCGCGGCGTCGGGTGCGCGTCCCTGCCGACGGCCACGCGGTACGTCTTCACGACCTGCCCGTCCTGGATGACGTCGATCTGCCGCGTCGAGAGGCTCGCGCGCAGCGTGGCGGGCGACTCCGCGAACGACCTTCGCGCCGGCGCGGCGAGGGCGCCGGCGGACTCCGGTCGCACCGTGTCGCCGGCCGCGGAGTCGGGGCGGGTGCCGGTCACGCGCACCGAGTCGACCCGGGGCGCATAGCGCGTGGTGTCGCGGGTGGTGTCGCTCGGAGCGACCTGGGCCCCGAGGGTGGCGCAGGCGGCGAGCGCCGCGGCGAAGAGGGTCGGGACGAGGGCGCCCAGGCGAGACCGGCGGCGGCGTCCGAAGGTGGCTGCAGGGGCGTCGAGAGTGTGGCGGCGCATCGGCGTCGTCGGCGTGGAAGTGTGGCGTGTGTACATCGCCGCGCCGATAAGGGCAATCGACGCGCCAGCTTGCGAGGCCCCGCCAGCGGGCCCGACCTGTGGCCTCCACGCCGCACTCATTTGTTTCTCACGCGCACTGTGTGACACAGCGCACGTTGTGGAATGACATTGGGTTACAGTGCTGTAGAGCCCGTCGTCGTACCTTCGGCAGCGTCGCTCGGCTCCACCCGTAGTTCCCACCTCGAAGCTCCCAGGACCGCTGCGCCAGCAGCCGGCGCCCGCACCTCGCGCCGATCCAAGGGTCCCGCCGCGTCAGGCCGTCGCCGTCCGACGCCCATGCGTGCGCGACGCAGGAGATGTCCCCATGCCGCTCGTCCACCTCGCCCTCAACGCGTCCGCTACGGTCGCGCTCGGTATCGCCATGTCGGGCGAGCCGGCCGCGCGCGCCTCGCGCGACTCGGTGAAGCCCAGCGCGGACTCCGCCGAGGCGCGCGCCCGCCGCGAGGGGGACGTGGCGAGCAGGCGTCGGCTGGCCGCAAAGTCGGACCTCGCGCGGCGCGCCCCGACGGGCCGCGCCCTCACGGGGATGGAGATCGCCCGCGAGGCCGACTGGGCGGCTGAGCGCCCGGTGGTGCCGGCGCCGTCCTACCGCCGCACCGTGAACGGCCGGCTCGTGGCCGACAGCGTCGTCGTGTACAAGCGCGCCCGCAAGCTCACGCTCTTCTACCGCGGCGACTCGGTGGCGACGTACTTCGTCGCGCTCGGTCGCAACCCGGTGGGGCCCAAGCAGCGCGCCGGCGACGGACGCACCCCCGAGGGCCTGTACCGCATCGACGCGCGCAACCCGACGAGCCGCTACTACCGCGCGCTCCACATCTCCTACCCCTCGGCCCGCGACCGCGCGCGGGCCGCGCGGCGCGGCGTGTCGACCGGCGGCGACGTCCTCATTCACGTCCTCCCGAAGGCGTACGCGAACTTCGGCGACCGCCACCGCGCCTGGGACTGGACGGAGGGCTGCATCGCCGTGACCGACCGCGAGATCGACGAGATCTACGCGGCGGTGGAGGTGGGGTCGGCGATCGAGATCAGGCCGTAGGCGAGCCGGCGAGCTCGCGGAGAGCGAGAGCGGATCGCGACCCCCGGGCGGCCTCTCGTGGCTTCCCGGGGGTTCTGCGCTGAGCGCGCCGCTAGTTCGCAGCTGTCGCCTGTCGCCCGTCGCCAGCGTTCGTGGCGTCATGCGGGCTCGCCGACGGGCCGAGTCCCTGCTTGGCAGGAACCCCGGCCAACTCCCGCTCGATCTCCACGACCTCCCCCCGCAGCCACTGCACCTCCCCGACGAGCCGCGCGTGCAGCGCCGGATCGCGCCGAAGCGTCAGGTAGGTCCGCGTGCGTGCGCGGGCGCGGCGGAGGCGGTCGCTGTAGTGGAGATCCCAGTTCGCGCTCGGCGGAAGCGTGACGAGGTAGGCCAGCGCCCACCACGGGCCCGCGAGCTTCCACACGAGCGTCGTCTGGAGCGCGTAGAAGGCCAGCACGAGCGCCGCGCCCACGACCACGGTGATCATGGCCGGGTCCTCGGGCGTGCGGCTCAGACGCGCGCCGACGGCTCTCGTCAGGCGGAAGGCGAGCCAGTGGTTCACGCGTCCCCACAGCGCGAGCGGCCCGGCCACTGCGGCGACGACCAGCTCGCGAACGACGAACCACGCCGCGGGGCGCGCGCCGAGGTCGATGCAGACGTCCGCGGGGGAGAGGCGGTAGACGTCGAGGAGCTCGCGGTACGACGCGAGCCGCCGCTCGAACGCCTCCACGCGGGCGCGCGTGGCGGGGGACTCGTGCCGATCGTGTCGCGCCTGCGCGTCCGCCACGCGACGCGCGATGGACACCAGCTCCGGGAGCGGGGCGCCGGACTCCGAGAGCGGCCGCGGCTCGTCGAACAGCGGCGTCAGCATGCGCGAGAGCCCCAGTACGCGCTCGCGCTCCTCGGCGGTGGCGAAGTTCAGGGTGACGGCGCGGAGCCGCGCGTCGATCTCCGCGGTGAGCGCGTCGGCGGCGGACTCGCCGGCGGGCGCCACCCACGCGTCCATGTCCACGGGCTCGCCGATCTCGAGCACCACGCGCGAGCGCGTGGCCCACTTCCGCTCGTAGCTGAGGCCCACGGGGAGCACGCGGACCGCGCGCAGCCCACGCTCGTCGCGCGCCTGGAGCGCCATGCGCGCCGCCCCGGTCTTGAGCGGTGCGATGGACGGCGCGTCGTGGCTGATCCCCTCGGGGAAGATGAGCACGGCGCGCCCGTCGGCGAGCGCGTCGAGCACGGCGCGGAACGCCTCGCGGTTGCGCGCCGGGTTCGCGGGCTGCCCAGCGGCGGTGAGGTCCTTGGCGCGCTGGAGTGGGACGAAGCCCACGGACGTCAGCAGCCAGCGCAGGACGGGGTTCGCGAACAGCGTCGCCTTGCCGGTGAGCGTGAGCCGCCGGGGCAGCGTCCGCCCGATCACGAGCACGTCGATGAGCGCGTTCGGATGGTTCGCCGCGACGATGAGCGGTCCCGCGGCCGGCACGCGCTCGAGCCCCACGACCTGCGTGTCGCGGTAGAACCAGCGCAGGGCGAAGCCGGCGACGAAGTGGAACAGCCGGTACAGCATCAGGCCGCGGGTGCGACGTGAAGGTCCCGCTCCGCCGCCCGTGCCACGCGCTCCCCCTCCTCCACGTTCACGAAGAGCAGGATCGACGCGCCGACGATGAAGAAGAGGATCACCGAGAGGATCGCGTTGCGGCTCGAGCCCGTCGCGCCGATGGTGCCGGCGAAGAGCAGCGGCCCGAAGATCCCGGCGAACTTGTTGAAGACGCTGTAGAAGCCGAAGAACTCGCCCGACTTGTGGCGCGGGATGAGCGTGGAGAAGAGCGAGCGCGAGAGCGCCTGCGTGCCGCCCTGCACCATCCCCACCATGCCGGCGAGCACGAAGAAGTGCGTGGCGTTCCTCATGAAGTACCCGAGGACGCTGATGCCGCAGTAGACGAGGAGGCCGAGGAAGATCGAGCGCTTCGCGCCGATCCGTCCGGCGAGCGTCCCGAACAGGAACGTGAACGGGATCCCCACGAACTGCACGATGAGGATGGCGGCGATGAGCGCGCCGCGGTCGATGCCGAGCTCCGTCCCGTACGCGGCGGCCATCTTCTGGATGGTGGAGATGCCGTCGTTGTAGATGAGGAACGCGGTGAGCATCAGGAAGGCCTGCTTGTAGCCGCGCAGCTCGTGGAACGTCTCGCCCAGGCGCGTGAACGCGGCCTTCACGACGCTGCCGCGCGCCGTCTCGTCGGGCTCGCGCACCTTGGGCGGCTCCGGGACGCGGCGGAAGAGTGGGATGGAGAACACGAGCCACCACACCGCGACCGACACCATCGCCAGGCGCGTCGGCAGCGTGGGGTCGGCGGTCGGGATGCCGAACAGCGCGGGCTTGAGGATCATCGCGAGGTTGATCGCCAGCAGCACGCCGCCGCCGAGGTAGCCGATGGCGTAGCCGGCGCTCGAGACGCGGTCCACCTCGCTCTCGCTCGCGATGTGCGGGAGCAGCGCCTCGTAGAACACCGCCGCGGCGGCGGCGCCGATGGCCGAGAGGATGAAGAGCGCCGACGCGAGCGCGAGGTCGCCGCGTCCGATGAAGTACATCCCCGCGCACGCCATCGCGCCGATGACCATGCTGCCGAGCAGCAGCTTCTTCTTCGCGGCCGCGTAGTCGGCGACGGCACCGAGGATGGGCGAGAGCACGGCGACGACGAGGGTCGCGATGCTGTTGGACGTCGCCCACTGCTGGTTGGCGGCGGTGTCGCCGACGCGCGCGCCGGCCACCTGGATGAAGAAGATCGGGAAGACGGCGACCATCACCGTCGTCTGCACGGCGGAGAGGGCCCAGTCGTACATCGCCCAGGCGCGCAGCTCGGGCCGGTGCAGGCCGAGGGTCTGGAGGAGGCCACCGCGGCGCTCGCCGCGGGTCGCGTCGGTCATGCTGTGCTCCGCTCGGGGGATGTATGGAGGGTAGACGCCGAACGCGGAAGAATGGATACGGCGCGTGACGTAGCGAGTGACGTAGGCGACCGCGCCACCGGCGCGGGCGCACGGGATCGGCGGCGCGGACCGCATTGCCATTGCGAGCCGCACGTCCAAATTACGCCCGATGCGGAACTTCGCCCCGTCGGGCGTGCTGGCGCTCCTGCTGCTGGCCGGCTGCACACGCGACGCCGCCGTCCCGGCGACCGACACGGCGCGCCCGAGCGAGCCGGCGCCGGCGCGCGTGCCGCGGCCGCAGGCGCGCGTCACGGGGTGGAACGAGGAGGCGGGCCCGCTCATGGTGGTGTCGGACTCCACGCCCGACGCGGCGGTGGTGGTCGTCCCGGACGCGACCGAGGAGGGCGTGGGCGAGGGACTCGAGGCCGCGTCCGGCGCACGCGGCGTGCGGCTCGACCTGTTCTCGCGCGCGGGGCGCGTGGGGGGCGCCGTGGTGACGTCGGTCGCCACGCTCCCCGGCGCCGCCGCCGACACCACCCCGTCGGCGGACGACGCGTGCACGGCGTGGCCGGCTGCGTCGCTGCGCTTCGAGGGCGCGCCCCCGCCATGGGGCGTCGGGTTTCCCGCCGGGCGCGCGACGGCGGTGCCCATGGACTCCGTGGACGCGTGGCCCGTCGCGGATTCCTCGCGCGCCGTGGCGACGGTGGCGCGGATCGCGTCGGCGCTCCCGGGGGACACCGCGACGGAGTTCCGTGGCCTCCCGTTCAACGTGACCGACCTCTGGCGCCTCCGCCACGGCGACTCGGAGATCCTCGTGGCGAAGGTGCTCCGCCGCATCGGCCAGGAGGCGAACCCGCGCGAGCAGCACCTGCTGCTCGTGTTGGAGCGCGACGCGTCGGGCGGCTACGCCCCGACGTTCGTCGAGCGCACCTCGGGCCACGAGGAGACGGTCGAGACGTTCGACGTGCTCGCCGCGGTCACGATCGGCCCGGCGCGGACGCTGACGCTCGTGCTCAGTAGGGACACGGACGCGGGCGGGGTGTTCGTGCTGCTCGAGCGGACGGGCGCGAGGGTGTGGCGGGCGAGGTGGACGAGTGCGTACGCAGGCTGCTAGCTCGCCGCGCTGACGCGCGGCTCGCGGGAGCGCGTTCGGCGGCCTGGCGGCCGCCTCCGCTGGGAGCGCCGTCGCCGCCCTGCGGGCGGCTCGGCTGGGAGACTCCTCGCAGGTTCTAGCGGCGGAGCGCCCGGGCCAGCGCCACCAGCTCGTGGCTCATCCTGGCACTCAGCGTTAGCGCGCGCCGCAAGTCCGCGTCGTTCAGCAGCTCGAGCTCGCGGGCGACCAGCAGGTGGGTCTCCAGCTCGCGGAGCGAGCCGTGCGCGACGGAGATGAATCGCAGGTAGTCGCCGCGATGGAAGCGGCCGTTGCCCTCGGCGATGTTGGCCGGAACCGAGGTCGCCGCGCGTCGAATCTGCGACGTCAGCCCGAAGGGCGCCCGCTTCGGGAAGGGCTGCGTGAGCTTAGCAGACCCGCACGAGCGCCATGGCGTCGCGCCGCACACGCAGCCCGCGAAACCCGTGCGGTTCCATGCAGGTCAAAGTGGCCATTCGATGCGCGGCTGCGTCATCGCCGTGTGACAGGTCGTACCAGCGGAGGCGGCCAAAGGCCGCCGAACGCGCTCCCAGCCGCGCCACGCGCCAGCGCGGCGAAGGCGCTCCCAGGCGAGGCGGCGTCAGCCGCGGATGCCGCTCCCAGGGGAGTCGCCGAAGGCGCCGAACCCGCTCCCGCGAGCGGGCGCAGCCCGCGAGCTTAAAGCATGCGCGCCACCCTCATCCAGAACGCCGACGAGCACCACTGGATGCTGCTCGACTACCGCGTCACGCAGCTCCTCATCGACCCCGGGTCGTTCCGCCTCCAGTCGTGGTCGCTCGAGGGGTCCGTCGAGATCCGCTTCGGGGCTCCCTTCTCCCTGATCAGCGCCCGCGGCGGCGAGCGGCGGCTCGACCCCGAGCAGACCGAGGCGCTGGCGCCGGTGCTCGCGCTGCTCCGGCGCCCCCTCCAGTCCATCACCGTCTCGCGCGACGGCGAGCTCGCGGTCGAGTTCAGCGACGGCGTCTCGCTGCGTTCCGCGCCGCATCCACGGTACGAGGCGTGGGAGGTGCACGGGGCCGGCGCGCTGGAGGGGATGTCGTACCAGTGCGACGTCGGGGGCGGCTCGCCATGGGGCTGACGCCGCCGGCGGCGGTATGGTGCGGGGGGGGCCCCCCCACCGGGAACCTAGCCGCGCCCCGCACGCTCCACGACATCCTCCTCCCGCACCGCGAACCATCTCGTTCCGTCGTTCCCCGTCCCTCCTCCACTCGCCCGCCATGCGCATCGGCATCGGCTCCGACCACGCCGGCTTCCGCTACAAGCAGCTCATCGCCGACCACCTCCGCGCCGCCGGCCACGAGGTTCGGGACTTCGGCACCCACTCCGCCGAGTCCGCGGACTACCCCGTCTACATCCGCCCGGTGGCCGAGGCGGTGGCGGCGGGCGAGGTGGAGCGCGGGATCGTTCTCGGCGGCTCGGGGAACGGCGAGGCCATCGTCGCCAACCGCGTGCGCGGCGTGCGCTGCGCGCTGTGCTGGAACGTCGAGTCCGCGCGCCTCGGCCGCGAGCACAACGACGCGAACTGCATCTCGCTCGGCGAGCGCATGATGACGCCGGAGACCGCGCTCGCGATCGTGGACACGTGGCTCGCCACGCCCTTCGAGGGCGGGCGCCACGCGCGCCGCATCGCGATGATCGACGCCTGACGCCGCGGCGCGCCGCGGCGCGCTCAGCGCCCGAGGCGGCGCGCGAAGGCGCCGTGCAGGCGCCCGGGCAGCGCGCGCACGCGCTGCGCGAGGAACTCCGCGCGCCCGAACATCTCGCGGTAGTTCCGATAGATGGTCCGGTACGACTCGCGGAGGACCGTCAGGTCCTCGAGCGAGTGCATCAGCGACGGCGTGCCGACGCGGTACTCGACGACCGGCGCGTCGACGAAGACGAAGCCGCAGCGGCGGATGGCGCGCAGGTAGAAGTCGACGTCCTCCACGTACTTCACGTTCGGCGAGTAGCCGCCCACCGCCGCCACGCACTCGCGGCGGATCATGCACGACGAGTTCACGAGCGGCGTCGTCTGGAAGAGCATGTGGCGCGCGAGGGCACGCGGCGACGTCGTGCGCCGCAGCAGCTCCGCGCCGCGCGCGAAGTACTCGCGCTCCCGGGCCAGCGCCTCGGGGTCGTCGCCGAACGGCCGCACGACGCCGATCGCGACGCCGGCGCCCGGCCTCCGCTCGAGCGCGGCCACGAGCGCCGCGGACGCGCCCGGCAGCAGCCGGTCGTCGTCGTCGAGGAAGTGGAGGTAGCGCCCCCGCGCGAGCGGCCACGCGAGGTTGCGGACCTCGGCGGGAACACCCCCCGACGGGCGCTCGTTGACGCGGTAGAGGACGCGCGCGTCGCCGACGGCCCCGACGACGTCGCGCGCGCTCCCCTCGGGCGAGTCGTCCACGACGATCACCTCGACCGTCACGCCGCTCTGCGCCAGTGCGCTCTCGATCGCCTCGCGCAGCTCGGCCGGGCGGCGGAAAGTGGGGATGACGACGGAGACCGTCGGCGCGGCCGGGTCGCGGGGGGACGTGTGCGCTGGGGTCGTGGACATGGCGAGGGGGGCAGGGGGCGTCGCGGTCAACCGTTCGGCGTGTCGGCGGCGTCGGCGGCAGCGCCGGCAGCGCCGGCAGCCGCGCCGGCGGCAGCGCCAGCGTCACCGCCGGTCGCCGCCTGCAGGCGCGCCGCGCCGCGCCGCTCGCGCATGCGTCGGGCAGCGCGGAAGAGGCGGTAGCGGGCCTTCGCCCCCAGCCGGTCGCTCAGCATGGAGATCTCGCGCAGCACCACCTCACGCGGCTTCCAGCGCATCTTCGACGCGTCGCGCCCCGTCGAGAGGTTGACGGTCGCGAAACCCTGCTCGATGGCGTACTTGACGATCTCCGCCACGAGCGTCGTCGCGATGCTGTAGCGTCCCCACTCCGGGGCGAAGCCGGAGAAGTAGAGATAAAGCTCGCCGCGAGAGGCGAACGCGAGCCGCGCCGCGACGAGCTCGCCGCCCACCTCGATGCCGAACAGTCGCGCCGCACCGCGGGCCGCGCGCCGGCGCACGACGTCGCGCAGGAACGAGAACACCTCCTCGCGAGCGAAGTAGTCCGGGTGCGGCACCATCCCCGGTGCCGTGCTCCGCACCTGGTGCAGCTCGCGGAATCGTGCGAGCCGCGCGTCGATGTCGTCCGGCCGGTCGAGCGCCACGAAACGCCACTCGACGTCGTCGCGGCGCAGCGTGGAGGCGCACTTCCGCAGCGCCTCCTTCATGTTGCGCGAGAGCCCCGCGCGCAGCTCTTCCCAGGTGCGGGGGAGGTCCACGAGGAACATCGAGAACTCGCGCTCCTTCACTGCACGCGCCGACAGGGAGGGGTCGAGGGCCTCGGTGGCCTCGGCCCTGAGGCCGCCCCACGTGATCCAGTCCACCCCGTGCGGCGCCCCCGCGAGATGGTCGGTCAGCACGCGGAGCACGTGCGGCACGTCCTCCGCCGCGGCGAGCAAGCCGCGCACCTCGGTGACGTTGGGGTCGGCGCCGAGGGGCTGCGTGACGCGCAGCAGGGGGAGTGGCCCGCCGGGGCTCGAGGTATGGGTCATGGGCGCGACGGCGACCAGGCGCCCGCTCGCGTCCCGCACGGCGTAGACGGCGAGCCGATCGCGCGCCCTCAGCCCGCGTCGGCGCAGGTGCGTCCACCATGCTGCCGTCCAGTCGAACGTCGCGAACGGGAGCACCGCGGGTATGCTGGACTCCAGCGCAGTCCACGCGGCCTCGAGCTCATTCAGCGCGGCGACGGTTTCCGCACACGTGACGCGCCACGCGGCGGCGCCGATCGCAGTTCCCATGACCTCGTTCATTGATCTTCACTCGCGCGCGTCGCGCGTATGGGCCACCCGCGCGCCGCCGAGCGTCCGGCGACGCTGCCCAATGGCGAGGCGTAGTGTAACGAGCTGGCCACGGCGGCGTGCAGCCCTACGACTTCACCATGGCGAAGAGCCCGAGCCAGTCGGGCCAGTTCCCACTCAGCTCGAAGAAGTCGTCGAAGTACGCGAGCCCCATCGCCTCGAGCTCCGCCACTATGTCCACGAGCGCACTCTCGCCGACGATCGGCCCCACGGCCACCAGCGCGCCCTCGACGCGGAACTCCTCGTCGGTGAGGTTGAGCCGCTCGTCGAGCGCCGCGCGCGTGAGCCCGACGCGCTCGAACGCGTCGCGGCGGATGAAGAGCGTCGGCGCGTTGGGGGAGATGGGGAGGGGCATCGAGCGGGGAGCAGGGGGCCGGAAACAGGAAAGAGGAAACAGGAGAAAGGAAACAGGGAGCCGGGTGAAGTCCAACGCCCGTGCTCCCTGTTTCCTGTTTCCTGCTCTCTGCTTTTCGCTACTTCCCCGCGTGCTCGATCTCGTCCGCCTTGTCCGGTGACTTCTTGTACGAGCCGGCCATCGGGCCGAAGCCGTCGCGGCCGACGCGGTCGGGGATCCGGATCGAGGCGCGGCCGATGTTGTTCGCGTAGTTGCTCTCGGCGAACTGGTGGCAGAGGCCCGTCGCCGGGTCCTTCACGCGCGGGCAATTGCCCCGCCGGTCCGGCGCGTACGGCGGGTTCACGTGCACCTCGATGATGTAGTCGCCCGGCGGCACCACCGGCTGACCGTCCCCGCCATCCAGCACGAAGTACTGGCCGCCGAGGAAGAATCGGTAGGTGTCGGCCCAGCCGGAGCTGATGCCCTGGAAGCCGTCGATGCCGACCGTGCCGCAGCTGAGATAGTTGTTCTCGTGCGGCGCCATGCCGTAGTAGGCCGGCGTCGGGTCGGTGTCGAGCATGCAGAAGCCGCGCTTCGCGGCCTTCCACTGGCGTCCGTCGGCGCCGATGAGGCGATACGTCGCGTAGTTCTTGAAGTGGAAGTGCCCGTGGCACGTCGCGAGCTCGAAGAGGCCGTCCTGGTCGGCGTAGCTGCCATCGCCGTTCGGGTCCATGTGCGCCAGCGGGCTGCCGATGAAGACGTCGGCGTCGCCGATGTTGGGCGCTTCGACCGTGAAGCGCACCACGCGGCGCACTCCGGGCGTGACGTTCCCCTCCTCGACGGAGCAGAGGCCTTCCGTGAGCTGCTCGTCGCGCACGACCCACTGCTCCTCGGTGATCCGCGTGTGCACCACGAGGTCGGGCATGCCGACGAGGTCCACGCCGTCGGGATCGTTGAGGCTGAAGCCCGGCGCCACCGCGTTGCCCGCCGTGCCGTCGGGCGACGCGCAGGCGGCGGTCAGGGCGAGTACTGCGAGGAAGGAAAGGCGACGCATGAAGCTCCTCCGACGTGGGGGCGTGAGGGCTCTCGGCGCGTGGGGCGTGGTGCATCGCCGAGCGGATGGCGCCGGCGAGTGGGAAGCCGGCGAAACGATCGCGGAGCTGCGTCGATTGTTTGCGAGGCGAGCCCGACGTCATCGTGCGCGGGCCGAGCCTCGGGTCGCACCGCGGAGGATTCGTTCCCTGCGTGGGGCCGCCTGATATACCTTTCTCGGGTCGGCCCGTCAATACGGACGTTTAGAGGCCCACGCGGCGTGGCGCTGGGCCGCTGACCCCCGCGCCCCGAGTCGCCATGCAGGACCCCTCCCGCGAGCTCGACTTCGACGTCCTCGTCGTCGGCGCCGGCCACGCCGGCACCGAGGCCGCGGTCGCGGCGGCGCGGCTCGGCGCGCGCGTCGGGCTGGTGACCAGCGCGCTCGAGACCATCGGCCAGATGTCCTGCAACCCCGCCATCGGGGGCGTCGCCAAGGGCACCGTCGTCCGCGAGGTGGACGCGCTCGGCGGCATCATGGCGCGCGCGACCGACCTGGCGACCCTGCAGTTCCGGATGCTCAACCGGAGCAAGGGCCCGGCGGTGTGGGCGCCGCGCGCGCAGTGCGACCGCGGGCTGTACCGGCGCGCGGTGCGCACGCTGCTCGAGGGGCACGAGCGGCTGCACACCATCCAGGGCACCGTCGCGCGGCTCCTCCTCGACACCGAGGGTGGGGCGCCGCGGGTGGCCGGCGTCGAGACGCTCGAGGGCCGGCGCTTCGGCGCGCGCGCCGTGGTGATCACCACGGGGACGTTCCTCCGCGGCCGCATCCACATCGGTACGACGACGAGCCTCTCGGGCGGCCGCGCCGGCGAGGGCGCCGCGACGCACCTGGCCGAGCAGCTGGAGCGGGCGGGGCTCGAGGTGGCGCGCTTCAAGACGGGCACGCCGCCGCGCGTCGATGGACGGAGCGTCGCGCTCGCGACGCTGCAGAAGCAGGAGAGCGAGCTCGAGGCGTTCGGGTACCGCTGGAGCCACTTCTGGACGTCGGGCGGCCGGGGGGCCCCCCCCACGTCCAATCTGGTGCCTAACGACTCGGCGGCCACCACCGATTTCCGGCGTCCCGGACCATCTGCCGACCGCCTCGCGTTCCCCGGCTCCCCGCCGCAGCTCCCCTGCTACATCACGTACCTCGAGGAGCCCGGCAAGCGGATCATCGCCGAGAACATCGGGCAGTCCGCGATGTATGGCGGCGCGATCGCCTCGCGGGGGCCGCGCTACTGCCCGTCCGTCGAGGACAAGATCGTCAAGTTCCCGGACGCGGAGCGGCACCAGCTCTTCCTGGAGCCGGAGGGGCTCGACACGGCGGAGATGTACGTCAACGGGCTCTCGACGTCGCTTCCGGCGGCCGTGCAGCTCGCGGTGCTCCGGTCCGTGCGCGGGCTGGAGCACGTGCGCATGACGCGCGCGGGCTACGCGATCGAGTACGACTACTACCCGCCCACGCAGCTCGACGCCGCGCTCCAGGTGCGCGCGATGCCGGGGCTGTACTTCGCGGGGCAGATCAACGGCACCACGGGCTACGAGGAGGCGGCGGGGCAGGGCACCGTCGCGGGGCTCAACGCGGCCCTGGCGGTCCTCGGGCGGCCGCGGCTCGTCCTCGGACGCGAGACCTCGTACATCGGCGTCCTCGTGGACGACCTGGTCACGCGCGGCGTCGACGAGCCGTACCGGCTCTTCACGTCGCGATCGGAGTTCCGCCTCACGGTGCGCCAGGACAATGCCCTGCGTCGCCTCGGGCCCACCGCCGTCGCGCTCGGCCTCTGGTCCGACGAGGAGCGGAGCGTGGCGGACGCGCGGCTCGCCGCGGTGGACGAGGCGCGCGCGCTGGCGGAGCGCACGAGCATCCGTCCGGAGCAGGCGGACCCCCTGCTCGCCGCCACGGGGACGGCGCCGCTCGCGCACGCGGCGAAGGTCGTGGAGGTGGCGCGCCGGCAGGGCGTCTCGCTGGCGGAGCTGTTCCACGCCGCGGGGGTGGGCGACGAGCTGCCGCCGGACGCCGTGGTGAGCGCGGAGCTCGAGATCAAGTACGAGGGCTACTTCGCGCGCGAGCGCGTCGCGGCGGACCGGCTCCGCCGCATGGGGGAGTTCCCCCTGCCGGGCGACCTCCCGTGGCCGGAGCTCCGCTCGCTTTCCGTCGAGGCGAGACAGAAGCTGGGCTCCATTCGTCCTGGTACGCTGGCCCAGGCGTCACGCGTCCCGGGCGTCAGCCCGACCGACCTCCAGAACCTGGTGATCGAGGTCGAGCGCTGGCGCCGGCGGCGGTGACGGCCGCTTAAGTCACCAGAAGCTACCAAATCACCCCCGGCCTCCCCCTCCCAGGCCGGGCGCCGCGACGGCTTTCGACAGGATGACCCGGATGCACAGGACGTACGACTCGTCGGGCGGCGTGGCCGTGCCGGCGCGGGACCTCGACGCGCGCGGGTACGGCCCGCCGGACGCCCCGGAACCGGCCGACGCGCCCCGTCCCGCTCCGCGGGTGAACGACGGCGCGATGCCGTCGCGGTGGTGGCCGCTGCGTGCGCTCGCGGCGCTCGTGGTCGCCATGCTGTCCTTCTTCCCCGTCAGCAACTGGATACCGGGCGGCTACGCGGACGCGGAGTTCGGCATACTCCGCGACGAGTGGATCGCGGGCTCCTTCGTCGTCCTCGGGGTCGGCCTCGTGCTGGCGATGCTCTCGCGCCGCATTCCCGCCCTCTGGCGCCAGGGGCTCGCGTCGCGTCTCGGCGACGCGCTATGGCGGCGGTGGTGGGCGTATGGCGCTACACTGGCGCTAGCTACCTTCGTGCTGTCCGCGGTCACCGCCAGCGCCCTGTTCGCCCGACGTCCCTCGATCATCGACGAGATCGTGCAGCTCGCCCAGGCCCGCGTCTACGCGGCCGGGCACCTCGCGATGCCCGTCCCCGCGCACCAGGAGTTCTTCACGACGCTCCATACGGTCACGCGCGACGGGAAGGTGTTCTCGCAGTTCCCGCCCGGCGGCCCCGCCATGATCGCCCTCGGCGTGCTCCTCAGCGGGCCCTGGCTCCTGAACCCGATCGTCGCCGCGGCGGGCGTGCTGCTCTGGGCCTGGTGCCTCCGCCGCGCGGAGCCCAACCGCCGCGTCGCCGCGCTCGCGCTCGCGCTGTTCGCGCTCTCGCCGTTCGCGGTGTTCATGTCCGGCTCCTACATGAACCACGTCACGACCATGACGTGGCTCAACCTCACGTGCGCCGCGCTCGCCGCCCTCTGGGCGTCGTCGGCGCGGGCCGAGGGCTCCGACGCCGAACCGCCCGCCGCCCTCGCGCCCGCGCGCCCCGGCCTCGGCTTCCTCGTCGGGCTCGGACTCGGCGTGGCCGCCACCATCCGCCCGGTGGATGCCCTCGCGTTCGCCCTGCCGGCCGGACTCTGGATGCTCATCCGCGCACTCCGCGAGCCGCGGCGCTGGGCGGAGGCGCTCCCCGCAGGCGTCGGCGTCGCGCTGCCGATCCTCGCGATGATGTGGGTGCACGTGAACACGACGGGGAAGCCGCTGCTGTTCGGCTACGAGCTCCTCTGGGGCAAGGAGCACGGGCTCGGCTTCCACATGGCGCCGTGGGGCATCCCGCACACGCCGGCGCGCGGCATCGAGATGCTGAGCCTCTACGGGACGTACCTCCAGCAGTGCCTCTTCGAGACGTCGCTGCCGGGCCTCATCCCGTTCATCGCGGCGCTCGCCCTGGTGCCGCGGCTCCGTCCCTACGACCGCTTCCTCCTCGCGAGCGGGCTGCTCGTCACACTCGCGTACTTCGCCTACTGGCACAACGGCTTCTTCCTCGGCCCCCGCTTCCTCTATCCGCTCATCCCGCTCCTCACATGGTGGACGGCGCGCGCCCTCCCCGCGGCGCGCGCGCGCTTCGCCGCGTTCACGCCCGACTCCCTCGGCTACCGGTTCGCGGTGTGGTCGATGCTCGCCGCCGTCGTGATGGCCGTGGCGGTGAACGTCCCGACGCGGCTGTCGCTCTACGCCAAGCGCAACAAGACCGAGCGCTGGGACGTCGAGGGGGAGCTGCGGAAGGCCGGCGTGCGGAACGCGATCGTGCTCGTCCCGGAGACCTGGGAGTCGCAGTTCGCGGTGCGCATGCGCGCGCTGGGCATCACGGCGCAGGCCGCGGAGAAGACGTACCGCGCGGTGGACGCCTGCCGCCTGGAGCACGCGCTGCTCGACCTCGAGGCACGTCGCGTGACCGGTGCGGCGGCGACGGCGGAGCTGTTCGCGCTGCTCCCCGACTCCGTGAACCTCGATCGCGTCGAGCTCCCGAGCCAGGTGAAGATCCGCGTGCACCAGGGTAGCGGCTGGTCGAGGCGCTGCATGGCGCCCCTCGCCCATTCTCGGCGAGGGGCGCTGGGGCTCGCGCCGTTCATGCACACGCCGGTGCCCGGCGTGCTCTTCGCGCGCGACCTGCACGAGCGCGACGCGGCGCTGTTCGCGGAGTATCCCGGCCGAGACGTGTGGGTGCTCCGCCCGAGCGACGGCACGCTCTCCGGGACGCCGACACTGCACAGGGCGCCGATGGACTCGCTGCGCAAGGCGTGGGAGGCGATGCGGTAGGCTCGCCGCGCGCCGGGCCGGTCGCTCGGGGTCGCGCGCAGGCACGGAGAACGGCCAGGCAAGAGCGTTCAGAGGATGGATCCTGCGCGGGGACGGTCCCGCATTGGGGCTGTCCGAGACGTCTCATGAGAAGACTCCCGAACGGTGGCCGGCCACCGTTCGGGAGTCTTCCTTTGCTGGGTACACCTCGTTCGTCGCCGTTCCCGGTCCTGGGTTCAGCCTGTCGATCTGCAGTTGTTCCTGCATCGACCTTCTCCGCACCTCAGCGTCTCCGCGTGAACCCGAGGGACCTATGACGGTCCAGCGAACCGAAGAAGGCTACGGATGCTCTAGAATCGGCTCTCGCCGGCCTACTGAAGAGCTCGCTTATAAAGCGTTGGTCCGCTGAAGGTTTGGTCACCTCGGTCGAGCACGCATCACAAACCATCCGTATTGTTCCACGTGAAACGTTCTCCACACGGTCCAGTGTGTCACGTGGAACGCCAGAGTACGGAGCGTTGAGGGCGGATTTCGGCGCCTCGCAGCGTGGTGTGGCGCCGTCTATATTCCCGGCTCCCGTCCGCTTCCCCGAGCCGTACCCCGTGGCCCGCATCATCGCCATCGCCAACCAGAAGGGTGGGGTGGGCAAGACCACCACCGCCGTGAACCTCGCCGCGAGCCTGTCGGTGGCCGAGCAGCGCACGCTGCTCATCGACGGCGATCCGCAGGGGAATGCGACGAGCGGCATCGGGCTCACGCGCGACCAGTTCGGCGCGACGGTCTACGAGGTCCTGATCGGCGAGGCGACGCTCGAAAGCGCGCGCATCCGGGGAGTGGGCTTCAAGCACCTCGACGTGCTCCCCGCGACGCCGGACCTCGCCGGGGCCGAGGTGGAGCTGGTGGACCATCCGCGGCGGAACCACGCGATGAGCGACGCGGTGGAGACCGTCCGGGACCAGTACGACTTCATCCTCATCGACTGCCCGCCCAGCCTCGGGTTGATCACGATCAACATGATGGCGGCGGCGGACGCGCTCCTGATCCCCCTTCAGTGCGAGTACTACGCGCTCGAGGGGATCACGCAGCTGCTCAACACCGTCCACCTCGTCCAGCGCGGCATCAACGAGCGGCTGACGATCGAGGGCGTGCTACTCACGATGTATGACGCTCGGTTGAACCTCTCGCGCCAGGTTGCCGTGGACGCCCGCGAGTACTTCGGCAACCAGGTCTTCGAGACGGTCGTCCCGCGCAATATCCGCTTGGCGGAGGCGCCGAGCTTCGGGAAGCCGATCATCCTCTACGACGTCGCGTCCGTGGGCGCCCAGGCCTACGTGGCGGTCGCGCGCGAGCTGCTGGCGAAGTACAGGGACAAGGGAGCAGGGAGCAGGGAGCAGGGGAGCACCACCGTCGCCCCTGCCGCTCCCGCCGCGCCCTAGCGAACAGCCGCGCGTCGCGGGGGTCGCCGTCTTCCCGTGCCTGCTCTCTGCTCGTCGTTCGCTGCTCCCCGCTCCCCGCTCCCCGCTCTCCGTTCCCCATTCCGGGCCGTCCGATGACCGCTCCCAACGACAAGTCATCCGCCCCGCCGCGCCGCCTCGGCCGCGGCCTCGAGGCGCTGCTCTCCATCAAGCAGCAGCCTGCTGCCGACGCGCCCGTCGGTGGCGGGGCGGGCGCCGGCACGGCGAGCGTCGCCGACGAGGAGCGTGGGGACTTTCGTCGGATCACCATCGCGCAGATCCGGCCGAACCCGTATCAGCCGCGCAAGGAGTTCAACGCCGAGGAGCTCGCCGACCTCGAGTCGAGCCTGTCGGCGACGGGACTCCTCCAGCCGATCACCGTGCGCCCTTCGGCGAGCGGTAAGGGGTTCGAGCTCATCGCCGGCGAGCGACGCCTGCGCGCGGCCACGAACCTCGGCTGGACCGAGATCCCCGCGATCGTCCGCGACATCGACGACAAGACGCTGCTCACCCTGGCGCTCGTCGAGAACCTCCAGCGCTCGGACCTGAACCCGATCGAGGAGGCAGAGGGCTACCAGCGTCTCGTCGACGAGTTCAGCCTCACGCAGCAGGAGGTCGCGGACGTCGTCGGCAAGGACCGCTCGACGGTCGCGAACGCCCTGCGCGTGCTGCAGCTGCCCACGCAGGTGCGGAAGATGGTGCAGGAGGGCCAGATCACGTCCGGCCACGCGCGTGCGCTGCTCGCCCTGCGCCACGAGCACGAGATGATCGAGCTCGCGCGGGAGGTGGCGGAGCGCGGGATGAGCGTGCGCGAGGTGGAGCGGCGCGTGCGCGACTCCGGCGGCCGCACCAAGAAGGCGGCGCCGACGTCCGCGGGGCGGCCCGAGCAGCGCAACACCGAGGCGCGCCGCATTGAGGACCAGCTGCGACGCTACCTCCAGACCGACGTGCGCATCACGCTCTCGGGGAGCGATCAGGGCGAGGTCCGCATCGCGTTCTACTCGACTGATGACCTGCAGCGAGTACTGGAGCTGGTGCTGGGGTCGACCGGCGACGCGCTCTGACGCCGAGGCGGAGCCAGTGCAGAGCCAGTCCGTTTAGCGGATCGTCGACAACAAACGTAACGGCGTTCACCAGAGCGACCAGAGACGCGCTCATCGTTCCGTCAGCCTGAGGTGTGACGGCCCGGGAGGTACGATGCCTCGCCCT
>JBJMNJ010000342.1:0-35440 GCA_045804325.1 Gemmatimonadaceae bacterium
CGGAGACCGCGGCCGGCCCGATGCCACGCATCCGGAGCCCATTCCACGGCGACGGCGGCCCGGCGGAGTCGCCGCGGGTGGAGTCGCGCGCGGCACGCGCGGAGTCGGTCCCGCTACGCGCAGGCGTTGGCGCAGGCTGCGAGCCCCGACGCTGCGCGGCGAGGGGCATGACGAAGGCCGCCGCGCCGAGCGCGGCGAGGAGCACGGAAGTGGGACGCATGGAGACGCGGTGCGGAGGGATTCTGTCTGCGGACCGAGTGGATATACGTCGCACGCGGACCGGGCGCTGGGAAGAGCAGGGGCCCGGCCTCAGAGCGTCGCGGCGTCGTGCACGAGCGCCCCCCGCGCGAAGCGGTCCGGCGCGAACGCGCTCACGTCGAACGTCCGCGCGGCGCCGTGCCGGATCATCTCCGCCACCGCGAGCCCCGTCGCCGGCGCGAGCATGAGCCCGTGCCCGCTGAAGCCCGCCGCCACGTAGAAGCCCCCGAGCTCCGGGTGCTCGCCGAGCAGCGGGTTGTGGTCGGGCGTCATCTCGTAGAGGCCCGCCCAGCCGTGGACCATCCGCGCGTCCGCGAGCGCCGGCATCCGCCTGACGAGCGGCGGGCGGAAGTCCGACTCCCAGCGCGGCACGTCGCACTCGAGGTTCTCGCCGAACGGCTCGTCGAAGCGCGTGCGCGCCACCACGATGCAGTCGGCCTCGCCCGGGCGGATCGCGTCGTCGTGCCGCCAGTGCGCGCCGCCCGGGTCGATCACCATCGGGAAGCGATAGGGGAACGGCCCCGGGAGCGCGGCGCGGAAGAGGTGCTGCCGCTGCGCGCGGATCGGCAGCTCGAGCCCCGCCGCCCCGCCCACGCGCGCCGCGTACGCGCCGGCCGCGTTCACGACCGCGCCGGCCTCGACGCGAAGATCGCCGCCACCCACGAGTGCCACGCGCGCCGCCCGCACGCGCCCCGCGTGCCGCTCGATCTCCACGACCTCGCCGTGCACGTACTCCGCCCCGCGATGCTCCGCCCCCGCGCGGAAGCTCCGCAGCACCTGCGACGGGTTCGCGTAGCCGTCGCGCGGCCCGAAGACGCCGAAGGCGAGGTCGTCCACGAGGAGCCCCGGGAGCCGCGCGCGCAGGTCGTCCACCGACCACTTCTCCACCGCCGCGCCGAGCGCGCGCTGGAGCTCGAGCCGCTCGTCGAACGTCGCGGCGCTCGCGTGGTCCACGAGGAAGAGGTACCCGCGCCGGCGAAACCACGCCTGCGAGCAGTGCCCGCCCTCGCTCATGAGCTGGTCGAAGCGCGCGTAGAACGCCGCGCTCCAGCGGGCGAGCTGGATGTTGGTCGCCGTGGCGAACTGCTGCCGCACGCCGCCCATCGCGAGGTTCGACGACGCGCCCGCGTAGCTCGGGTCGCGCTCGACGACCACGACGCGCAACCCCGGCTCGGCGCGCTTCAGCTGATAGGCGACGCTCGAGCCGACGACCCCGCCGCCGACGACCACGACGTCAGCATTCATGGCCGCGAAGATACGGCGCGCGGCGGGCATCAGCGAGTACAGCTGTGGCGGACGATGACGGAAGGGTCCCCGGCGTGGAGCGCTTCGGATGAAGCGCCCGAGCCGCGGGACCCTCCCTCGGCG
Organism: Gemmatimonadaceae bacterium; assembly: GCA_045804325.1. Lineage (GTDB taxonomy): Bacteria > Gemmatimonadota > Gemmatimonadetes > Gemmatimonadales > Gemmatimonadaceae > JBJMNJ01. Next base: position 1,627 of record JBJMNJ010000342.1, read on the forward strand.
ACCGACGTCGCCGCGTCTCGCTACCGCCGCGCCCGACTCTTCTTCGCCCCGCCGCGCTTCCTCGCGCCACCCTTCTTCGCCGCGCCCCGACGTCCACCGCGGCCGCCGCGCGCGCCGCCCTCGCTGTCGCCCCCGTCCTCGGCGTCGATGTTCACCGACGTCTGGGCGATCCGCGTGAGGAGCTTGTCCGTCTCCCCCTCCTCATCGAGCGTCTGCTGCAGCAGCTCCGCCTGGTCGGCGAAGCCGAGCTGGCGCGCGTACGTGCGCACCGTGCCGTAGCCCGCCATCTCGTAGTGCTCGACGTGCTGGGCGGCGGCGATCAGGCCCGCGTCGAGCACGTCGGGGTCCGGGCGCTCCTTGATGAGCTCCTGCGCCTCCTCGATGAGCCCCTCCATCCCCACGCACTTCTTCCCCGTCGGCCTCTCGCCGAGCGCCTTGCAGATGCGCTCGAGGCGCTTCGCCTGCTGGCGCGTCTGCCGCTCGTGCAGCGAGAAAGCGCGCTTCAGCTCGCGGTGCGACGTCCGCTTGATCATCTTCGGCAGCGCCTTGAGAATCTGCGTCTCGGCGCTGTACAGGTCCTTGAGTCCTTCGACGTAGAGAGCCTTCAGGGTGTCGAGCTCCACGTGTGCCTCCCGGTGCGTGGTGAGTCATTCGCGGGAGGCGGGTGCAATGACGGTGCCGCGGTGGCCGAGTCCGCCGGAGCCACCGCGCCACGGCGCGCGTGCTGCGCGCGCCGCGCGCGTGTTGACGAATGTGGAGATCTTCGCGCGCTACGGCGTCTCGGAGGGGAGCGACACGGCGACGACACGACGGCCGGTGCGCCCGCTTCGCACGATGGTCACCGCGCGTCGAACGGCGCGGAGCTCGCGTCGTACGCGACTTCCCGCTCGGCCTCGGTCGCGAAGCGCGCGACGATGCGGTAGCGCCCGGGCGCGGGCACCTGCATCGCGCCCTCGGTCGTCGCCCCGGCCGCGAGCGGGAAGCCGTGACCCGGATCCGAGCCCCAGCACATGGTCCCGCCGACGAACTGCCACTCGCCGTCGACCTCGCGCTCGATCCCCGCGGCGAGCCCCTCGATGCACCCGGCCACGAGCACCGGCTTCCCGGAGACGTTCTTGATCGTGAACGCCGCGTACGTGATCTCCAACGGGTCGAAGCTCCCGACGAGCGAGTCGACGGTCACCTGCACGTCCGACGCGCCAAGGCGACGCAGGGCGACGTCCGCGAGCCCGGTCGAGGACGAGCCGCAGCCGGCGAGCGACGCGGCGAGCGCGAGGCCCGCGCTGAGCGAGGCGAACGTGGCGAGAGCTGACGAGCGCTGCGACATGATGTCCTCCGGATGGGGCGGATCGGGTCTGCGAGAGGAGACCCGAGCACCCGGGCCCGCGTCACGCCGCCTGTCGGCCGCCCCGGCGCCGGGTTACGCTACCCGCATGGCTCCCCTCCCGCGGGTACGCGGCGTCCTCGAGACCTGCCTCTACGCGAGCGACCTCGCGGCCGCGGAGCGCTTCTACGCGGACGTCATCGGGCTCGAGCCGTTCCAGCGCGCGGCCGGGCGGCACGTCTTCTTCCGCTGCGGCGCCGGCGTGTTCCTCGTCTTCGACCCGGCGCGCACGAGCACCGATCCCGGCGCGGTCGGCGGCGCCCCGATCCCCGCGCACGGCGCCGAAGGCCCAGGCCACGTCGCCTTCGCGGTCCCCGAGTCGGACGTCGAGGCGTGGCGCGACCGCCTGACGAGCGCAGGCGTCGCCATCGAGTCCGAGGTCCACTGGCCGAAGGGCGGCCGCTCGCTCTACGTGCGCGACCCGGCGGGAAACAGCGTGGAGATAGCGGCGGAGGGAATCTGGAGGTAGGGAGCAGGGAGCAGGAACGGACCCCTCGGGGTCGCCGCTGCGCCCTGCTCTCTGTCAGGTGAGCCGCTGTCTCAGCCCCAGCAGCTCGATCGGCCGCGGCCGCTGCAGCCACGCGCCGTCCTTCTTCCGCGACCCGCGCAGCTTCTCGCGCTGGCTGAGGAACACCGGCTGGGCGACGCACAGGTCGAAGCCCTCGCCCTCGCAGAGCGACAGCGCGAGCGACTCGACGTAGGTGCGCACCTTGCTCGGGTACGTGTGGCAGCGCGGCGTGTTGCTCCCGCGCACGCAGCCGTTGTAGCGCAGCAGCGGCTTCTCCCAGCTCCGCGCCGGGTTCAGCGTGTCGGCGTTCTTCTTCGTGTAGATGTACTCCGCCGCGATGAACGCGCCGTACTTCAGGTTCGTCTCGTCGTTGGCGAGGTCGCGCCCGAGCTTGTCGCCGAGCGACTTGAGCCAGACCTTCGGGTAGATCTGCATGAGCCCGACGGCGCCGACGTTCGACTTCGCCTTCGACACGAAGCGCCGGTTCTCGGTCAGCATGATGCCGAAGATGAGCGCCGGCGGAATGTTGCGCTCCTTCGCCTCGCGCACCGCCACGCGGGCGACGTTCCGGGCGCGCGCCGAGTCGATGTGGCCCGCGCGGATGAGGTCCTCGTAGAAGGCCTGCTCCTGCTGGGCCATCTCGTTCGCGACCTCGTCGGGCGAGGCCCGCTCCTCGATCGCCTCGGTGATGGGCTTCGTGATCGTCGCGAGCTGGCGGTCCCGCGCCACGATCGCCCGCGCCACCGGCTCCCGGCTCACGAACACCGGCTTCATGATCGACGCCGCCCCGATGATCGTGACGATGCAGGCCAGCGCGATGCCGAGGTTCTTGAGAACGGCTTCCAGCTTCTTGTTCTTCAGGGTCACCTCCGGCTTGGGGCAGTAGGAGTCGTATTGCAAACACCCGGCCGCGAGGCGGCGGGCGCCGGGCGCCCGCGTATGGCACCAGTTTCGCACTTGGACCCCGGTCCGACGGACCAGTCCGTCGTCCGAGACAACCGCCAGTGTCAGAACGCACCCCGGTCCCAGCCGCCGCCGACCGTCCGGGGCGCCTCGCCGTGCCGCCGTGCTCCGCAGCCCACGCATCACGCTCCGCCTCGCCGCCACGCTCGCGCTCGCCACGAGCGCTCTCCCCGCGCGCGCCCAGCGCCCACAGGGCGCCCCCGCGGAGGGACCGCGCATCGAGGCGCGCTCCATCACCTTCGTCGGACGCGAGGCGCTCCCCGAGTACCTGCTGATCAACACGCTCGACCACCAGGCGTCGCAGTGCCGCCTCGTGCTGCTGCTGCCGTTCTGCAAGGTGTTCCCGACCATCTACTTCATCGAGAAGGAGTGGCTCGACCGGGAGATGCTCGGGAAGGACATCACCCGGCTGCGCGTGCTCTACTGGCGCGCCGGCTACCGCCACGCGCGCGTCGACACGGTCATCACGCCGCGGAAGGGGCGCGGCGGCCGCGGCGCCGTCGACGTGACCTTCGTGATCGATGAAGGACCGCCGACCGTCGTGAGCGCGCTGGACGTCGAGCACCCCGATGGCGTCCTCTCCCCGTCCCGGCTCAACGGGCTCGTCAGGCTGAGACCCGGACGCCCGCTCAGCATCTTCCAGCTCGACTCCACCCTCGCGGGCCTGCGCGACGCGCTCTGGGACGAGGGGTACGGCGACGCGGCGATCGACACCACCGTCCCGCCGCCCGACGCGAACGGCAACGTCCCCGTGCGCCTCGTCGTCCACGCCGGCGCGCCCACGCGCATCGGCGAGGTGCGCGTCACCGGCAACGAGCACCTCTCGGCAGCGACCATCCGCCGCGCGCTCACGGTGCGGCCCGGCCGCCCGTACCGCCGCAGCGACCTCGTCGAGAGCGAGCGGCAGCTGCTCACCCAGTCTCCCCTGCTCCGCCGCGCGCTCTTCGTCACTCCGCCTACAGGGGATACCCTGAAGGACATCGAGCTCGCCGTGCGCGAGGGCGACGTCGTACAGGCGCGCATCGGCGCCGGCTTCAACACGGCGGACTACCTCCAGGCCGCCGCCCTCCTCGCCCACCGCGACTTCCTCGGCGGCGCGCGCCGCGCGGAGCTGCGCGCAGCCGTCGGCAACCTCCTCGCGCGGCAGCTCGCCGGCAGCTTCCCCTTCCGCGACGCGCCCGGCGGCGACGAGTCCCTCCTCGCGCCGTCGTGGCAGACGTCGCTCGACCTCGTGCAGCCCTGGGCGTGGTCGCCCGCGAGCGCGGCGGGCATCACGCTCTTCGCCGGCCGCCGCGTGCTCACCGGCGTCGTCGCGGACCGCAGCGCCGGCGCAGCGCTCCAGCTCAGCCACGAGCTCGCTCCTCGCACCCCGCTCGGCGGCGGCTGGCGCGTCGAGACCATCCGCGCCGAGGGCGGCGACGTGTACTTCTGCGCGGCGTTCGGCGTGTGCGACGCGAGCGCCGCGGCGAGCCTCCGCGAGCCGCACCGGCTCTCTCCGGTCGCCGCGAGCGCGTGGCGCGACCGGACGAACGACCTCGAGAACCCAACCGGCGGCACGAACATGGGCGTCGACGCCGAGGTCGCCGGGCCGTTCACGCTGTCGGACTTCGCGCACGTCCGCGTGCAGGGCGACGCGGCCTTCTTCCGGCGCCTCGGCGCGCAGAAGCAGCCGGGCTGGCTCCCGACCGTGCTCGCGTTCCGCGTGCGCGCGGGGCTCGCCCGCCCGCTCGCCGGCTCCGACCGCATCGACGGCGAGCGGCTGCTCCATCCGCGGAAGCGCCTCTACGCGGGCGGCGCGAGCTCGGTGCGCGGCTACATGGAGAACCAGCTCGGGCCGCGCGTGCTCCGCGCCGGCCGCCGCGACCTGCTCGCCGCCGGCTGCACCGACGCCACCATCGCCGACGGCACGTGCGACCCCTCCGGCGTCCCCGACGAGCTCCTCGAGGCGCGTCCGCTGGGCGGCGGCGCCCTCGTCGAGGCGAGCGGCGAGTGGCGCTACCCGATCGAGCGGAAGACGATCGCCGTCGCGTTCGTGGACGCCGGCTGGCTCGGCGAGGGCCGCGTGCAGCCGGCGGGCTTCGGCGTCGGCGGCGCGTGGGACGTCACGCCGGGCGCCGGCCTCCGCTACCGCTCGCCGCTCGGCGTCATCCGCCTCGACATCGGCGTCCGGCTCCGCTCGAGCGAGACGCTGCCGGTGCTCACGACGACGAGCGACGATCCGCGCACCGCGACGGTCGTGCGGCTCCGCGATCTCGAGTGGGACCCGCTCGCCGACCGCCACTTCATCGGGCGCCTCCTCGGCCACACGACGCTCCACTTCTCGATGGGGCAGGCGTTCTGATGCAGCGCACCGTCACGCCGCCGGGCGTGCTCGCGCGCCGCATCGCCGCGCGCGTGCTCGTGGCGCTGCTCGCGGTCGCGCTGCTGCTGGCGCTCGCGGTGGTCGTTCTGACGCAGACGGACTGGGGCCGCGAGCGCGTGCGCCGCCGCGTGGTCGCCGCGGCGCAGAAGCGCGCGAGCGGCCGCGTGCAGGCCGGAAAGCTCGGCGGCAACCTCCTGCGCGAGTTCTCGCTCGCGGACGTGTCGGTCACCGACTCCGCCGGCGCGCCGCTCTTCGCCGCACGCCGCGTGTCGGGCGAGTACGGACTGTGGGGCGTCGTCTTCGCCGGGCGCCTGCAGCTCCGCAACGTCCACCTCGAGCGCCCCGTCGTCGTGCTCGACCAGCCGCCCGGCGGGCGCTGGAACTTCCAGCGCATCTTCCGCATGGGCGCTGAGCAGCGCCCTGCGCCCGCACGTCCGGGCCGCTGGCGGCTCGTGGACGTGCGGGGCCTCACGGTGAATGACGGGCGCCTCGTCCTCCGTCAGCCGTGGGCCCCGGACTCGACGCTCGCGCCCGCGCAGCGCGACAGCGCCTTCGCGCGCGCGCTCGCCGGGCGCTCGCGGCAGCGCGTCGTGCGCGCGCGGGGCGGCTACCAGCAGGTGGTCGAGCTCGAGCGGCTCGGCGGGCGCCTCTCGCGCGTCCGCCTCGTGGACCGCGACAGCGCGGGCCTCGTCGCGGTCGTGGACTCGCTGTCGACGCTCGCGCACCCATTCAACCCGCCGGCCCTGGACGTGCGCCGCCTCGCCGGGACGTTCCGGGCGGACGACGACTCGCTCTGGTGGCGCGGCGCGACGCTGCGCCTCCCGGGCACGTCGGTCACTGGCAACGGCACGATCGCCTTCGCCGGCGGCGCGCTGCTCGACCTCCGCGCCGACCCGCTCGCGCTCGCCGACCTGCGCTGGCTCTCGCCGCGCCTCCCGTCCGAGGGCGGCGGACGCGTGACGCTCGTGCTGCGCGACGCGAAGGGCCGGCCCGTCGAGTACGACGTCCGCGACGCGCGCCTCGCCGTCGGGAAGGCGTGGGCCGAGGGGAGCCTGTCGATCGTGGCGGCGGACCCGGTCATGATCCGCTCCGCGGACGTGCGCTTCGCGGACGTCACCACCGACCTCGTGCGCCGCTTCGCGCCCGACGCGACGATCCCGCGGCGCGGCACCCTGTCGGGGAGCGCGAAGGTCTCGGGACAGGCGGACGCGCTGCGCACCGACGCGCGGCTCGCGTTCACGGAGGCGGCCACGGGCCGCACGAGCCGCGTCGCCGCGGCGGGCGAGATCGGCTACGCCGGCGGGCTCCGCACGCGCGACCTGCGCGTGTCGCTCGCCCCGCTCTACGTCGGGCTCGTCGCGCCGCGCGCGCCCCTGGGCGGCACGGTGGCCGGCACCGCGACGGTCACGGGGAGCATGCGCGGCGGGTGGCGCCTCGCGGGCGACCTCACGCACGCGGAGGGCGCCGAGCGCTCGCGCGTGTCCGGGACCGCGGCGGTGACGCTGCGCGGGGGGCGGCCGGCGGTCGTGAACGCCGACGTGCGCGCGCTGCCCGTCTCGCTCGCCACCGTCGGCCGCTTCGCGCCGGAGTACGGGCTGCGCGGCGAGGTGCGCGGCCCCGTGCACGTCGAGGGCCGCATGGGCGACCTGCGCGTGCGCGGCGACGTCGTCGCGGTGGCGCCCGCGGGCGGGACGCTCCACGTGCGCGGCGGCGCGCGCGTGGCCGGCAGGCGCTCCACGTACGACCTCGCGACGGAGGCGCGGGCGTTCGACCCGAGCGCGATCACGCGCCGGGCACCCGAGGCGCTCGTCAACGGCACCGCGTCCGCGCGCGGCACGGGCTTCACGCCCGCGACGATGAACGCGGCCGTGGCCGCCAGCCTGCGCGACTCGCGCCTCGGCGGCGTGGCGGTGGACGCGCTCGTCGTGCGCGGCACGGCGGCCAACGGGCTCGCGCGCCTCGACACGCTCCTCGTCGCGGGCCAGGCCATCCACGCGGAGGCGCGCGGCTCCATCGGGCTCGTCGAAGGTCGCACGGGCGAGCTCGCCTACGGGGCGCGCGTCGACTCGCTCGGCGCCCTGCGCCGGTGGCTGCCGGCCGGCGACACGAGCGTCGTGCGCTCGCGCGACGTGCCGGGGAGCCGGGTCGTCCTGGAGCGCCGCGCGGGGAACGCCGCGGCGCTCGACTCCGCGCGCATCGAGTGCCTCGCGCTGAACCGCCCGGCCTGCCCCACCGAGAACGACGTGAAGGCCGCCGCGCGCGGCGAGCTCGTGGTGAGCCGGGTCGACGGGGGCGACGCGGATGAGCGCCCCGGCATCCGCGCCGACTCGCTCGCCGGCCGCGTCGCGTCTCGCGGCGTGCTGCGCGGCAACCTGAAGGCGCTCGACGCCCGCGGCACGGTCGCGGCCGGCGACCTGGTCGTCCTCGGCAACGCCGCCGACACGGTGGCGGCCGAGTTCTCGGTGGAGCGCCTGCTGTCGCCGGCGCGGGAGGTGGCGGCGGGCATGGCCGCGCGCGGGGTCGTCGCGCGCGGCGTCGCGCTCGACTCGCTCGACGTGCGCGGCACGTGGAAGCAGGGCGCCGGCCGCGTGGAGGCCGTGGCGGTGCAGGACGATCGGCACGACTTCCGGCTCCGCGGACGCTACGCGCTCGCCGGCAGGACCCGCGAGCTGGCGGTGGACACGTTCGCGGCGCGGCTGGACACCGTGCGCTGGTACACGACGCGTCCCGGCCTCGTGCGCACCGAGCCGGCGGGGATCACGGTGCAGGACGTGAACGTCGCGAGCTCGCGCGGCGCGCACGTCTTCGCGAACGGCACGATCTCGGACGCGCGCGACGGCCGCCTCGTCGCGACGGTGGACGGCGTCCGCGTCGCGGACCTGCTCGCGCTCACCGGCGGCGAGCTCGAGGGCGACGGGATGATCGCGGTGGTCGTCGACGTCACCGGCCGCGCCTCCGCGCCGGCGATCGCGGCGGAGGCGCGCTTCTCGGGCGGCCGCGTCGGCGAGGTGCAGGTGGAGCCGACGCGGCTCACCGCCCGCTACGCGAACGGCTGGGTGGGCGCGCGCTACGCGGCCGACAGCGGACGGTCGGCGGCCGAGCTCACCGCCGGCGCGCCGGTGACGGTCTCACTCGCCGGGATGCCGCACGCGAGCTTCGACCGCGAGGGCTCGGTCGAGGCGACGGCGGCGTTCGACCGCTTCGACCTCGCGCGGCTCCCCGCGTGGCACCCGTCGTTCGGACGCCCGCGCGGCGTGCTCGACGGGCGCGTGACGGTGCGCGGTCCCGTGGACGGGCTGGCGGCCACCGGCGGGCTCACCTTCACGGCCGGCGCGTTCAAGGTGGAGCGCCTCGGCCTCACCCCGCGCGACGTCGCCTTCGCGCTGCGCTTCGCCGGCGACACGATGTACCTCGACTCGCTGCGCCTGACGAGCGACGGCGTGCTGCGCGCCGAGGGTAACGTCGCGCACCCGCTCGCGTTCGACCGCGCCGTCGTGGACGCGCGCGTCGCCGGGCGCAACGTGCACGCGATGGACACGTACATGGGGAGCGTGCACGCCGACATGGACGTGCGCGTGCGCGGCGCCCCGAACGACCTGCACGTCACGGGCGGCGTCGCGATGCGGCGCGGCTTCCTCGACCTCCAGGGCCCGAACGGAGACCTCATCCGGCTCGACCCGCCCGGGAGCCCGCGGCTGTTCGCGGTCTTCGACACGAGCGGCGCCGCCCAGGGCGACTCGGTCGCGCCGGGGGGCGGCACGCGGCGCGCGCCGCCGGGCGGCCACGTGGACCTCCGCGTCCGCATCTTCCGCGACAACTTCTACCGCGCGTCGCCCGACGCGAGCTTCCAGTTCTACACCGAGCGCGCCATCCGCGCGCGCCTCGAGCCCGGCTACGGCGGGTGGGCCGAGGGCGCGGAGGCGAAGCAGGACGGGGTGATCGACATCGGGCGCGGCATCACGGTGTTCCGCTCGCGCGCCTTCCGCATGGCGCGCGGCTCCATCTCACTCGTGCCGCAGCCGGGCGGGACCACGGTGCTCTTCCTCGAGGGGGAGCGCGAGACCTGGATGCCGGGGCGCGGCTGGATGCGCACGCGCATCCTCACGAGCGGCGACGGCCGCGCCCCGCGCCTCGCGCTCGAGGGCTCGACGCTGTTCCCCATGCGCGCCGCGGACGTGGGCGCGCACCTCTCGTTCGGCCGCACGCCGCTGTCGCTCCTCCAGCAGTCCGGCTCCCCGCTCACCGGGGAGGCGACGTGGAGCGGCCAGCTCGCGGGCGAGGCGGGCGCGATGGCGCGCCGCCAGCAGCGCAGCACCGCGCTCGGCATGGTGGTCTACGAGATGGGCCACGGCGCCCGCCAGTCGCTCGGCGCGGACATCTTCACGGTCGGCCCGCCGGACGTGGCGACGGAGCTCGCCCCGCGCCGCATCGGCGGCTTCCGCGGGACGGTGTTCGAGGTGGGGCAGTACCAGTCGCTGAACACGTTCGTGGCCGCGCAGCTCCGCCCGACGTGGGCGCTGCCGGGTCTGCGCACGGAGCACTGGCTCTCGCAGACGTGGAAGCTCGATGCGGGCTTCGAGCCGCGGTTCTTCATGCGGGGGCCGTGGTGGGATCCCGCCGACCGCCACCCTTCGCGCTCGGGCGCGTTCGGGGCATTCCTCACCAAGGAATGGGGCTTCTAGCCGACGCGCAGTCTGCGCAACGCTACGAGCGCTGGCGACAGGCGACGGGCGACTGCTGCCGCCCGGCTGGTGAGCGGGTAGTCGGAGAATAGAACCCCCGGGAGGCCAGTAGTAGCCTCCCGGGGGTTCTCGCCATCCGACCCGCTAGCCCGTCGGCAGCGGTCGCCCGTCGCCTGTCGCCAGGTCCGTGGCTACCGCTCCCACGGCAGATCGGCTTTCCCGAAATGCCCGTAGTTGGTCGTCCGACGGAAGATCGGCTGGCGAAGCTGGAGCGTCTGAATGATTGCCAGCGGCCGGAAGTCGAACTGCTTCACGAACGCCGCCGCCTGCTCCGCGTCGCCCGTGCCGAACGTGTCCACGCGCACCGACACCGGCTCGGCGCGGCCGATCGCGTAGCCCACCTGCACCTCGGCGCGCTTCGCGAGCCCGGCCTTCACGACCTCGCGCGCGATGTAGCGGCAGAAGTACGCGCCGCTGCGGTCCACCTTCGTCGCGTCCTTGCCGCTGAACGCGCCGCCGCCGTGGCGGCCCGCGCCGCCGTACGTGTCGACGATGATCTTGCGGCCGGTGACGCCGGCGTCCACGCTCGGGCCGCCCTCCTCGAAGCTCCCGGTCGGGTTCACGAGGATCTCGACGTCGTCCCGGTACCAGGCGCCGAGCACCTCGGGGACGAGCGTGCGCGCGACGTAGGCGCGGATCTCGTCCTGCGTCACGTCCTTCGCGTGGTGCGTGCTGACGAGCACCGTCGTCACCTTCACCGGCACGATGCCGTCGTAGAGCACGCTCACCTGCGTCTTGCAGTCGGGCTTGAGCCAGCGCACGCGCCCCGCCTTGCGGTCCTCGGCGAGGCGGCGCGAGAGGGCGTGCGCGAGGGCGATCGGGAGCGGCATGAGCTGCGGCGTCTCGTCCGTCGCGTAGCCGAACATGATCCCCTGGTCGCCCGCGCCGCCCGTGTCCACGCCCTGCGCGATGAACGCGGACTGCCGCGTGAGGAGCTCGGTGACGCGCACGCCGTCGGCGTTGAAGGCCTCCGACGAGTCCGTGTAGCCGATCTCGCGGATGGCCTGCCGCGCGACCGCCACGTGGTCCACCGCGACGCCCTCGCGCGCCGTGATCTCGCCGGCGAGCACGACGTCGCCGTGCTTCACGAGCACCTCGCACGCGACGCGCGCGGTCGGGTCCTGCGCGAGGTAGGCGTCGAGGATGGAGTCCGCGATGTAGTCGCAGACCTTGTCGGGGTGCCCCTCGGAGACGGACTCGGAGGTGAAGACGTACTGCGTGGCCGTCGCGGCGAGCGCGTCGCCGAGCGCGGGGGCCTGCTGGGTCGCCATGTGCTTCCTGAGGTGAGTCGGTACGCGGGACCCGGACGCGACAGAGCGGCGGCGACCGTCTCGAGGTCGCCGCCGCTCGTGCGTGGCTCCCTGACTTAGACGGGTCTCGGCCGGGTGTCGCCCCGGGGCGCGGCCCGTCAAATCGGGGAAATCGCCGCGCGAAGGGAGTCTAACGCGGAACGACCGTCCCAGGCAACTGGCTTTCGGCCGTCAGTCGTACGCCTCCACTATCCTGTCCAGCAGCCCGTGCACCGCCCCGAGGTGGTCCCCTTCGCGCGGCGCCTCGCTCTCCGACGTCGTCACCACCACCAGCCGCAGGCTCGGCACCACGAAGACGAACTGGCCGCCGTAGCCCCACGCGAAGTGCACCGGCCGCCCGCGCGACGTGCGCGTCCACCAGCCGTAGCCGTAGCCGTGGCCGTTCCACGGCGAGTACGTGCGCACCGCCCAGGAGCTGTCGATCCACGCCTGCGGGAGCACGCGCCGCCGGTTCGCCACGCCGCCGTCGAGGTAGAGCTGGCCGAAGCGCGCCATCTCGCGCGGCGTCAGGTACATGTCGTTGCCGCCGAAGTAGATCCCCTGCGGGTCGCGCGTCCACGGCCGGAGGTCGATGCCGAGCGGGCGCGCGAGGTGGCGCAGCGCATACGCGTACGTGCTCGTGCCCGTCGCGCGCGTGAGGGCGGCCGAGAGGAGGTGCGTGCTCCCGGTGCTGTAGAGCATGCGCCCGCCGGGGTCGTCCACCATCGGGCGTCGCAGCGCGTCGCGCACCCAGTTCGGCGACGAGACCCACGCGCCGTAGTTCCCGAAGCTCGTCGGCTCGAGCCCGGCGCGCATCGAGAGCAGGTCCTCGACGGTGATGCGCTGCTTGCGCAGGTCGCTCCGGAAGGCCGGCTCGTCCGGCAGCAGCCCGACCAGCGGCTGCCGGACGCTCGGGATGTCGCCGCGCGCGATGGCGATGCCGACGAGCGCCGAGATCACGCTCTTCGACGCGCTCTTGATGTTCGCGCGCCGCGCCGCCGTCGCGCCGCGCCAGTAGCGCTCGGCGACGATCCGCCCGTCCTTCTGAACGAGGAGGCTGCGGAGGCGTGGCAGGCGCGCCGCCGAGTCGAACGCGGGGCGGAGCGCGGGCGGGACGGGCGCCGGCGAGGCGGCGCGGACGCTGGCGCGCTGGGCGGCGAGCGGCGCCGCGGCGAGGGCGAGGAAGACGAGGGTGCGCATCGGACTGATCCTACGCGCGACGGGTCGATCACGTTCCGCGGCGGGGTCCACCCCACTCTCGGCGCATGTTCGCTTGCCGTTTCCCCGCCGAGCCGAGCACGATATGGGCATGCCTGCCACCAAACGCGTCTGGACGGTGGACGAGGTCCGCCGGCTCAACGAGGAAGTCGAAGCGCGCGGGATGCACTGGCCGCGCTACGAGCTCATCGATGGCGAGCTCCTCTTCGACGTGACGCCCGCGCCGGGAGGCGCCCATCAGGACGCCACGTTCGCTCTCGCCAGGCGGCTGGAGAGCTACCTCGAGCAGGTCGGCGTCGGGCGGACCTACATCGCGCCGGCGGACGTCGAGGTGGCGCCGGGGGAAGTGGTGCAGCCGGACGTGCTCGTCGTGCCGATGCGACCGGGTCAGCGCGTGGGCGAGTGGAAGAACATCAGGGAGTTGCTGCTGGCCGTCGAGGTGCTGTCGCCCACGAGCGGGCACCGCGACAAGGTGATCAAGCGCCGTCTCTATCAGCGCGCCGCGGTTCCCGAGTACTGGATCGTGGACCTCGACAGCCGAGTCGTCGAGCGCTGGCGTGCGAGGGACGAGCGTCCCGAGATACTCGACCGCGCGCTCGACTGGCAGCCCGCAGGTGCCCCGACGCCGCTCGTGATCGACCTGGAAGCGTTCTTCGAGGCGGTGTTCGGGGACGACCCCCAGCCACCGCGACCCGAACCACCACCCGTTCGCTCCTAACGCCGCGGCCCTGCCCCGCCTTCGCGTCCCGGCGTCACGCCCGCCGGCGGTGACTTCACCTTCGTCGGCGGCGGGTCGGGGTGCCCGTACAGCACGTTCTGCCCGCGCCGCGAGTAGTCCAGCGAGAGCGCGAGGATGCGCGCGGCCTCCTGCGGCGCGTGGAACCCCATCGAGTTCTCCGCCTCGATGAAGTCCACGAGGAACTGCGCCTTCCGCTGGAAGTCGCGCGCCCGGCGGATCTCGGCCCGCGTGCTGTCCTTCCGCACCTCGGCGCCGATCCCCCTGGCGAGCGTCACCACCGCGTCGATGGCGAGGTTGCGGAGCGAGTAGGTGCGATCCTGGATCTGCGCGATGCGCGCGCGCAGCTCGTCCTCGGACTGCTTGTGGCACGTCTGGCAGGCGCGGTTGATCATCAGTACCGGGCTGCGCACGTGGTGGTCGCTGATCTTCATCGCGCCCTGGCGCTGGTACGGCATGTGGCAGTCCGCGCACGCCACGCCGGAGCGGGCGTGGATGCCCTGGTTGTACAGCTCGAACTCCGGGTGCTGCGCCTTGAGCGCGTTGGCGCCGCTGAGCGCGTGCACCCAGTCCCGGTGCCCGGTCGAGTCGTGGTAGGCGAGGATGCTGTCGGCGGTGAGCCCCTTGCCCCACGGGTACTCCAGCCGCTTCTGCGGGCCCTTGAAGTAGTACTCCACGTGGCACTGGCCGCACACGTACGTGCGCATCTCCTGCCGCGTGGCTTCCCTGTTCACGTCCCACGTCGCCGCGTTCTTCACCCCCTGCGACGCCTTCAGCAGCCGGATGCCCTCGATGAAGCCGGGGCGCGTCACGCGGAGCTGCATCGTCGTCGGCTCGTGGCAGTCGATGCACGCGACCGGGTGCTTCGTGAGGCTCTGGACCTGGCGGTAGGGCTGCTGGTTGACGATCTCGAAGCCGCGGATGAGGTCTCCGTTCCCGGCCTTGCGGTAGACGTTGTAGACGGAGGCGTGGCAGTGGAGGCACGTGCCGGGCTGCTTCGCGACGTCCTGCCGGCGCGTGAAGATCTGGTCGCTGAGCATGTAGGCGTGCCCGCGCTCCTCGCGAAAATCTTCGGCGAACGCGTAGCCGGCCCACAGGTCGCGGAGCCGCGGGTCCGCCTCGAGGCGCGACTGCGAGACGGTGTCGCGCGGGTCCGACGAGGTGCGCGCGTGCGGCACGCCCTCGCTCCCGCCGTAGCGCGTGCGCGTCTGGTCCACCGTGCGGCGGTAGCCGTCGTACTGCAGCGGGAAGTTCTTCCCCCAGATCGCCGGATCGTCCGTGGTGTCGGTGAGCTCCACCACCCGGTAGAATGGGTTCCGCGCCTCCTGCTGGTGCGCAAAGATGTTCGTCAGCAGCGCGGCGATCCCCACCGCGGCGAGCGCCGCGAGGGCGGCCACGGCGACGAGCGTCCCGGTGCCGAAGCGGCGGCGGGGACGAGGCTCCGCCTCGCGAGGCGGGACGGCGGGCGGCGGTGTCGTCATGCTCGTGCTCCGAGGCTCATCGTGTGGGCGCGCCCGGTCAGCGCACCCAGTGGCCGACGTACTTGTGACAGCGGATGCAGGAGTCGCGGGTGTCCGAGTGCGAGCCGGGCGCCACGCCGGCATCCGCGGACGCGCCGCTCGTCTGCGCGAGCGCGAAGCCGGCATGGACGGGCGCCGCGCGCGCGCGCTGCGCCGCGCGCCGGGGCGCCGGGTCGATCGCCTCGACGATGGGGCCGTGGCACTCGCGGCACGCGTTCTCCGTGACCCTCCGGTTCCCCTCCGTGATGCGGATGGGGTCGGGGTAGCGGCCCGTCGTGAAGTAGAACGAGTGCCAGAAGCCGTTCTTGGCCTTCACGTAGTACTTCGGGAGCAGGGCGTGCGGCGTGTGGCACGAGTTGCACGTGGCCACCGCCTTGTGGCTCGACTTGATCCACGCGTCGAAGTGCTCGCGCATCACGTGGCAGTTGGCGCACGCCGACGGGTCGTTGGTGAGGTAGCTGTAGCCGCGCGCGTAGCCGAACGTGAACGCGCCGAGGCCGGCCGCGAGGCCGACGGCCGCCGCCGCCGCGAGGGCGAGGCCCTGCCGCGCGGAGAGCGCCACGCCTAACGCCTCAGCTCGGCTTCCAGGTAGAGCAGGTGCCCCGCCCCGCTGCCGTCGGGGTACGTCCGCTCGATCACGCGCCCGGGCGGCGCCACCGCGCCGTACGCGACGAGCGAGAGGTGGTCGTTCACCTTCCAGTCCGCGCTCAGGTCCGCCAGCGTCGCCAGGTCGCGCGCCCCGGCGCTCGGCCGCCCCGCGTAGCCGAAGCTGTTCGGCTCGAACGCGCCGCCCCCCGAGTACCAGAGGTCCTCGGCGCGCGTGAGCCGCAGCCGGTGCGCGTCCGCGCGCAGGGTGACCGTCCGGAGCGCACCGCCGCGCAGGTACAGGCTCGCGAACAGGTCCTCGCTGTTCATCATGTTGTGGAAGGGGAAGCGCGCGTACACGCGCGCCGTGGGCAGCACCTGAAAGAAGGTGCGGTGCCCGTCGTCGCCCGGGTCGGCGTCCCCCGAGCCGCGGTCCCACCCGACGCGCAGCCAGGGGCGCAGCGCACCCTTCTTCGCCGGCGGCTGCCAGCCCAGCTCCGCCACCTCCGCGTGGGCGCGGTGGTCCAGGGCGCCCCAGCTCCCGCCCTGCAGCGCGCCCCACAGCAGCAGGTCCGCCTCCCCGAGCCCGCCGACGAAGACGTGCGCGTAGTGCGCGCCGAGCGTCTGCACGGAGACGTCCTCGCGGTCGGCGGCGCGCGCCGCGGCGGGACGGTTGTCCGTCTTGAGGACGTTCCGGCGGTCCTGGTAGAGCAGCCCGAACACCCGCCACTCGCCCGCGCCGCCGCGCCACGTGAAGGGCCGCGTCAGGGCGCCGTAGCCGAGCCGGACGTTCAGCGAGCTCCAGCCGTTCACGTCGAGCGCGCCGCGCGTCGGGAGGGCGGCGACGAGCGCGACGTTGGCCGCCGGGTGCGCGAAGGCGTAGTGCGCGCCGTCGAAGCTCCGCCCCACGTGCGTGAACCCGAACGGCGCGAGCAGCCGCTGCGCGACGCGGTCGCGCTTGAGCGCGGCGAGCGTCGTCTGCTCGGGCGTGGTCTCCGCGCCCTCGGAGTACTCGAAGCGCCCGAGCCTGAGCGAGTGCCGCGCCTCCTTCGGCGGAGCGCCGAGGCGCACGTACGCCTGCTTCACGAAGAGCCCCACCGGGCTCTCGGCGCTGTCGTTCGCGGCCCAGTACGCCGCGCCGAAGCCCTGCTGCCCGCGCGGCGGGGGGCGCATCGCGTCGTCGGGAAGCCCGAGGACGGCGGGGGCGGCGAGCTCGACGCGCCAGCCGACGCGGGCGCGCTGCTGCTGGAGCGACGCGCGCGCGAGCAGCCCGAGGTAGCCGTACCGACCGCCGTCCGCGCCGAACCAGTCCCAGTGCTCGGGGCGCACGCGGAGCGACCCCTGCCACGTGACGGCGCCCGGCGCCGGCGGCGGGCCGCCGGAGGCCGGAGCCTGCGCGGCCGCGACGAGCGGGGCCGCGAGGAGGGCGATGCCTAACGAACGCGCGGAGTGGGCCATACGGGTCTGCCCGCCCGCCGCAATGTTCGGACCGGGAGGACGCAAGCGCGGTGGGGCGGCTCTGCGCGCGAAAACGGACCGGCGCGTCCGAAATGCCGGGAGGAGCGGGCGGCCGCCGCGCGGCCGCCGCGCGTCCCGGCGCCTAACGTCGCGGCGCCGGCGGCTGCGTCACCCCGTCGAGCACGCGGTACAGGTACTCCGCCGCCCAGCCCAGCGCGCGCACGGGGACGCGCTCGTTGTCGCCGTGCATGCGGAGCTCGTCCTCGAGCGGGAGCGGCATCGGGAGGATGCCGTACGTCGGGATCCCCTTCGCGCGCAGCACGGCGCCGTCGGTGGCGCCCGTGGACATGAAGGGGATCACCGTCGTCGTCGGCACCATCGCCCGCGCGGACGTCTCCATGGCGCGGTAGAGCGCCGTCGTGACGGGCGACGGCGGCGGCGACGCCTCGGGCGCGCCGCGGAGCGCGAACGTCACGCTCGCCTCGCCCCCCGCCAGCTGCATCTCGCGCACGACGCGGAGGATGTCGTCCCCCGGCATCGCGCGCACGTTGAACGTCGCGGTGCCCTCGCTCGGGATGACGTTCGAGCGGAAGCCGCCGCCGATCATCGTGAGCGACGCGGCCGTGCGGAGCACGGCGTTGTACAGCGGGTCGCGCGCCAGCACGTCGGCGGCCTCGCGCACCGCCGCGTCGGAAGCGCCCGGCGCGAGGAGCCGCAGCATCGCCGCGCGGCGCTGCTCGTCCTGCTCGATGGTCGAGAGGCGCTCGAAGTAGATCCGCGTCGTCTCGTTGAGCTTCACCGGCGCCCGCCACTCGTGCACCCGCGCCGCCGCCCGCGCGAGCGCCGCCAGCGCGTTGTTCGGCAGCGGCACCGACCCGTGCCCGCTCGGCCCCGTCGCCGTCGCGACGACCGTGTAGGAGACCTTCTCGGTCGTCTGGATGTTCACCGTGTGGACCCGGCCGTTCACGATGCGGATGCGCCCGCCCTCGTTCAGCGCGAACTCCGCGTCCTGGATCAGCGGCCAGTGGCGGCTCACGACGCGCTCGACGCCCACCGTGTCGCCCCCCTCCTCGTCCGCCGTGCCGAGGAAGACGACGTCGCGCGTGAGGGTGGCGCGCCGGGCGGCGAGCTGCGCCATCGCGGCCGCCGCCGCGGAGAGCATCCCCTTGTCGTCGATCGTGCCGCGCCCGTGGAGGTACGGCTCCAGCAGCGTCGCCTCGAACGGGCGCGTGGTCCACTTGGTCGTGTCCGCGCCGACGACGTCCATGTGCCCCATGACGAGCACCGAGCGGGTCACGGGCCGCCCGGAGCGCAGGCGGGCGATGAAGTTCGCGCGGCCGTTCCCCACCGGCAGCACGTGCGTCTCGACGCCCGGGATCTGCTTGAAGACGCTGTCGAAGTACCGCGCGACGAGCATCTCGTTGCCGGGCGGGTTCTGCGTGTTCAGCCGGACGAGGTTGCGGAGGTGCGTCTCGGTGGTGCGCTGCGCGGCGGCGCGGTCGAAGCCGGCGGGCGCCTCGCCGGCCGGCGTGAAGGTGGCGGTCGAGAACGCCGGGGCGGCCTGGGCAGCGGCGGCGTGTGCGGCGGCAGCGTGTGCGGCGGCGCCCAGAGCGAGCGCGAGGAGGAGGCTTCGGAGGGTCATGGACGGAAGGTAAGGCAGTATCCGCCGGGTCCGGCATCGGCCGGCCATCTTGCGAAAAAGCACGATCGTTCGTACTATGGGCCCATGAGCAAGGGCACCCAGACCCGCGAGCGCATCGTGTACCGCGCGCTGCGCCTCGCCAGCCGAGACGGGCTCGCCGGCCTCACCATCGGGAGCCTCGCCGACGAGCTCGCGATGTCCAAGAGCGGGCTCTTCGCGCACTTCCGCTCGAAGGACGAGCTCCAGCGCCAGGTGCTCGAGGCCGCCGTCGCGCAGTTCGTCGAGACCGTGGTGCGCCCCGCGCTCGCCCAGCCGCGCGGCATCCCACGCCTCCGCGCGCTCATCGAGAACTGGCTCGCCTGGGGGAGGGACGCCCAGCGGCTGCCCGGCGGCTGCATCTTCGTCGCGGCGGCCATCGAGCTCGACGACCGGCCCGGCCCGCTCCGCGACTACCTCGTCGGCATGCAGCGCGACTGGCTCGCGACGCTCGCGCGCGCCGCGGACGTCGCGGTGGCCGAGGGGCACCTGCGCCCCGACCTCGACCGCGAGCAGCTCGCGTTCGAGATCTACGCCCTCATGCTCGGCCACCACCACCAGTGGCGCCTGCTCGGCGACGCCCGCGCGCTGGACCGCCTGCGCGTCGCGATCGACCGGCTGCTCGACGCCGCGGCGGCCGCGCCCGCCCGACCCTAGGACACCCACCCCGACATGGCGACCCGAGTCCCGCACGGCCCCCCGCCGGGCTACCGCATCCCGCTCGCGCTCCGCGCGGTGCGCGCCACCAACCGCGTGCTCGCCGCGGTGGCGCCCGACGTCGCCGTGCGCGGCGCGGCCGAGATGTTCTTCCGTCCGCGCCGCGTTCGCACGTCGCCGCCGGCGGTGCCCGGCCTCCGCGCGACGCGCCTCGACGTCGAAGTGTCCGGGCGCCGCGTCGCCGCGTGGAGCTGGGGCGACGGCCCCGTGGTGCTCCTCTCGCACGGCTGGGAGGGCCACGCGGGGCAGTTCTCGCCGTTCGTCGCGCCGCTGCTGGCGCGGGGCCTCCGCGCCGTCGCCATCGACATGCCCGCCCACGGCCACTCGACGGGCAGCGAGACGAACATGGTGGACTTCGCGCGCGCCATCCGCGCGGTCGCCGCGGCCGTGGGCGGCGCGCACGCGGTCGTCGGCCACTCGCTCGGCGGCGCGGCCACCGCGCTCGCCCTCGCGGACGGGCTCGCGGCGCGCCGCGCGGTGCTCATCGCGCCGGCCGCGCACCCCGACTACTTCGTCCGCGCGTTCGGCGCCATCGTCGGCCTGCCGGCCCGCCTGCGCGAGCGGCTGCTCGTGCAGCTGCGCGAGCGCTTCGGCGACCTCTGGCGGCAGGCGCACGTGCCGCAGCGCGTCCGCGCGCTCGACGTGCCCGCGCTCCTGCTGCACGACCCCGCCGACCCCGACGTGCCGTTCGACCACGCGGTGGAGATCGCGGCCGCGTGGCCGGACGCGCGGCTCGAGCCGGTCGAGGGCGTGGGCCACCGGCGCGTGCTGAAGGACGCGGGGGTGGTGGAGCGGGCGGCCGACTTCGTGACCGAGGGCGCCGTCGCGCGTTAGGCAGCGCTCAGGACTGCGGCCCGACGCCCAGCGAACGGACGTCTCGGCGCCTCAGTCCTTGTACGGGTCGAACTCGTTCTCCCCGGCCATGACCACGATCAGCGGGTGGAGCGTGTGCAGCACCTCCACCGTGTCGCCCTGCGCGCCGAGGACGTCGGGGAGGCGGCGGTAGGCGTGCGGGCTCTCGTCCAGGCCGCCGCCGCGCAGGACGACGCCCTTGCGCGTCACCCACTGCTGCATCATCTCGGGGCTGACCTTCCCCGGCTTCACCACGCGCGCCTTCCTGCCCCACCCCTTCTTCTTCCCCGCCGCCTCGGTGCGCGACATCACGCGCCCGGCGCCGTGCACCGTGGAGTAGAGGGCGGCGCGCTGGGTCTCGGCCAGCTCCGGCGACTCGTCAGGGTCGACCGCCGCGCCGCGCACGATCACGGCGTCGTCGCCCATCGAGCCGCCGACGAAGCCGAGCTGGCCGGGGTACGCGGGCGTCGCGCCCTTGCGCACGACGACGAGCTCCTCGCCACCGATCGACTCTCGGAAGGCGTAGTTGTGGTGGTTGTGGACGAGCTCCTCCTCGCGCCCGCCGAGGATCTCGACGACCCTGCGCGCGACCCACTCGCGGCCGGCATACGCGTACTTCCCCGCGAGCTCCATGAGGTGCCAGTAGTCGTGCCCCGCGCCGTCGCGCACGTCGAGCAGCACCTCGGCCTCGCGCGCCCGCTCGCCCCACCCGAGCCCCTGCGAGATGGCGAGGAACGCCGAGGCGATGGTGTGGCCGAGGCCGCGGCTGCCGAAGTGGACGCCGACCCAGATGCGACCCGCGTCGTCGTAGAAGACGTCCACGTAGTGGTTGCCGCTGCCGACGGTGCCGAGCTGGCCGCGCGCCTTCTCCCAGAGCGCGTCGCGGTACCCGTTCGCGCTCGGCACGAGCGTCCACGCGTCGTCGAGGAAGAGCGGGTGCTCGGTGGGCGCGTCGTCGTCCCGGTTCACGCGGCCGACGCCGAACGAGATGGTGCGCTGGATCTCGTCGGCCAGGAGGCGCACCGGCTCGCTCTCGAGGACGGCGCGCGGGTCGTGCGCCGCCTCGGCGGCCGAGACGCCGGCGACCCGCTCCATCGTCAGGTTGGTGCGGATGGCGGCGTTGCCGCACGCGATATCGAACCCGATGCCGACCACCGACAGCTGCTCGCGATACGCCGCCACGCCGCCGATCGGCATCACGTAGCCGACGTGGCCGTCCGCCATGAGCGCCGCGTCCACCGCGCGCGACGCGACGTCGTGGAACTGCTCGATGGTCTTGAGGTCGTGCTGGCCGAAGATCTTCATGCGCCGCCGCGACTGAACGAACCGTGCCCGGCGGAAACGAAACGGGCGGCCGGAGACCGGCCGCCCGCGAGCTCGAGACGAAGCGGTGCTAGTCGCAGGCGCCGCGCACGGCGGGGAGCAGACACCCCGACGCGAAGATGCCGGACAGGTCGATGAACTCGCTGTTCGTCGTGTCGGTGACCCGCACGTCCGCGAACGAGTCGGACGCGAGCGCCAGGCTCTGCCCGGGCGGACACGCGATGTCCGAGCCCGGCGGGCTGACGGTGAGCGAGGCGTTCACCTGACCGTTCTTGCCGGAGGCGAACGAGCCGGTCGCGATCACCGGGCCGTGGACCGTCGTCTTGTTCTGCGCGCTCGGGTTCGCGCCGCCGTTGTTGACGCAGACCCAGGTGGCCGTGCCGTTCGCGCT
Organism: Gemmatimonadaceae bacterium; assembly: GCA_045804325.1. Taxonomy (GTDB): domain Bacteria; phylum Gemmatimonadota; class Gemmatimonadetes; order Gemmatimonadales; family Gemmatimonadaceae; genus JBJMNJ01. The sequence continues at coordinate 23,353 of JBJMNJ010000342.1, forward strand.
GAGGACGTAGTCGATGAGCTGGTTGTCCGCGAGCCCCGCTTCCTTGAACGCCACCGTCAGCGTGGCGTCCGCGTTGAGGGTCGCGTCGGCCCTGATGAAGTGCGGGCTGCCGCCTCCGCCCGCGTCGAGACTCGGCGCGACGGGGATCTGCGTCACGTCGGTGCTGCAGGCCCCGACCGCCAGTGCTGCGAGTGCGACCACCAGGGTGCGACCACGCATACCTACCTCCGCGAGTACGAGCCGGCATCCACGCCGGCGGTGCCCGTCCGACGCAGGCCTTCGCACACTCTGGAACGCCGGACGAGGGGCGCCAATGTGCGCGGTCCGACACACCGGCGCATGGGAGGATCATCCCTAGCCTCGCCTGGCGAACCGCCGCGGCCTCTCGCGATTCGCGGCACCCGGAAACGACAGGCGCGGCCGGAGGGATCTCCGGCCGCGCCTGAAAACGTACACCGGGGACCGGCGGGACTCGGTCGAGCTGCGCGTGGGCGTTCACCCTCGCGCTCCGACATCCACCCGCGTCTTCGGCACCGTGCTTCCCCAGGGGTCGGCCCTCGTCGGGCAATGGACTTCCTGAGGCGGCGCCGCGCTCTTGCTGAGCTACGGTCCCCGGCGACGCGCGGCATGCGCCCATACGCGTCGGTTGAGTTGTCTTGTTGCCGGGCGCTGCGTGCCGCCCGCATGGCCTTAATGCGAACCTCGTGCCACCGAGCCGCCGTGCCTTTCCGCCCCCCGTCCGCCGCCGATCCGTGACGGACCGCCCTACACCGAGTGTGACTCCCGCTACACCACTGCGCGTCACCGGCAGTTGCCTCTACGGAGGAAACGTCCGCCGGTTTCGACACGGGTGTGGCGATCGGACTCGTTCTCGGGACACGTGCGTGGCAGCGTGCCACCGGGACGAGACGCGGGCCGCGGGGACGAGCGGCGCGCTGGCATCGTGTCGCGCCCGCCCACCCGTTGCGTCGCGCGCAGGCGACAGTATCGTGGGCGACGCGGCCGCGCGGCCGCGTCCCTGCCGCACGCCCTCGCCGATGATGGAACAATCCTCGCCCGCCGCCGCGGCTCCCGCCGCCGTCGCGCCGCTGTCCGCGCCGGACGAGCGCGCGCTCCGCGAGCGCAGCGCCCGCCTCACCGGGCGCGTGCTCCTCGCGCTCGTGGTGCTCCTCGCCGTGATGGAGGCCATCCAGGTCCTCCTCCGGCGCCCGCAGATGACCGGCAAGCCGGTGTCGCTCGGCTCGGCGCTGTACATGACGACGCCGAGCTGGGTGCTGCTCGCGCTGCTGGTGCCGCCGGTGCTCTACCTCGCCGCGCGCTTCCCGCTCTCGCGCGACGCGGGGCGCGCCACGGCCGTGCACGGGCTCGCGTCGCTGCTCTTCCCCGTGTTCCACCTCGGCGCGATGGGGCTGTTCTACCACGTCATGGCGGAGCCCGGATACGACATGGGGCTGCTCGAGCAGACGAGCCGCTTCCTGCTCTGGTACTTCGGCGTCGACTTCACGACGTACTGGCTCATCGTCGGCGCCTACTTCGCCGTGCACTACTACCGCGCGTACCAGGCGCGCGAGATCGCCGCCTCGCAGCTCCAGGCGAGCCTCACCGACGCGCGGCTCCGCGTGCTGCGCGCGCAGCTCAACCCGCACTTCCTCTTCAACACGCTCAACGCGATCTCGTCGCTGGCCCTCCAGGGGCGCCAGGACGACGTCGTGCAGACCCTCGGCCGCCTCAGCGAGCTGCTGCGCACCTCGCTGGACGAGACGCTGCCGCAGGAGATCCCGCTCGCCCGCGAGCTCGCATTCCTCGACGGCTACCTCGAGATCCAGCAGATCCGCCACGGCGACCGGCTCACGGTGCGGACCGAGGTGGACGCCGACACGCTGGACGCGCTCGTGCCGAGCATGCTCATGCAGCCGCTGGTGGAGAACGCGCTGCGCCACGGCGTCGGCGCGCGGCCGGGTCCGGGCGAGGTGGTCGTGCGCGCCGTGCGCGCGGGGGACCGCCTCTGCCTCGAAGTTCACGACAGCGGCCCGGGATTCGCGCCAGGATCGGGTGGGGACGCGGAACCGCCGGCCGTGAATCCCGGGGAGGCGCGACGCCGTATCGGCCTCTCGAACACCCGCGACCGTCTGGAGCAGCTCTACGGGTACGCGCACACGTTCGCGTGCGGCGCGTCCCCGTGGGGGGGTGCCTCGGTCCGCGTGGAGATCCCGTACAGACTGGAGCAGGCCGAGGTGTGGAAGGGGGAGACGGAGGGCGCCGTGCGCGCGCCCGACGGCACGCACCCCCTCGGACGCCCCGACCAGCTCACTCCCGGAGGCATCGCATGAGCGCGACTCCCGCCCTCGAGCACTCGCCGGCGATCCGCACCCTCATCGTCGACGACGAGCCCCTCGCCCGCGCCGGGCTGCGCGCGCGGCTCGAGCGCGAGCCGGACGTCGAGATCTGCGGCGAGGCGGTCGACGGCCCCGACGCGGTGCACGCGATCGAGGCGCAGCACCCGGACCTCGTCTTCCTCGACATCCAGATGCCGGGGTGCGACGGCTTCGAGGTGCTCGAGCGCGTGGCGGGCCGACACCTTCCGGTCATCGTGTTCGTGACGGCGCACGACGAGTACGCGCTCCGCGCCTTCGACGTCCACGCGCTCGACTACCTGCTGAAGCCCTACACGGCGAGCCGCTTCGCCGAGGCGCTGCGCCGCGCGCGGACGGAGGTCGCGCGCGCGGCGCACGGGGCCGCGGACGGGACGGCCGAGGGCGGCTCGCGCGCCGCGGCGCTCGCCCGGCTGCTCGACGAGCGGGCCTCCGCGCAGGGTGTGCCGGTGGGCGCGGGCATGGGGGGCTTCGCGGCGGCGCCCCTGGGTGTCGTGGGCGGGCTCGATGGGCGGCCCGAGCGCCTCATGCGCTTCCCGGTGCGCGACGGCGACCGCTTCCTGCTGCTGCGCACGGACGAGGTGGAGTGGGTGGAGGCGGCCGCGAACTACGCACGGCTCTTCGCGCGCGGCCAGTCCTTCCTCGTGCGCATGACGATGTCGGAGCTCGAGCGCCGGCTCGACCCGGAGCACTTCCAGCGCATCCACCGCTCGTGGATCGTGAACCTCGACCGGGTGAGGGAGATCCGGCAGGGGTGGCACGGGGACTACGAGGTGGTGTTGCAGTCCGGCAGAGCGCTCAGGATGAGCAGAGGGTACAAGGACAGGCTGCTTCCCTAGCGCTCCGACAGGTCACCGGGCATCAACCCTTCGGCGACAGGCGACGGGCGACCGCTGCCGACCGGCTAGCGGGTTGGATGGCGAGAACCCTCGGGAAGCCACCACTGGCCTCCCGAGGGTTCTACTCTCCGACTACCCGCTGACTAGCCAGGCGGCAGCAGTCGCCTGTCGCCAGCTCGTTCGTGCCCGGTGGCCTACGCCGGAAGAGGGCGCCAGAAGAGTGGCCGCGGCGTGTCCGTCGTCGGCTCCGCCGACACGCTGGGCAGCAGTCCATCCGCGATCGCCGCGATCTCCTCCGCCTCCCTCCACGCCGCCTCGAGCTCCGACAGCTCGCCCTGCATCGCGCGGCGCTCCACGTCCTCGTTGGCGGCCATCTCCAGCGCGAGCCGGTCCACCAGCGGGAGGCGCGGGAGGAGCGTCTGCGGCTCGCTGCCGATGCCGCCGCGCCCCCAGAACGAGCGCGTCGTCACGTAGAACGCGAGGCGCTCGGCCTCCGTCATCACGGGCCCCGCCACCGGCGCCACCGGCGCCAGCGGCGCCGGGAGCAGCGCGAGCTCCTCGACCGGGTGGCGGCCCCACGCCGTGCGCATCGCGAGCGCGGCGACCCGCGCGAAGAAGCCGTCCGGGTCCCCGGCGTCCTCGAGCTTGGTGATCGCGTAGTCGACCTCCTCCGGGGAGCCGCTGAAGCCGTTGATCGCCGCGAGCAGCTTCCCCGCCGTGCGCACGCCCGAGTCGCCGGCCAGCACGCCCACGCCGCGGTCGTGGCGCACGCGGATCGTCCACGGCTCGCCCGGCTCGGGGCGCAGCAGCTCCGCGCTCTCGAGGTGCCTGACGCGCACGGGCACCGGCTCCCCCTCGGCGTCGTAGACGACGGTCACGACGCCGTCGCGGTTCGCGCGGAGGCGGATCCACGTCATCACGTCGTAGCGGAGGCGAAGCTGCGGCAGCTGGCGGACGAAGGCGTCGGCCGCCTTGCCCGCGCGCACCGCCGCGTCGCGCGCGTACGAGGCGAGGCGGCTGCGGCGCCAGGGAAGGCGGAGCGCGTAGCGCCCGTAGCGCCAGGCGGCGAGCTCGGTGCGCTGCGCCTTGCCGATGCGCACGAGCTGCAGTCCCTCGCGCAGCTGCGCCATGCCGACGTTGTCCGAGGCGACGCGCAGCGGGGTGCGGTGGAAGCGTCGCTCGCACTCCTCCATCGCCTCCCACCGCTCCTCGAGCGGGGTGAGGTTCCACCGGCCGCAGTGGCGGCAGACCACCCACAGGCGGCCGCGCTCGAGGTCGAACGCGAGCCGCCGCCCGACGGGGAAGTCGGGGATCGCCTCGTTCGTGCCGAGGTGGCGGTTGCAGAAGAGGCAGGTGGTGTACATCTCGCGCGCCGGTTGGGGGCTCCACACGATGCATCGAACGCCGGGCGCGCGCCAGCGACGAGCCGCCGCTCGGGCGGGTCGCTGGACAGCCAGTGGTTCGCGTGCGTCCCCAGAAAACCCACACCTTACGCACCCTGGCCACTGACTGCCAGCGACGCCCGAGCGGCGGCTCGTCGTGCGTGGAGACCCGGTGACCGGCGGCTGCGTCACCGCGACTTTCGACGAGCTCGATCGATCCGTCCCGTGCGAATGTGCGTGGCGCGCGCCGCGAGTGCGACGGGAATTCGGTGTGGGAGTTGTCAGACCTCTGTAGGCGCGCCGTCATCACGCGCCGCGCCGATGCTCACGGCTTCCAGGACGGCGCCGTCCATCCCAGCGTGAAGCCGAGCGGGAGCACGAGGGTGGACTGCGTGTCGATGAGGTCGATCTTGTTCGTCGCGACGTTCCATGCCGCGATCCAGCGGCCGTCCGGCGACCAGTCGATGCCGCGCTGGTAGCGCCCGGCGGGGCTGATCACGCGGACGTTCGTGCCGTCCGGGTTCACCAGCTTCAGCTCCGCGGTCGACGCGTCCACGAACGCGATCAGCGCCCCCGTCGGCGACCAGTTCGGCGAGTGGCCGGCGATGCCGAGGCTCGTGCTCGCGCCCGTGGCGAGGGTCAGCATCTTCAGCTCGTCCGACCCGAAGCCGAAGGTCGTGACGTAGGCGACGCGCGCGCCGTCGGGCGACGGGGCCGCGTAGACGTCGCTCACCGGCGAGGTCATCGGCACGAGCTCGTCGCCCGTCCCGTCGCGCCGCTGGCGGCGGAGGCGCCAGCTCTGCTGGGAGTAGTACACCGCCTGTCCGTCCGCGGCGAAGCGCCCATAGATGGCGCCGCCCGAGCTCGCGACGCGCACGTTCTTCGAGGCCACGTTCACGACCCGGAGCTGGCCGACGTACTCCTCGTCGTACACGACCTCGGCGCCGTCCGGGGACCAGTCGGTCGTGAGCGACCGCTGCGTGGTCGCCGCCAGCGTCGTGATCGCGGTGCCGTCGGTCTTGAAGCTGACGATGGCCGTGCCGGTGTTCGCGGCGAGCGTGGCCTCCGGCACGACGCTCACGAACGCCGTGTCCGCCGCTGTCCCCGCCTGCACGACGACGAGCCAGCGCCCGGTGGACTGCGTCGTCACGGTCGCGCCGGACAGCGAGATGCCCCCCGCGCTCCCCGCGCCGAGCGCGTACGTCACCGGCTCGGTGCGCGCGTTGCCGAACCGGTCGGCGACCGCGCCGCGCAGCGCGAACGTCTTTCCGGCGAACACCGCCGTGTCCGCGGGCAGCACCTGCACCTGCGCCGCGGCGCCGGGGGTCACGGTGAAGCGCGCCGTGTCGGCCATGCCGAGCTCGGGGACCGAGACGACGATCCCCGCCGGGCCGGCGCGCGTGCCGAGCTGCACGAGCGCGCTCACGCGCCCCCGCGCGTCGGTGGTGTCGACGAGTGTCGTCGCGTAGAAGGTCTGCTCCAGCCGCGACACGTACGCCGTGTACGGCGGCGACGGGTTCCAGGGGTCGTCGACCGGAGGGCTCCCCTCGGCGCGCAGGCTCTCGAAGCGCACGATCGCGTTCGGGACGATCGCCCCGCCGCCGTCGCGCACCTCGATGACGAGGGCCTGGAGCGGGCGGGTGAGGACGGTATCGGTGACGTCGCCGCCGGCGACGACGCGGACGCCCGGCGGCGCGTCCGGTCCGCTGGGATCGCTGCACGCGGCGACGACCGTGGCGAGCGCGAGGAGGGCGTGCGGGAGGGTTCGGCGGAGGGCGGGCATGGTGCGGCACCGGAGGGAGGGGCCCGCAGCGGCCTCGCCGATGGGCCTGGCATATGTAGAGCCCGGCACGGGCACCTGCCAGGGCCGAATCGTCCGACGTCGCGTCAGCATGTCCGCCCGACCCCTCCAGCGGCCGCGCCACACGGCGCGTAGAATTGGTGACGTCGATGCACGGCCCCGCGGCGCACGCCGCACACGGACCCTCCGCCCTCACGGCCCCAGCATGCGCCTTCACGTTCGCGCGCCGATCCTCGCGGCGCTCCTGCTCGCCCCGCTCGCCCTTCCCGCGCAGACGCGCGGCCTGCGCGCCGAGGACGTCTATCGCCTGCAGGACGTCAGGGATCCTCAGAGGTCCCCCGACGGCCGCTGGGTCGCCTACGCCGTCAGCTCCGCCGACTCGGCCAAGGACAAGAACGACTCCGACGTCTGGATGGTGAGCTGGGACGGCCGCGACCGCATCCGCGTGACGAGCTCGCCCGAGGGCGAGGGCACGCCGCGCTGGAGTCCCGACGGTCGCTACCTCGCGTTCCTCTCCGGGCGCCAGGCGAGCGAGGGCGGCGAGGGCGCGCAGGTGTGGCTGCTCGACCGCCGCGGCGGCGAGGCGCAGCGCCTCACCAGCGTGAAGGGCGGCGTCTCCTCGTACGCGTGGAGCCCCGACGGCTCGCGCCTCGTGCTCGTCGTCGACGAGGAGGACGACTCCACCGGCAAGGCGAAGACGGACTCGACGAAGCCCAAGACGGCGAAGCCGATCGTCCTCGACCGCTACCGGTTCAAGCGCGACGTCGCCGGCTACCTCGGCGCGACCCGCAGCCACCTCTACCTGTTCGACGTCGCTGCGAAGAAGGGCGAGCACTTCGCGGGCGGGCTCTTCGACTACGAGAGCCCCGCGTGGAGCCCGGACGGCAAGTCGATCGCGTTCGTGAGCAAGCAGGGCACGGTGGACGTGGACCGCAACGACAACTCGGACGTGTGGGTGGTGGAGGCGCGCGCTGGCGCGACGGCGCGCCGCCTGACGACCTTCGCGGGGAGCGACGAGGGCTCGCTCTCGTGGAGCCCGGACGGGCGCTACATCGCGTATCTCCAGGGCATCGACCCGAAGTACGGCGCCTACGACCTGTCGCGCCTCGCGGTGGTGCCGGCGGCGGGCGGGCCCGCTCGCATGCTCACGGAAGCGCTCGACCGCCCCGTCGCGTCGCCCGCGTTCCAGCCGGACGGCTCGATCCTCTTCCTCGTGACGGACGACCGGAGCCGCCATCTCTACCGCGTGCGCCCGGCGGGCGCGGGGAGCTGGGGCGCCCCGCAGCGCGTGCTCGACGGCAAGCACGTCATCAACGGGTTCTCGGCCGGCAAGGACGGCGGCGTCGCGCTGCTCGCCGCAACGGCGTCGGAGCCGGCGGAGATCGCGGCGCTCGACGCGAACGGCCGGCAGATGCGCGAGCTCGCCGCGCACAACGAGTGGCTGAAGGACGTGCGCCTCAGCACGGTCGAGGAGGTCTCGTTCCGGAGCAAGGACGGCACGGAGATTCATGGATTGCTGCACCGTCCCTTCGGCGCGACGGCGGGCGCGCGGCTGCCGACGCTGCTCCGCATCCACGGCGGCCCGTACTCGCAGGACCAGCACGAGTTCATGTTCGAGCGCGAGCTCTTCGCGGCGAACGGCTACGCCGTGCTCGCGGTGAACTACCGCGGCAGCAACGGGCGCGGCGAGAAGTTCGGCACGGCGATCTTCGGCGACTGGGGGAACCTCGAGGTGCAGGACCTCCTGGCCGGCGTGGACCACGTGATCCAGATGGGGGTCGCCGACCCGGACCGGCTCGGCCTCGGCGGCTGGAGCTACGGCGGCATCCTCACGGACTACACCATCGCACAGACGAACCGCTTCAAGGCGGCGACGAGCGGTGCGGGGAGCGCGCTCCAGCTCTCGATGTACGGGACGGACCAGTACATCGTGCAGTACGAGGCGGAGATCGGGCCGCCGTGGAAGGCGCAGGAGCAGTGGCTCAAGATCTCGTACCCGTTCTTCCACGCGGACCGCATCACGACGCCGACGCTGTTCATGGTCGGCGAGAAGGACTTCAACGTGCCGGCCGCGGGCAGCGAGCAGATGTACCAGGCGCTCCGCAGCCTCGGCGTGCCGACGCAGCTCGTGATCTACCCGGGCCAGTTCCACGGCATCACGGTGCCGTCGTACAAGGTCGATCGGCTGAAGCGGTATCTGGCGTGGTACGACAGGTATCTGCTGAAGGGCGGAAAGGCCGCGAACTAGCCGGGATGCCATTCGCGGCGCCGAAGCGCGTGTGCGGTTCGCTGCCAGCGCGTCCGTGGTGACGTGGCACGGCCCCCGTCCGTCCGGTTGCGTAGATGCCCGAGGGCCGAATGGACGCGATGTCCGAGGAGGTGCAGGTGAGTGTGAACAACAAGGCGCGTGTCTTCTGGCCGCTCGGCTTCCTGCTGCTGCTCACGGACTGCGCCACGAAGTCGCTGGCCCAGGAGCACCTGCTGGTGCACGTGCCGCGGCGGGTGCTCGGCGAGACGGTGCAGCTCACGCTCGCCTACAACGAGGGCGCGGCGATGGGGCTCTCGCTCGGCGGCGCGTCGCGCATGGGGTTCGCGCTCATCAGCCTCGGCGTGCTCGCGTACCTGCTGCACCTCTACCGCGGGCTCTCGCGCGGCGACGCGTCGATGGCGGCGGCGCTCGCGCTCCTGTGCGGCGGCGCGGCCGGCAACCTGATGGACCGCCTCCGCTCGGCGCGCGGCGTCATCGACTTCATCGACGTCGGCGTGGGCTCGTGGCGCTTCTACACGTTCAACGTGGCGGACATGGGCGTGAGCATCGGCGCGGCGGCGCTGGCGGTGCTGCTGTGGCGGCGGGACAGCGAGCGGCATCGCCAGCGGCTGACGGCTGACGGCTGACGGCGGCCTCGGAGCGGGTCGCAGGTGTGGAGAGCCCCCGGAAGGCTGCGGTCGCCTTCCGGGGGCTTCTCGTCCGCGGCGATCAGGCGTGCTTCAGAACTGCTCTCCGCGCGGCCCCCTGTCACCGCGGCTGTCGCGGAAGGCGTCCTCGGCCTCGCGCCGGTTGCTCTCGTCGCCCGTGGTGCCCATCGCCGCCTGCTGCGCACGAGTGGCGTTGCCCGTCTGGCCACGCACCTCGAGGTCGGTCTGATCGGTGTCGGGTGACGCCTGGTAGTCGCCCTGCGCCCGCAGGTTGTTCCGCTGGGCCTCCTGCGCCTCGATGTTGGGGTCGCGCGAGTCGGGGCCGACGGGGCGGCCCGAGCGCTCCTGATTGCCGGGGTTGTTCTGCTTCGCCATCTGGTCCTCCCTGGTTCGGGGAGCCGTGGGGCGGCAGGCCATGTGCCAGGCGTGTCACATTGCAGCCTGCCCGGGCGTCCCCCGGGTGATCTGATCGTCCCACGAAGCCCCTTGCCCCGGCCCGCATGCGCCACCACCTCGTCCGCTTGGCCGCCCCGCTCGCCCTCGCGCTGGCCGCCGCTGGCTGCACGCACGCCGCCGCCACGACATCGTCGCGCCCCGACGCGCCCGCCGGGCCGGGCCGCGTCCCGATCCGCCGCGACGCGCCCGAGGTCGTCGGGGGCCGGCCGGGCGCCGTCGCCGTTCGGGCGGACAGGATGGTCTTCCGACGCGGGTCCATCAGTATGGAGGTCGTGGACCTGCTCCGCGCGCGCGACGCCGCCGAGCGGCTCACCACGCGCGCCGGCGGGTACGTCCGGGCCACTTCCTTCTCCGACAGGGACGCGAGCCTCACGCTCCACATCCCCGCGGCCGCCTTCGACGCCACGGTCGACTCGATCGCGCGCCTCGGCCGAGTGACCCACCGCACCATGGTCACGGACGACGTCACGGAGCTGGTGGTGGACACGGAGGCGCGCGTCGCGAACCTGCGCGCCCTCCGCGACCGCCTTCGGCAGCTCCTCGAGCGCGCGACGAGCGTCGCCGACGTCATCGACGTGGAGCGCGAGCTCGCGCGCGTGCAGTCCGAGCTCGAATCCCTGGAGTCGCGCCTCAAGACGGTCCGGTCGAGCGTGGCCCTGTCCGAGCTGCACGTGGCCCTGCACCAGCCCCCGAGTCGCGCGTCGCGCGTGTGGCGGGTCGTCGGAGTGGTGGCGCTGGTCGCGGCGCTGGGGGCGCTGGGGGCGGCGACCCAGTGAGGAGGACTACTCCCTCACCTTCACCTCGAACATCGCCGGCCAGTACTTCCCCGTGAGGAAGAGGCGGTGGCTCGCCTTGTCGTAGGCGATGCCGTTCAGCACGTCCACCGGCTCGGAGCGGTCGGCGGAGTTCAGCAGGTCGCCGACGTTGATCCACGAGTTCACCTGACCGGTGGCCGGGTCGATGCGGGCGATCGTCGTCGTCTGCCAGACGTTCGCCCAGATGACGCCGTCGATCAGCTCCAGCTCGTTGAGCTGCGTCACCGGGATCCCCTGGTCGGTCACCGCGACGGTGCGCGTGACCTGGAACGACTTCGGGTCGATCCACCGGATGGTGTTCGTGCCGTCGCTCATGATGAGCGAGGTGCCGTCGTTCGTGAGCCCCCACCCCTCGCCGGTGTAGGCGAAGGTCCCCGTCTGCCGGAGCGTGGCGGCGTCGTAGACGAACCCCTTCTCCGACTTCCAGGTGAGCTGGTAGAGCCTCCCGCCCAGGACCGTGATCCCTTCGCCGAAGTACTCCTTCGGCAGATCGATCTTCTTGCGCGGCGAGCCGGTGGCGAGGTCCACGATGCGCACGGAGGACTGCCCCTCCATTCCCGTCCCCTCGTAGAGCACGTCGCCGACGATCTCGAGCCCCTGCGTGTACGCGCTGGGGTCGTGCGGCCACCGCCGCACGACCTGGACGCCGTAGGTGGGCGCGCTGACGGGAAGCGGCGCGGCGTTGGCCTGGCCGTCGTCGGAGGACCGCTCGCCGCCCGTGCAGGCGAGGGCCAGGGCGGCGAGGAGCAGGGCGCGAGGCACAGCGCGTGGACGGGGGGCGGTCATGGGGAGAATGATACCCCGACGCGAGACTCGGTTCACCAGCCCGGCCCTGGGCTTGGTTGGGGAAGCCGCGCCTCACGCATATCTTTCGCGCATCCGGAGTACTATCTCGAAGCGGCGAGCCCCGAAACCGGCACCGCCCTTGCCCGCTACCAACGGTCGGGCGCCCCACGCGGGCGCCCCGCGGCTCAATCACCAGCAGGCCCCGGAGACAGGCATGGCCACCAGCACCCTCGTCGACACGGCCCAGGCCGTCGACGCCTTCCCCATCAACGGGACCGACTACATCGAGTTCTACGTCGGGAACGCCAAGCAGGCGAGTCTCTACTACCGCGCCGCGTTCGGCTTCCAGCTCGTCGGCTACCGCGGCCCCGAGACCGGCGTCCGCGACCGCGCGAGCTACCTGCTCCAGCAGGACAAGATCCGCTTCGTCCTCACGACGCCCATCAAGCCGGACCTGAGCCAGGAGGCGAGGGAGATCGCCGAGCACGTGCAGAAGCACGGCGACGGCGTGCGCGACCTCGCGCTGTGGGTGGACGACGCGCGCGAGGCGTTCAAGATCGCCGTCGAGCGCGGCGCGACGCCCGTGCACGCGCCGCGCGTCCAGAAGGACGACGACGGCGAGGTCGTCGTCGCGGCGATCAAGACCTACGGCGAGACGATCCACTCGCTCGTCGAGCGCCGGAACTACCGCGGGCTCTTCATGCCCGGCTTCCGCGCCGTG
>JBJMNJ010000343.1:0-4490 GCA_045804325.1 Gemmatimonadaceae bacterium
GAAGGACCTCGTCACCGACGTCGGGTCGAACTACCGGGCGAAGCAGCGGATCGCCCCGTTCAAGCCGCGGCCGCCGGACGCCCCGGACGGCACCTGGCGGATGTCGCAGGCCGACGCCGACCGGGTGCAGGAGTTCCGCAAGTGCATCGAGTGCTACCTGTGCCAGGACGTCTGCCACGTCCTGCGCGACCACCGGAAGCACGACGAGTTCGTCGGCCCGCGCTACCTCGTGCACGCCGCCGCGCTCGAGATGAACCCGCTCGACGCCGAGGACCGCGTGGCGGACCTCAAGCGCGAGCACGGCATCGGCTACTGCAACATCACGAAGTGCTGCACGAAGGTCTGCCCGGAAGGCATCCACATCACCGACAACGCGATCATCCCGCTCAAGGAGCGCGTGATCGACGAGTTCTACGATCCGATCGGCAAGCTCGTGAAGATCTTCAGCAGGAGGAGCCGTACGTCGTAGGCCGTGTGGACCCGTGCCGAGAGAGGAGCGATGCCAGAGCTGAAGCCCATTACGCGCGACGGCGTGTCCGCCGCGCTCCAGAAGGCGGAGCGCTACCGCCTGCTCAACGACTCCTGGTCGGCGGAGAGCATCTGCCTCGACGTGCTGGAGGTCGCGCCCGACGATCAGCACGCGCTCGTGACGCTGCTCCTCGCCGTCACCGACCAGTTCGCCGACGGGCTCGCCGACGGCGTCGCGCGCGCACGCGCGGTGCTGCCGCGCCTCCGGGACGAGTACAAGCGCCACTATTACGCGGGGATCATCGCCGAGCGGCGCGCGCTGGCCGAGCTCCGGCGCGGCATGGTCGGCGCCGAGTCGAGCGCGTACCAGTGGCTCGTCGAGGCCATGGATCACTTCGCGCGCGCCGAGGCGATGCGCCCCGCAGGGAACGACGAGGCGATCCTCCGCTGGAACACCTGCGTCCGCATCATGCAGCGGAACGAGCGCATCCGCGCGGAGCCCGTGCGGGAGTACGAGCCGGCGCTCGAGTAGCGGCCCTCGGCCGACGGCCCTCGGCCGAGAGCCGGTTAGCTTCCGCCCATGTCTCGGTTCCTCATCTACGGCGCCAGCGGCTACACCGGCAGGCTCGTCGCCGAGCGCGTGGCCGCGCTCGGGCTCGGCGCGGTGCTCGCCGGGCGATCCGAGGCGGCGGTGCGCGCCGTCGCGGAGCCGCTCGGCCTCCCGTGGAAGGTCGCCCCGCTCGACGATCCCCGCGCGCTCGACCGGCTCCTCGACGGCGTGGGCGCGGTGCTGCACTGCGCGGGGCCCTTCGTCGCCACCTCGCGCCCCATGGCCGACGCGTGTCTGCGCGCGCGGACGCACTACCTCGACATCACGGGCGAGGTCGCGGTGTTCGAGGCGCTCGCGGCGCGCGACGCGGAGGCTCGCGCGGCCGGCGTCGTGCTCCTCCCGGGCGTGGGCTTCGACGTCGTGCCCACCGACTGCCTCGCCGCGCACCTCACGCGCCGCCTGCCGACCGCGAAGCACCTGACGCTCGCGTTCCGCGTGGGGGGCGGCATGTCGCGCGGCACGGCGGCCACCGCGGCGCTCAGCGCCGGCGCGCAGACGCTCGTGCGCCGCGACGGGGACCTCGTGCCGCTCCCGGGCGGCATCCTCACGCGCCGCATCGACTTCGGCGACGGGCACGGGCCGCGCGTCGCGGCGACGATCACGTGGGGCGACCTCGCGACGGCGTACCGCACGACGGGGATCCCGAACATCGAGACGTACATGGCCGTGAACGAGCGGCAGCTCCAGGGCATGGCGCTCGCCCACGCGCGCCCCGTCGCGCGGCTCCTCGCCACCGCGCCCGCCCGCGCCATCGTGCGTCGGCTCGCGCGTCGCGCGCCCGCGGGGCCCGCGCCCGAGGCGCGCGCGCGCAGCCACTCGTACGTCTGGGGGCAGGCGCGCGACACACGCGCCACGCTCGGCGCCACCGTCACGGCCCGGCTTCGCGCCCCGAATGCCTACACGCTCACCGTCCACGCGGCGGTCGCCGCGGTGCGGAAGGTGCTGCTCGGCGAGTGCCGGCCGGGCTTCCTCACGCCGGCGCTCGCCTTCGGCGCCGACTTCGTGCTCGAGCTCGACGGCGTCGCGCGTGAGGATGTGGGCTGAGCACACGCGGCGCGGGAACCGGGCGCGCGCCGCCCGCCTTACGATTGGGAACCGACCTCACCGAGAGAGAGAGCCATGGCCGACGAGACGACGAAGGAGACGCCCACGCTCCACAAGTCGAGCGACGAGTGGCGCCGGGAGCTGACCCCGGAGCAGTACCGCATCATGTTCGAGAAGGGGACGGAGCGCGCGTTTACCGGCGCGTACTGGGACTCGAAGGAGAAGGGCGTCTACCGCTGCGCGGCGTGCGGGCAGGAGCTCTTCCGCTCCGAGACGAAGTACGACTCCGGGAGCGGCTGGCCGAGCTTCTACCAGCCGGCGAAGCCGGAGGCGGTGGCGACGGACGAGGACCGCAGCCACGGCATGCGCCGCGTCGAGGTCCACTGCAGCAACTGCGGCGCGCACCTCGGCCACATCTTCGACGACGGGCCGAACCCGACGGGGCTGCGGTACTGCATCAACTCGGCGTCACTGAAGCTCGACAAGCGAGCGGACCGTTGATGGATGACGGCTGGTCGCGCGGCTCGTCCGCGAACCGCTGATCACCCCGGCAGCTCGAACAGATCCGCCAGCACCACCCGCTCCTCCTTCACCCGGTCGGCGCGGGGGGCGTCGTAGGCGACGAGGAGACTCGTGGCGCCGCCGTCCGGCTGGAGCACGGCGAGGCCCTCGGGGTGGTCCACCCCCTCGTCCTCGCCGCGGCCGTAGGGGAGGTCGAGCACCTTGGGGAGCTCCTCGCGGCTGACGAGCACGTCGTCGTGCCCCTTCGCCGGGCGCCAGCGGAAGACGGCGGCGTCGCCGGCCAGCTCCATCGTCGGGCCGGCGAGCACCAGCACGTCGCCGTCCGGCGCGGTGGTGAGGTCGCGCACGCCCATGCCGCGCAGGTCGAGGAAGTGCTTTCGGATGGTCCGCCCGCTCCCATTGGACGCGCGGAGGCCGAGCAGCCCCGGGGCCGCGTCCTCGGGCTCGATCTCGAGGACGATCGCCCACCCGCGCAGCACGGGACCGCGCAGGCCGACGTAGAAGCGGCTCCCGACCACCGTGAGCCCCTCCACGTCGAGCCCGTTGTCCTTGCCGGGCAGCTGCACGTAGGGGCCGACGTGCGGGTCGTCGCGCAGCGCGTCGAGGAGCACGCTCCCCGCGTCGCCCCCCATCACGCGCGCCGCCGTGCGGGGCCGGGCGCCGTCCGCCGCCTCGCGCGCCAGCGCGGTGCCCCCGTCCGCGTCCGGCACGAGCGGGATGCGGGCGAGCAGGTAGCGGTTCGGATCGCGCGTCACGCGCGCGAGCTTCTCGATCTGCCTCGCCGCGTTCTTCCCGTCGGGCTTCGCGTTCCCGCGCTTCATGCTGTGCGAGCCGACGAGCCAGAGGTATCCGTCGTGCTCCGCCAGCCCCTCGACGTCCACCTCCGCCTCCGCCCCGCCGGGGAGGTCGACGAAGTCCGCGAGGGGAAAGCTGCGATGGGCGGCGAGCGTGAGCCCGTTCCCGCCCCGCTTCCGGCCGTCGTGCCCGGTCGTGACGCGGGTCAGGCGCTCGATGCTCGACGACTCGTCCGAGGCCACGAACAGCGAGTCGCCCGCGAGCGCGAGCGCGGAGAGCTCGCCGGCGATCGCGCGCGCGTCGCCGTCGGACTCGTCGTGGTCGAACTCCAGGCGGACGGCGCGGGGCGTGCCCGGCGCGCCGGCGGCGGCGCGGGCGCTGCGCCGCTTCGTGGAGGTGCGGCGTTTGGTCATCGGAGTCCGGTTGGGGCGCGTCAGGGGTCGCACCTTTCGTTCCGCCGCACCACCTTCCTGTCGCATGGTGCACCAAAGTCCTACGTACTCGCTCGCCGCCTTCCACCTGCGCGGCGGCGCCCGCGCCGCCCTGCGCGCCACGGGCATCGGCGTCGCGGTCGCGATCTTCGTGATCGGCTCCGCGCCCGAGGCCGCCTACACGTTCCGGACGATCGTGCTCGGCGTCGTGGGCCGCGCGCGCGGCATCACGGTGCCGAGCGCGCGCGACTGGCTCGCCGCGGGCGCGCTCGTGCTGGCCCTCTCGGGCGCGCGGCGCGTCACGCTCGGCGCGAGCGGGTGGCTGCGCAGCCTGCCGATCGACGGCGCGTCGGCGCGGCGCGCCGCATGGGCCGCGGCCGTCGCGGCGACGCTCCCCGCGGCGCTCTTCGCGCTCGGCGCCGTCGCGCTCGCGGCGACGCTCTATCGCGCGCCGCTCTCGCCCGCGCGCGTGCTCGCGCTGCCGGTGCTGCTCCTCGCCGCGGGGGCGAGCGCCCTCCGCGTGGAGCGGCCGGCCGCGCGGCTCGCCGCCCTCGCATCGCTCGCCGCCGCCGCGCGCGGGAGCTGGCCCGCGCTCGTCGCGTCGGTCGCGCTGCTCGCCG
>JBJMNJ010000344.1:0-8754 GCA_045804325.1 Gemmatimonadaceae bacterium
TCCCCGCCAGGATGTTGAGTCCGAGGACGGGGATGAGGATCAGCAGGATCCAGAAGGACAGGGTCTTGGAGAAGCGGCCCCAGTTGAACGGCTTCTTGCCGTTGGGGGCGCCCGGAGGCGTGGTAGGAGGCATCTACTGCAGGCTCGCGATGTACGGCAGGTGTCGGAAGCTCTCGGCGTGGTCCAGGCCGTAGCCGACGAGGAACTCGTGCGGCGCGTCGAACCCCATGAACTGGGGGTCGCGCCGCAGCTCGGACGCCAGGTGCTTGTGCAGCAGCGCACAGATCTCGAGAGACTTGGGCTTCCGCTGCGAGAGGAGGTCCATGAGGCGGTTCAGGGTCCGCCCGGAGTCGACGATGTCCTCGACCAGCAGGATGTGCTGGCCCTCGAGGACCGTCTCCGGGTCGTAGACGAGACGCACGACGCCGCTCGACTCGGTCGCGTCGCCGTACGAGGATGCCACGAGGAAGTCGACCTTGAGCGGGCGGTGGATCTGCCGCACGAGGTCGCTCAGGAAGATGAAACTTCCCTTCAGGAGCCCGAGCACGAGCAGCTCGCCGTCGGGGTAGGCCCGCGTGATCTCCTCGCCGAGCTCGGCGACGCGACGCGCGATGGTCTCGGCGTCGAAGGCGACGCGCCTGAGCGCGCGCCCCTCGAGCCGCGGGTCAACGGTCGTACCGTTCACACACGTAGGGCACTCCCGGTCGGCCGGACCGGTCGGTTGCCGCGTCGCTGCGGCGAATCCCTGGGATCCACACGATCTCCTCGTCCGCGAGGACGACCGGCCACCCCGCCCGGTCCGGCCCGACGACGTGCGCGTCCGACAGGAAGCGCTTCACACGCCGTGCCGCCCGCGCACCGGCCGCGCGCATCCGGTCGCCCGGCCGCCACGCCCGCACGCGGAGCGGCCGATCGGCCGGGAGCGTCGCGCCCCACGCGCCGGCGCGCACCGCCTCGGCCGGCGACGGCCGCAGGCGCCACGCGCCCATCGCGACCTCGTCGCCGGGAGCGAACGTTCGTTCGCCCTCCGCCCCGCCCGTTCGGTCCGCGGGCCGCAGCGCGAAGCGGTCCCGGAGCCGCACCACCTCCCACCCGCCGGAGAGCTGCATCACGTCGCCCACGCCAGCCTGAATAGTAAACGCCGCGATACGCCGGGTTCCGCGACCATCCAGCGTCACGCCCGCGCGCGCGGCGACCGCCGGCCAGAGCACGGCCAGCGCTCCCGCATCATACGACGCCAGCGAGTCCCGCACAACATCGAGCCCCGCCCCTGCGGGCTCGAGTGGAAGTGTATCCACGATCCCCTCGACCTCGCGGCGCCACGCCGCGGCGCGCCGCGCGAGGTCGAGCATCTCCGCGTCGAAGCCGGGCCGCAGGCGCCGGATGGCCGGGAGCAGCTCGTGCCGCAGCCGGTTGCGCAGATGCGCGCGCGACTGGTTGGACGGGTCTTCCGCCCAGCGGACGCCACGCGCCGCCGCGTACGCCGCGAGGTCGGCGCGGCCGAGGTCGAGAAAGGGGCGCAGCACGGGCGAGGGCGCGGCCAGCGCGGCGAGGCCGCGCGCGCCCGCGCCGCGGAGCGCGCGCATGCAGACCGTCTCGACCTGGTCGTCCCGGGTGTGCGCGGTGGCCACGCGCGCCGCGTGCCGGTCGGCGACGGCGCGGAGGAACGCCCAGCGCGCGCGCCGCCACTGGGCCTCGCCCACGAGCCCGGCCGCCGCCCGCCCGCGCTCGACCGGGAGGCCGAGCGATCGCGCGCGGCGGGCGACGAGCCGCGCCGCCCGCCGCGCCGCCTCGCCGGTGCCGTGGTCGAAGGTCGCGACCACGAGCGGCCCGGCCCCGTGCACGCGCGCCGCGGCATCGAGCAGCACCATCGAATCGAGCCCGCCGGAGACGGCGAGCACCACCGGCGCGCCGCCCAGCGTACGGACGGCGCGCTCGACGACGTCGATGGCCTCGACGACGTCGATGAAATCGATGGAATCGATGAGACTGGTCATTCGTCCTCGGACATACGCGACGGGAAGACGCTTGGTTCCGATGGCGGCCGAGCGCCGAGGGCGAGGGCCGAGGGTCGCCGATCGTGGCCCTTGGCTTGCCCCTTCGCCCTCCGCTATCTTCTGCGCGTCCGCACCTGCCTTCGCAACGCCCTCGACCTGCACCGGGGACACGCCTTGGAGACTCAGGGTCCGCTCGGAACGCTGTGGGCCGGCATCGGCCTGATGGCCTTTTACATCGCGCTCGTCTGGGTGAACACGCTGCTCGGGCTGTTCCTCACCCCGCTCTTCCTCATCCCCGGCACCTGGGCGATGGACAAGCTCACGGCGCGCCGCCGCCAGCGCACCGTCGTCACCCCGACGGACGAGACCGTCGAGGTCCGCTAGCCGCTCGGGGCACGCTCCCTGCGCTCGTGGCCTCCCCACGACCGGGCAGGAGGCTGCACATGGCACGCGATCGCGAGCTCATCGAGCCGAACGAAGGCGACAAGCGCTACATCCGCCGCGACGAGCAGGGACGCTTCACGGAGTCGCAGGACGACGTGGGCCGCTCGCTCTCGCAGGATCGCAAGCGCGAGGCGAAGACCGAGACCAAGAAAGGCCAGGGCGACCGGGGCGATCGGAAGCGCTAGGGAACCGGGAAAGGAGAAAGGAGAGGCCTCCAGCGAACGGCCTCTCCTTTCTCCTTTCCCGTCAGACCGGGTGGAACTGCTCCGCCTCCGTCGACCCGTGCAGCGCCGCGGTCGACGACTCGCCTCCGGTGATGGTCAGCAGCACCTGGTCGAAGTAGCCGGTGCCTGCCTCGCGCTGGTGCTTCGTCGCCGTGTAGCCGTCCTTCTCACGCGCGAACTCGCGCGCCTGCACCGCGACGTACGCGGGCATGCCGCGCTCGCGGTAGTCGCGCGCGAGCTCGAACGTCTCGAGGTTGACGAGGTGCCACCCCGCGAGGGTGATGAACTGGAACCGGTACCCCATCGCGCCGAGCTCGCGCTGGAACCTGGCGATCGTCGCCGCGTCGAGCTTGCGCTGCCAGTTGAAGGACGGCGAGCAGTTGTAGGCGAGCATCTTTCCCGGGAACTCCGCGTGCACGCCCTCGGCGAACCGCTTCGCCTCGTCGAGGTCGGGCGTGCTCGTCTCGCACCAGCAGAGGTCCGCGAGCGGCGCGTAGGCGCGCGCGCGGGCGATCGCGCTCTCGAGCCCGCCCCTCACGCGGAAGTAGCCCTCCCCCGTGCGCCCGCCCTCCAGGTACGGGTGGTCGCGCGGGTCCACGTCGCTCGTGAGGAGCGTCGCCGCCTGCGCGTCCGTGCGGGCGACGAGCAGCGTCGGCACGCCGAGCACGTCGGCGGCGAGGCGCGCGCCGGCGAGCGTGCGCTCGAACTGCGACGTCGGCACGAGCACCTTGCCGCCCATGTGCCCGCACTTCTTCTCGCTCGCCAGCTGATCCTCGAAGTGGACGCCCGCCGCGCCGGCCTCGATCATGGACTTCGTGAGCTCGAAGGCGTGCAGCGGGCCGCCGAACCCCGCCTCCGCGTCGGCGACGATGGGCACGAGCCAGCGGCGCGCGTCGCCGTCGGTGCGGCCCTCGCTCCACTCCACCTGGTCGGCGCGCAGCAGGGCGTTGTTGAGCCGCCGGACGAGCGCCGGCACGCTGTTCGACGGGTAGAGGCTCTGGTCGGGATACGTCTGCGCCGCGAGGTTCGCGTCCGCCGCCACCTGCCATCCACTCAGGTACAGCGCCTCGAGCCCCGCGCGCACCATCTGCACGGCCTGCGCGCCCGTGAGCGCGCCGAACGTGTGCACGTACGGCTTCGTCCCGAGCAGCTCCCACAGCCGCTCGGCCCCGAGCCGCGCGACGGTGTGCTCGACGCGCACGGAGCCGCGGAGCCGCACGACGTCCGCGGCGGAGTAGCCGCGGCGCACGCCGCGCCAGCGCGCGTCGTCCGCCCACGCGCGCTCGAGCTCCGCAACCTGCTGGTCGAAGGTCTGCGTCGTCACGCCGTCGCTCCCGCGGGCCGGCCGCCCGCCACGTGGATCAGCCTCGGATAGGCGATCAGGGTCAGGAACTCGACGAACTCCTCGCCGAGGACGAGCTGGTCCATGAGGTCCGCCGCGTCGTCGAGGCGGGAGTCCTCCCCCGCCCCGCCCTTGAGCCGCGCGAGCTCCTCGTCGCGCACGCGCCGGTAGTACTCCGCCGTCACGCGCTCGCCCTCCGCCGTGACCGCGCCGTGGTGCACCCACTGCCAGAGCTGCGAGCGCGAGATCTCGGCGGTCGCGGCGTCTTCCATGAGGTTGTAGATCGCCACGGCGCCCGAGCCGCGGAGCCAGGCGTCGATGTACTGCAGCGCGACGTCCACGTTGGCGCGCACGCCCGCGGTGGTGACGGTGCCGCCGGGCACGCGGACGTCGAGCAGCGCGCGCGCGTCGGGGACGACGTCGTCGCGCCGGCGGTCCTTCTGGTTGGGCTTGCCGGCGAGCTTCGCGTCGAAGACCTCGAGCGCCACCGGCACGAGGTCCGGGTGGGCCACCCACGTGCCGTCGAACCCGTCGCCGGACTCGCGCAGCTTGTCCTCGCGCACCTTGGCGAGCGCGCGCTCGTTCACCTCGGCGTCGCGCCGGCTCGGGATGAACGCCGCCATGCCGCCCATCGCGTGCGCGCCGCGGCGGTGGCAGGTGCGCACGAGGAGCTCGGAGTACGCGCGCATGAACGGCACCGTCATCGTGACCTGCGCGCGGTCGGGGAGCACGTCGTCCTGCCGCGCGCGCAGCTTCTTGATGATCGAGAAGATGTAGTCCCACCGCCCGGCGTTGAGGCCGGCCGCGTGCTCGCGCAGCTCGTGGAGGATCTCCTCCATCTCGAACGCGGCGAGGATCGTCTCGATGAGCACCGTCGCCCGCACGCTCCCGCGCGGAATGTCGAGCGCCTCCTGGGCGAACAGGAAGACGTCGTTCCAGAGCCGCGCCTCGCGATGGCTCTCGATCTTCGGGAGGTAGAAGTACGGCCCCGAGCCGCGGTCGAGCAGCTCCCGCGCGTTGTGGAAGAAGTAGAGCCCGAAGTCGAACAGGCTTCCCGAGACGGGCGCGCCGTCCACGACCGCGTGCGCCTCGTCGAGGTGCCAGCCGCGCGGGCGCACCACCAGGGTCGCGGTGCGCTCGGCGAGCGCGTAGCGCTTCCCCTCGGGGGACGTGAAGTCCACCTGCCGCCGGATCGCGTCGAAGAGGTTCGCCTGCCCCTCCACGACGTTCTCCCACGTCGGCGCGTTGGCGTCCTCGAAGTCCGCCATGAAGACCTTCGCGCCGGAGTTCAGCGCGTTGATCACCATCTTCCGGTCCACGGGCCCGGTGATCTCGACGCGGCGGTCGTCCAGGTCGGCGGGCGCGGGCGCGACGCGCCACTCCCCCTCGCGCACGCCGCGCGTCTCGGCGAGGAAGTCCGGCATCTCGCCCGCGTCGATGCGGCGCTGCCGCTCGCTGCGGGCGCGGAGCAGCTCCTGGCGGGTGCCCTCGAAGCGCCGGTGAAGCTGCGCCACGAAGGCGAGCGCTTCCGGCGTGAGCACCCGCGCCGAGCTCGCGGTGGAGGCCCCGAGCACGTCGACGCGGGGCGTGAGGGACGGCGTCATGCCGGCTCCGTGGTGCGTGGGGCGGACTCGATGGCGCGGCCGCGCGGCGGCGCGGCGCCGGGGCGGGACGTGCGCCTCGCCGGCGTCGGACCAGTGCGGCCGACGCCGACGCGATACGGACGGCGCCGTGGAGGAGCGAGACTCGTGCCAGCCACGGGCGGCGGCGAGCGTCGGATTCGCGGTGGCGACCTGTGTGACCGGACGCACACGTTGTGGGTCCGCTGCGTCAGCATACCGCCCCGATGCCCCGCGACCGAGCTCACACCCCCGGTGATCGCAATCGGGTGATCGACCGGGTCCCGTAGCCTAGGCCGGCGCCGCGACCTCCACCACGTGGTCGCGCGCTTCCGGCTCGACGAATCGCGCCAGCCGCTCGCCTTCCTCCGTCAGCTCGCGCCGGGCGTCGCGCCCGAGCTTCGCGAACGGCGTGAGCGCGAGGGTGGCGGTGCCGCGCTTCACGGCGAGCTTCCACGTTCCCGCCACCGTGCCGTCCACGAGGAACGCCGGCGGCACGATCAGGTTCTTCGCGATGAGCCGGGCGCGGAACCGCTCCGCGACGATGCGCGAGCGGTCGTCGTGCGCGAGGAGGACGTTGTCGTACTCCGGCAGGAAGCGCACGGGCGCGGGCTGCTCGGCCGGTGGGCGCGGCGCATCGGGAAGGTCGAACAGCTCGCGGCCGCGCTCGTCCCGAAAGACCACGGTGTCGGCGCGCAGGCCCTCGAACAGCTCGCGCGCGCCGCGCAGCCCGGACCACGCGCCGAAGTCGCTCGCCGACGCCGGACCGAACGCCGCCAGGTAGCGGCGCGCGAGCCGGGGCGCGTCCGCGGGCGCGTCCGCCGTCGGACCGAGCCAGGACGTGGACGAGCCGAACGGGGCCTGCCCGTGCCACCCCCAGCCCTGCCCGTCCGCGGGAAGCTGGACGAGCGGCAGGCGGCAGCGCACGGCGTAGCCCATCGCCCAGCGGTTGACGTCCGGGTGGAGGGCGGTGAGCGCCTTCCGGATCTCGTCGAAGGACCGCGGCCGTTCCTCCACGACGCGGCGCGCGTCGCGCACGATGCGCTCGAGGTCGATCGCGTCCAGCGCCGTGCCGGCGATGCTGCGCCTGGCGGCATCCAGGCACGGCTGCACGGTGGCGCGCATCCAGCCGTAGTCCGCCGCGCTCACGAGGTGCAGCGTCGCCCGCATGAGCGTGCCGCGCGCCACGCGGCGGTCGAGCGCGAGGCGAGTGAGGTGCTCGCGCTCGAAGCCGGCGAGCCGCGACCACAGGCCGACGTAGGGCGGGCGGGGGAGCTGCGCCTGGAGCCCCGCGAGACGCTCGACGGCGGCGAGCGCGTCGCGGTCGGAGCGCTCGAGGAGCATCTGTCGCGCGAGCGTGGCGCGGTTGAGCGCGCGCGCCGAGAGCACGGGCGCGGCGGCGGTCGCCTTGGGCATGCCGAGATAGGGCTGGGGCGCGGGAAGATCGCGCCTGAACGCGCCTCGCACCAGCGGCGCCATGCCGCCCTCGGCCGAGGGCCGAGGGCCGTTCCGCCTTGCCCGCCGCATTCGCGCGGACCAGCTTTCCGCGCGTCTCCATCCCGCGACCCGCCTCGCCCATGAGCCGCATCTACGACATCTCGATCGGCATCGTCGACGGCGGGGTGGTCTACCCCGGCAACCCCGAGATCCGCATCGCCGCCCAGCAGTCGGTCGCGAAGGGGGCGAGCGCGAACGTCTCGGAGCTGCGCCTCGGCTCGCACTCGGGCACGCACGTGGACGCCGTGCGGCACTTCGACGACGCGGGCCAGCCGGTGGACGAGATCCCGCTCGAGCGACTCATCGGGCCCGCGGTGCTGCTCGCATTCCCCGACGACGTCATGGCGGTGGACGCGTCGCACCTGCGGGCGGCCCAGCGCGAGCTCGAGGGGCACCGGCGCGTCCTGCTGCGCACGCGGAACTCCGCGCTCCTCGCGCGCCCGGAGTTCGTGCGCGACTACACCTATCTCACGCCGGAAGGCGCCGCCTACCTCGTGGAGAGCGGCGTCGAGCTCGTCGGCGTGGACTACTACTCGGTCGAGCAGCACAAGTCCGGGCACCACCGCACGCACAAGACGCTGCTCGGCGCGGGAGTCGTGATCGTCGAGGGGCTGAGCCTCATGGAACCGACGCCCGGTGTCTACGACTTCTACTGTCTGCCGCTGCGGCTCGTGGGGCTGGATGGCGCGCCGGCGCGGGCGGTGCTGATCGGCGCATGATCTCGGCCGAGGGCCGAGGGCCCTGAACACACTCTCCTGCACACGGAGCCATACCGCAAATGCGCCTCGCGATGATCGGCCTCGGCCGGATGGGCGGGAACATGGTCGAGCGCCTCATGAAGGGCGGCCACGAGCTCGTGGTGTACGACCGCGACCCGGACGTCGTGCGGCGCTACGAGATGACGGGCGCGAGCGGCGTGGCGGACGTGGACGCGATCGCCGGCGCGCTCGAGGCGCCGCGCGTCGTGTGGGTGATGGTGCCCGCCGGCGCGCCGGTCGACGAGACGATCACGAAACTCATCCCCGGCCTCGCGCCGGGCGACGTCGTGATCGACGGCGGCAACTCCAACTTCAAGGACACCATGCGGCGCGCGGCGCTGCTGCGCGAGCGCGGCATCGAGTTCGTGGACGCCGGGACCAGCGGCGGCGTGTGGGGGCTCGAGAACGGCTACTGTCTCATGATCGGCGGCAGCGAGGAAGCGTTCGCGCGCTGCGAGCCCGTCTTCCGCACGCTCGCGCCGGGCCCCGAGGGCTACGCGCACGTCGGCCCCAGCGGCGCCGGGCACTACGTGAAGATGGTCCACAACGGCATCGAGTACGGCATGATGCAGGCGTACGCCGAGGGGTACGAGATCCTGCACGGCGCGAAGCACTTCAAGCTCGACCTGCACCGCATCGCCGGCCTCTGGCAGCAGGGGAGCGTCGTGCGCTCGTGGCTCAACGAGCTGGCCGAGCGCGCGTTCGAGAAGGACGGCGAGCTGTCCGGGATCAGGGGCTACGTCGGGGACTCGGGCGAGGGGCGCTGGACGATCGTCGAGGCCATGGACCTCGACGTGCCCACGCCGGTGATCACGCTCTCGCTCCTCATGCGCTTCCGCTCGCGGCAGGACGAGTCGTTCAGCGCGAAGGTGA
>JBJMNJ010000345.1:0-3485 GCA_045804325.1 Gemmatimonadaceae bacterium
CGTGCCCGAGTTGCCGAGGTCGAGCGCGTGCGCCGGCGGATCGAAGCCGTCGGGACGACCCGTGAGCGCGAGCACGCCCTCGTCCTCGAGGACGTGGCGCACGCCGAGCGCAGTCAGCGCCGCGAGCGTCGCCAGGCAATCGGCGCCCTCGTTCGCGCCCCGGATGCGCGTCGTGCCCTCGGCGGCGGCGGCAAGCAGGTAGGCGCGGTGCGTCACGCTCTTGTCGCCGGGCACGCGCACCGTCCCCGCAAGTGCGCGCGCGGGCGCGAAGACGAGGTCCATCAGGCCGCGCCGCGCAGGAGATCCGACAACGCCTCGACCAGCCGCGCGTGCTCGCCGGGCGTGCCGACGCCGATGCGGGCGAACCCCGGCGCCATGCCGAACGACGTCATCGCGCGCACGAGCACGCCGCGCTCGCGCAGCGCGTGGACGAGGGGCCGGCAATCCCGGCCGAAGTCGGCGAGCACGAAGTTGGTGAACGAGGGAAACGTGCGGATCCCGAGCGCGCCGAGGTCCTTGTGAAGCGCTTCGCGCCCCGCGCGGGCAAAGGCCCGGACCGACTCGACGTGCGCGGTGTCGTCCAGCGCCGCGAGCGCGGCGGCCTGCGCCGGCCCGTTGACGTCGAACGTCAGGGCGACGCGGCGGAACAGCGCGGCGGTCTCCGGTCGCGCGATGACGTAGCCGATGCGCAGGCCGGCGAGGGCGTGGATCTTCGAGAAGGTGCGCAGGAGAACCAGCGGACGTTCGAGCGCGAGCAGCGCACGCGTGTCCGGAGCGTCCTCGACGTACTCGCGGTAGGCCTCGTCGAGGACGACCATGACGTGCAGCGGAACCTGCGCGAGGAATCCCTCGAACGCCCCGGGCGCCAGGTGCGAGCCCGTGGGGTTGTTCGGGTCGCAGACGAAGAGCAGCTTCGTGCGCGGCGTGACCGCTCGACGCATCGCGTCCAGGTCGTGGTCGATGCCGTTGCCGGGCACGGGGACGAAGGTCCCGCCATGCAGCCGCGTCGCGTGCGCATAGGTGACGAACGAGGGGTGCGCGGCCACGACCTCGTCGCCGGGGCCGATCAGAAGGTGCACGAGCTTTTCGATCAAGCCGTCCGAGCCGGCCCCGAGCGCCACGTGCTCCGGGGTCACGCCATCGAGCCCGGCAATGCGCTCCCTGAGGCGGAGCCCGCCCGAATCCGGGTAGCGGTGCGCGAACTGCGCGGCGTGGACGAGCGCCGCGAGTGCGCGCGGCGAGGGGCCGAGCGCGTTCTCGTTGGCGTCGAGCCTTGCGGCGGCTTCGTCGATCGGCGGCGGCGGCTCGCCCGGCGCGAGCGCCGCAAGGTGCGGGCGCACGAGCGCGAGCGGATCGAACGCCACGCGGTTCCTACTTCTTCTTCGGCGTCGAGCGGCGCGCGGCCTTCTTCGGCGCGGCGCGCTTCACGGCAGGACGCGCGGCCTTCTTCGCGACGGCCTTCTTGACGACCTTCTTGCGGACAACCTTCTTCGCGCGCTTGGCGACCTTGCGCAGGACGCCCGATCCGGCGGCCGCACGGGCCAGCGCGGCGGCGCGTCCGCGCAGCGCGCGCCAGGAGACGAACTGGTCGAGCAGCGCGCGCGCGTCGGCATCGAGCCCGGTGAAGCAGCACGCGAGCTGGTAGCGCTTGCGGCCACGCAGCGCCGGCAGCGCCTCGCAGCGCACGACGACTCCCTCCGTGCGCAGCATGCTCGTGCGCCCGCCCTTGACGAACGCGGGCAGGATCACGGTGAGCGCCACCTTCGACAGCGGCGCGAGGTACTCCGAGCTCTCGCAATAGACTCCGCCGCGGCTGATGTTGAGGCTTTCCGTCGTGACCAGGGCCTCGCCCAGCGTCTCTTCCGCGAGCTGCATGGCGAGGCGTGCCTCGACCCGCGGGTGCTCACGCTTCTCGCTGCCACGTTTCGCCATCAGCGTTTCCTCCCTTTGCCCTTGTCCTTCGCCTTGCCGGTCGAACGCGCGTTGCGCGGTGCGGCCGGATCCCGCGGCTTCTTCGCCCTGCGACCACCTCGCGGCGCACCCGCGCGCCCACGGCCCGAAGCCGGGCGCGGCACGACCAGCGCCAGCTCCAGCTCGCGCGCGGCCAGGTCGACGCGCGCCAGCCGCACCATGATGCGATCGCCGAGCGTGAACCTGCGCCGGGAGCGGCGGCCCACCAGCCGCACGCCGGCCTCGTCCATGGTGAAGTCGTCGTCGATCCACCACCCGACGCGGACGAAGCCGTCGACCGGCACATCCTCGAGCTCGACGAACACGCCCGGCGGGACGACACCCGTGATGATGCCCGCGTGCTCCTCGCCGAGCCGATCCTGCACGAAACGCAGCGCCTTGACCCGCGTCGATTCGCGCTCGGCTTCCTGCGCCGCCTGCTCGCGCCCGCTGGTGTGGAGCGCCAGCGCGGCGACGTCCTCCTCCTCCGCCGGGCCGCGGGACGTGCCCTGTCCCAGCCACTCCTTGACCTGCCGGTGGTTGAACAGGTCCGGGTAGCGGCGGATCGGCGAAGTGAAGTGACAGTACCCGCGGGCGGCGAGGCCGAAGTGCCCCGCATCGCTCTCGGAATACGACGCGCGCGCCAGCGTGCGCAAGACCAGCGTGTGCAGGAGGCGCCTCTTCTCGGGCGCCAGCTGCGTGGCAAGGAGCCGGCCCAGCGCCTCGGCCACCCCGCCCTCGCCGCCCAGGCGCGGCAGGCCCAGGGCCTGCAGCATCACCTCGAGCGACGCCAGCTTGGCGAGCGACGGCGGCGGATGCACGCGAAACAGGAACGGACCGTTCCTGCGCTCGGCTTCCTCGCCGACCAGCAGGTTGGCCAGCAACATGAACTCCTCGATCAGCTCCATGGTGGCCAGCCGATCACGCCGTACGATGTCGAGCGGGACGCCGGCGTCGTCGACGATCGCCTTGGTTTCGGACACGTCGAGGTCGAGCGCCCCCCGCCGCATGCGCCGCTCGCGCAGGCGCTCGGCGAGGCGCGCGAGCTCGCCCAGCCCGCGCACGACGTCGGCGGGCACGGCGGCCCGTGCCGCGGCATCGCCGTCGAGGATCGCCTGCCCGCTTTGATAGGACAGGCGGGCGCGGCTCTCGATGAAGCCCTCGGCCAGACGGTAGCGGGTGACACCCCCGCGGCCGTCCATCTCGGCGAGCACGGACATGGTGAAGCGTCCCTGCCCCGGCACGAGCGAGCACAGGACGCTGGACAGCTCGTGCGGCAGCATCGGCACGACGCCCCCGGCGAGATAGACGCTGGTCGCGCGCTCGCGCGCGTCGTCATCGAGCGAGCCGCCCGCGCGGACGGAGTGCGCGACGTCTGCGATGTGGATGCCGACCTCGCACATTCCGCCCTCGAGCGGGCGCCACGACAGCGCGTCGTCGAAGTCGCGCGCGTCCACCGGGTCCATGGTGAACGTCACGCGGTCCCTCAGGTCGAGCCGCCCCGTGCTCGCGTCGAACACGGGCGCGCCGAACAG
>JBJMNJ010000346.1:0-9516 GCA_045804325.1 Gemmatimonadaceae bacterium
CGCCCTGCGAGGTGCGCGCGGGCGCGGAGGGCGGCGCCGCCTCGACGCGGCTCGCCGCGTCCTGGTTCAGCGCGACGCGCGACTCGGCGAACTCGCGATAGCGCGTCGTGTCCGGGTGCGGGCCGGCGATCGCCTCGTTCAGCGCGTGCTGCATCGCCGGGTCGCCCGTCAGGTAGCCGCGCTCGCCGGAGAGTAGCCGCATGAGCGCGGCCTCGTAGTCCTGGTTCATCTCGATGCCGAGCTCCGCGCGGTTGTGGCGGTAGGGGACGAGCGTCTGGTACAGCTCCCCCACGCCGAACGGCTCGCGCAGGTAGTGCGGGTGCCCCGCGCGGATGTTCTGCACGAGCCGGCGGAAGAGGCGGTCGAGGACGTCCATGACCTGTTGGACCAGTTGGGGATTCGTGTCCGGATGGACGCGCCGACGCGGCGGTCAGCGCCGCTTGTCGAGCGAATCCATGCGTGCGTCGAGGTCGTTGCCCACCTTGCCTCGCGTGGAGCCGCCCACCTTGCCGACGGTGCGCGCGAAGATCGTGCGGTCGTTCTTCTTGGCGTCGCTGAAGCCGTAGGAGTACCCGACGGCGAGGCCGATGAGGAGGATGAAGATCGTCTTGATCATGGGTGCTCCGACAGTAGTCCCGCGCGACCGCTCAGAGGGCCGCGGTCGCGGGCCGCGCGTAGGGGAGGGCGCGCGAGGGGCGGAAGCTCGCGCGCTCGGGGAAGGGGTCCGGGGCCTTGGCCATCGCGCCCTTCGCGCGCTGCGCCGCGAGCCACCGGTCGAACTCGCTCTCCACGAGGCCGTCCGACGCCGTCTGCTGCGCCGCGGCCCGCGTCGCGAGGTGGTTCGCGTACTCGTTCTGCGGGTGCCCGGCGTGCCCGCGCACCCAGCGCCACTCGCAGCGGTGCGGCCGCGCGGCCTCCACGGCCTCGCGCCAGAGGGCGAGGTTCTCGATGGGGCCGCCCTTGCGGACCCACCCGCGCGCCGCCCACCCGTGCACCCAGTCCGTCATCCCGTCGATGAGGTAGCGCGAGTCGCTGGTGAAGACGACCGAGAAGCGCCCGCCCTTCGCGCCGAGCGCGCGGAAGGTCTCGATGGCCGAGCGGAGCGCCATGCGATTGTTCGTCGTCGCCCGCTCGGAGACCCACACGTCGCGGCGCACGAGCTCACCGCTCGGCCGCCGATACTCCACGAGCACGCCGGCGCCGCCGGGGTTGTCCCCCTGCTTGCCGTTGCCGAGGCAGGACTCGTCCGCGAACACGGCGACGAGCGGCAGCTCCTCGCCCGCCGCGTTGCCGCCTCCGCTCACTTCACGACCTCGAAGGAGTCCATCTCGTCCACGAAGAGCGTCAGACGCTCGCCGGTGGTGGGGTGCACGGCCTCGACCTGCTCGCGCCCCTCGCGCAGGCGCAGCGCGGTGGGGACGACGACGTACTCCGTGCCGCGCCGGTAGACGGCGATGCGGCGGCGGTCGGTGATCGCGCGCTCGAGCGCGTCGTACTGGGCGGGGCTGAACTGCGCCATGCGAAGCGGGACTCCCGGAAAGTCTTCGGCCCTCGGCCCTCGGCCCTCGGCCTACGATCCAGCGGCCGAGGGCCGAGGTCTGACGACCGAGGGCCCCACGCGGGAACAATAACGTCGCCGCTCATCCCGTGCGCCGCAGCCGCGTTCGTCCTCGCAGCCTTTCGCATGGCGACGCCGCCGGCGCATCTTGCTCCCGTGACCGCCCCCACCCGCCCCCCCCGAGAGGAGCACGTCGTGCTCGTGGACGCCGACGACGTGCCCGTCGGCGTGCAGGAGAAGCTGCGCGCCCACGAGGACGGGAGCCTGCACCGCGCGGTGTCGGTCTTCCTCTTCGACGCGAGCGGCGCGCTGCTCCTCCAGCGCCGCGCGCTCGCGAAGTACCACTCGGGCGGCCTCTGGTCCAACGCCGCCTGCGGCCACCCGCGCCCCGACGAGACGCCGCTCGGCGCCGCCCGCCGCCGGCTGCGCGAGGAGATGGGGCTCGAGTGCGCGCTGCGCTCCGCCTTCCGCTTCACCTACCGCGCCGAGCTCGGCGGCGGCCTCTCGGAGCACGAGGTCGATCACGTGTTCGTGGGGCGGTGCGAGCAGGACCCGGTGCCGGATCCGGCGGAGGTGTCGGAGTGGAAGTGGATGGGGCTGGAGGCCGTGCGCGACGACCTGCGACGCCGAGCCGAGCGCTATACCGCGTGGTTCGGGATCGCCCTCGAGGAGATCCTCAAGCGTGGCGCGCACGAAGCGCGGTAGGCTGATCCGCCGCGAGCGATGCCGGCCGCCAGGTCCGTAGCGTTCAGCGACACCACTCCAGAGCCAACCGCTCGAGAACGTCGGCCGCTCGCTCGATCTCCCGCACCTCGACCCATTCCTCGGCCGCGTGCGCCAGGCCGATGTCCCCGGGCCCGAAGCAGATGGCGGGGATGCCGGCCTCGTTGAGGTGGGCGCAGTCCGTCCACGCGCTCATCCCCTCGACGCGTGCGGGCCCGCCCCGGTCCGCGATCGCGGCGGCGAGCGCGCGTACGATGGGCGCGTCCGCGGGGACGTCGCTCGGTCCCGCGGCGAAGCAGAGCTCCACGTCGGCGGCGAGTTCCGGCCGGCGCGTACGCACGCGCTCGCAGGCCGCGCGAATCTCCGAGATGGCTTCCTCGGCACGCTCCCCCGGAATGGTGCGCCGCTCGAGCTCGAGCACACAGCGCTCGGGGTACGTGGACCAGCCGACGCCGCCCTGGATGACGCTCGCGTGCAGCGACGCGCGGCCGAGCAGCGGGTGCGTGCGCCGCGGGAGCTCCTCGCGCTCCACCGCGTCGAGCTCGGCGAGCACGAGCGCCGCGAGCCGCACCGCGTCCACGCCGAGGTCGTAGCGGCTGCCGTGCGCCGCGCGCCCGTGCACGGTGACGCGCGACCACACGAAGCCCTTGTGCGCCGGCATGATCGCGAGGCGCGTTGGCTCCGTGACGATGGCGGCGTCCGCGCGAACGCCGGACGCCACGAGGGCGCGCGTGCCGAGGCTCTCCATCTCCTCGTCGCACACCGCGGTGATGACGACCTCGCCGGCGAGCCCGCGGTCGGCCGCCCGCACCGCCGCGGCACACATCGCCGCGACGCCCGCCTTCATGTCGGCGCTGCCTCGGCCGTAGATGCGTCCGTCCCGCTCCTCCGCGTCGAAGGGCGCGTGGGACATCCCGTCGGTGCCGACGACGTCGAGGTGGCCGTTGAACATGAGCGAGCGGCCGGCGCCCCCGCCGATGCGCGCGACGACGTTCGGCCGGC
Source organism: Gemmatimonadaceae bacterium (assembly GCA_045804325.1). Taxonomy (GTDB): domain Bacteria; phylum Gemmatimonadota; class Gemmatimonadetes; order Gemmatimonadales; family Gemmatimonadaceae; genus JBJMNJ01. Next base: position 3,284 of record JBJMNJ010000346.1, read on the forward strand.
CCGGCGCGGCCTCGGTCACCTCCACCTCGAGCCCCCAGTCGCGCAACACCTCGGCGAGCAGGCGCGCGACGGGCAGCTCGCCCGGCGCGCCGGGGGCGAGCGTGGGATTGCGCGAGTCCACGCGCACGAGCGCCTTCGTGAGCGCCACCGCGTCTCCGCGCGCGACGCTCACGCGCGGCGCTCCTCGTCCGCGGCGACGGCGCCGGTCTCGTCCACCTCGAACGCGAGCAGCTCGCCGAGCGCGCCCACCGCCGCGCGGACGGGCTGCACGGCGCCCTCGCGCGCGATCACGAGCACGCAGCCGCCGCCGGAGGCGCCGAGCGCCTTGCAGCCGAGCGCGCCGGCGGCGCGGGCCGCGGCGACCATCGCGTCGATCCGCCCCGTCGTGATTCCGTGGTGCAGGGCGCGCTGGTGCTCCCAGTGCTCACCCACGAGCGCCCCGAGGTCGTCGACGCTCTCCCGTGTGATCGCGTCCGCCATCTCGCGAGCGAGCGCCTTCATCCGGGCGAGCGCGCCCGTCACGCGCGGCTCGCGCGCCCGGTACGCGTCGAGCACGGCGGTGATGGTCTCCCCCGAGATGCGCGACTGCCCGGTGTACGCCACGACGCAGCGGCGCGCGAGCGCCTCGCGCACCGCGGGCGCGAGCGGAAGGCGCCGCACCGAGACGCGGTCGGTGAACTCCATGAGGAGCGCGCCCCCGTGCGCCGCGGCGTAGTGGTCCTGGTAACCGCCGGCGATGCCGAGGTCCTCCACCTCCACCTGGCGGCTGCGCTGTGCGAGCGCGTCGCGGTCCACGGCCTCGCCGCGCCAGCACGCGAGTGCCGCCTGCACCGCGACGCCCGCCGCCGAGGAGCCGCCGAGTCCGGCGCCGACGGGGAAGTCGCTGCGCAGCGTCGCCGTCACGCCCTCGAGCCCCGCCCGTCGCAGGGCGGCCTCGGCGAGCGCCGTGTCGGCGCCGAGCATGCCGACGGCGGCGTCCGCGCGACCTCCCTCGCTCGTCAGCCGAACGGTCGCGCGGAGAGAGATGGCCATGTTGCAGACCGCGCCGCCGAGCTCCGTGGTGTACGGCGGGACGTCGGTCCAGCCGCCGCCGAAGTCCACGCGCACGGGCGCGCGCGCGACGACGGCGCGTGCCGCGCCCCGCTCGGCGCCCTCTCGCATCCCCGCCGTCAGCTCGAGTGGTCGTGCACGATCCGCCAGCGCCCGTCCGCGTCGCGGCGCATGACGAGCGACGTGGGGCCGTAGCCGGTGACCGAGTCGCCGCGCGTGAGCTTGTAGAACGAGATCACGTGCGCGACGCCCGGGGCGAGGAGGTCCACCTCGGTGCGCTCGAACGAGAGCGAGTCGCGCGCCGCGCCGGGCGCGAAGCGCGGCGCGTACGAGGCGCGGATGGCGTCCGGCCCGCGCAGCACCCGGTTCTGTCCGCCGATGTACGTCGTCCCCTCGCCGGGCATGTAGTCGGAGACGAAGGCGTCGAGGTCGCCGTGCGTCCAGTTCCGCGCGGCCGCCGACATCATCGCGTCGATCTCGCGGCGCGCTGCGTCGCGGTCGGACGCGCTCGGCGCCGGCGCGGCGGTCGCGCAGGCGACGGTGAGCGCCGCGGCCGCTGCCGCGGTCAGACGATGAGCTGCTCGCATGGGAGAGGGAGTGAAGGTGGCGAGAAGGTACCGAGCGCGGCGGCATCAGTGAAGGGTGCGCCGGGAGAGGAGGGCCGAGAGCCGCCCTTCGCGGCACGCGCGTTGCCCGATTCCCTCTCCCATGCCCGAGCTCGATCGTCATCTCGCCGGCCGCACGCTCATCGTCCTGTCCAACCGCGAGCCGTACGAGCACGTCGCCGGCCCCGACGGGGTCGAGGTGCGTCGCCCCGCCGGTGGGCTCGTCTCGGCCCTCGACCCGACGATGCGCCGCACGCGCGGCGTGTGGGTGGCCTGGGGCTCCGGCAGCGCGGATCGCGACACCTGCGACGCCGACGGTCGCCTGCGGGTGCCGCCCGAGGAGCCCGCGTACGTGCTGCGGCGCGTCTTCCTCGACGAGGCGGACCTCGACGGCTTCTACCTCGGATTCTCCAACGCCGTGCTCTGGCCGCTCTGCCACATGCTCGTCCAGTTCCTCGAGTTTCGCGAGGAGCACTGGGCGAGCTATCAGGCGGTGAACCGCACGTTCGCCGAGGCGGCGGTGGACGAGGCGCGGCGGTGCGCGGAGACGGCCGGGCGGCCGCTCCTCTGGGTGCAGGACTACCACTTCGCGCTCGCGCCGCGCTACGCGCGCGAGCTCGAGCCGGGGTTGTTCGTGCACCAGTTCTGGCACATCCCCTTTCCGCCGCCGGACCTGCTCGCGCTCCTCCCGCACTCCGCCGCGCGCGAGCTACTGCTCGGCATGCTCGGCAACGACCTGCTCGAGTTCCACACGGAGCGCTACGCCCAGAACTTCCTCGACTGCGTCGCGCGCTTCCTCGCGGAGGAGGTGGAGGTGGACGTGGAGCAGCGCACGGTCGCCGCCGCGGGGCGCGAGACGCACGTGGGCGCGTTCCCCATCAGCATCGACGTGGAGCTGTACGAGTCGCTCGCGCGCGCGCCGGAGGCGGAGCGGCTCGCCGCGGAGCTCCGCGCGCGCTACGCATGCGCGAGCTGCCGCCTCGGCGTGTGCGTGGACCGCGTAGACTACACCAAGGGAATCCCGGAGCGCCTCAGTGCGCTCGAGACGCTGTGGGAGACGTCTCCGGAGCTGCGCGGACGCTTCACCGTCTACTTCGTGGCCGTCCCGTCGCGCAGCGCGATCCCCGCCTACGCGCGCCTCGAGCGCGACATCCTCGAGGCCGTGGCGCGGATAAACGACCGATTCGGGTCCCGGACGTGGCAGCCGATCGTGCTCGTGCACGACAACCTGGACGCCGCGAGCCTCGCGGCGATCTACCGCGCCGGGGATCTCTGTCTCGTCTCCTCGCTCCAGGACGGGATGAACCTCGTCGCGAAGGAGTACGTGGCCTGCCAGGTGGACGAGCGGGGCGTGCTGCTGCTGAGCCGCTTCGCCGGCGCCGCGGAGGAGATCGAGGGGGCCGTGCTCATCAACCCGTTCAACGTGGACGGCGTCGCCGAGTGCATCCGCGTCGCGCTCGACATGCCCGAGGCCGAGCGCCGCGAGCGGATGCACGCCATGCGCGAGCGGCTCCGCGGCGCGACGATCTTCGACTGGCTCGACGCGATCCTCGGGCGCGCGGTCGAGCTCATCGACGCGCCGGCGGGGGCCGGGGGACCGTCCGCGTGAGCTACCTCGCGATCCCCATCTCCGATCCGGCCGTGCTCGGGCCGCGGCTGCGCGGCACGCCGCTCGTCGTCATGCTCGACATCGACGGCACGCTCGCGCCGCTCGTCGAGCGGCCGGAGGACACGGTGGTGTCCATGGAGGCGATGGCGGCGATCGCCACCCTCGCGCGCGCCCCCGGCGTGCACGCCGCCGTCATCACCGGCCGGAGCGCGCGGGATGCGCGGCGCCTCGTGCCGATCGACGAGCTCGTGGTCATCGGCAACCACGGCGCGGAGCTCGTGCGCCCCGGGGCCGAGCTCGCGGTGCACCCCGACGTCGCGGCGCATCGCCAGTCCGTGGCGCGCGCGGCGCGGGCGGTGGAGGAGATCGCCGCGCGGCTCGCCGGGGTGCGTCTCGAGGACAAGACGTGGACGCTCAGCGTTCATTACAGACAGGCGGACCCCGTCGTACAGCCGCGCCTCCGCGCCGCGCTCGAGCGGGTGGCGTCCCGCGAGGGGCTCAAGCTCTTCGAGGGAAAGAAGATCTACGAGCTCCGGCCGGCCGTGCGCGTGCACAAGGGCACGGCGGCGCTGCAGCTCGCGCGGGACCTGGAGGGGCTCGGGCCCGGCGCCTCGCTGCTGTTCGCGGGGGACGACGTGACGGACGAGGACGCGTTCCGCGACCTCAGGGCGAACGCGCCGGCGGCCGTGACGATCCGGGTCGCCCACGACCCCGAGACCGCCACGGCCGCCGAGTTCCTCGTGGCGGACCACGAGGGCATTCGCGCCATGCTGGAGTGGCTCGCCGACTTCCGCGGCGCGCCGGCCCGCTGAGCCCTAGCGCCTCTTCGTCGCCGCCTTCTTCGCCGCGGGCTTGCTCGCCTTCGCGGCGGGCTTGGCCGGCTTCGCCGCGGCCTTCGGTGCCGCCTTGCCAGCCGGCTTCGCGGCGACCTTCGCCGCCGGCTTGCTCGCCGCCTTGGCCGCGGGCTTCGCCGTCTTCGCGACCGGCTTCGCGGCGGTCTTGGCGACCGCCGGCGGCACCGCGGGCGGTGCGGGCGCGGCGGGCGCCGCGCTCCTGGCCACCGGCTTCGCGACCTTGCCCGCGGGAGCCGGGGCGGCGGGCGCGGGGGGCGCCGGCGGCGCCACCCTGGCGGCCGGCGGGGCGGCGACGGGCTTGGGGACCACGGGAGCGTACGACACCGTGATCGACGGCGCGGCGGGGGTCGACGTCCGCGGCGGTGCGCCGGGGCGCTTCGCCGCCGCCTCCTCGGCGTCGCGGAGGAGCTTGTCGGCGTCGTCCTGCGTCATCTGGCCGCGGCGGACCATGTACTGGACGAGGTCGCGCGCGCTCTCGAGCGCGAAGTCGGCGAGACCGGCGGCGGCGTTCACCACGTCGCGCAGCGCGCCGGCCATCTTGCTACCGGCCTCGAGGCTGATCTCGTGCGCGCGGGCCGCCATCTCGGCCATGGTGTCGCGCACGTCGGCGCCCCGGTGTCCGGGACCGCGCCGCGGCGGCGGACTGGCGGCCGGCGCCCCCTCGTCTCCGGAAGACGTGACATCAGTCGCCTGAGCCTTTTCCACCATGTCGATTGGCGCTCCGTCCACGTGGCGAATTGAGAAGGGGAGTAGTCTCCCCGGCGGATGAACGACGCGGCGGGGCGGGCCCCATTGAAGCGCTCGTTCAACGCGGTAAGTATATGATTTTGCGACAGCTATGCAAGCGTCCCGCGACAGTGCGCGGGTCCTGATCGCGGGTCCCCGACCGGCTGGAACAGCCGGCGCCGGGGTCGATTCACGCACCAGACAATATACATCATAGCTATACCATGGCGCCACCGACGCCGTTCCTCGCCGGGGTGAGAGTCCTCGATCTCACGAGGGTCCTCGCCGGCCCGCTCGCCACCATGATCCTCGGAGACCTCGGCGCCGACGTCCTGAAGGTCGAGCGCCCGGACGGCGGGGACGAGACCCGGGGGTGGGGGCCGCCGTTCGATGGGCGCGGCGAGAGCGCCTACTATCTGAGTGTCAACCGGAACAAGCTCAGCGTCGCCCTCGACCTCGACCGCCCGGAGGACCGCGAGCTCGTCGCGCGCCTGGCGGCGGATGCGGACGTGGTGGTCGAGAACTTCCGGCGCGGCACGCTGGAGCGCCGGGGCCTCGACCCCGACGCCCTGCTCGCCCGGCACCCGGCGCTCGTCTGGTGCACCATCACCGGCTTCGGCCCGGACAGCCCCCGGCCGGGCTACGACTTCGTCGTCCAGGCGGAGCGCGGATGGATGGCGATCACGGGGGAGCCCGGCGGGGCGCCGATGAAGGTGGGCGTCGCGCTCGCCGACATCCTCGCCGGGAAGGACGCGGCCATCGCCGTCCTCGCGGCGCTCGCCGCACGGGGTCGCGCGGCGCGGGGACCCGCCGAGGCTGGGGCGCGCCGGCTCTTCGTCTCGCTCGCCGACAGCGCGGCCGCGGCGCTGGTGAACGTCGCGCAGAATGCGCTCGTCTCCGGCCGCGACGCCGCGCGGTGGGGGAACGCGCACGCGAACCTCGTCCCCTACCAGCTCTTCGACGCCGCCGACCGGCCGATCGTCGTCGCGGTGGGAAGCGACCCGCAGTGGCGCGCCTGCGCCCTCGCCCTGCAGCTCCCCGAGCTCGCCGCGGACGAGCGCCTCGCGACGAACGCCGGACGACTCGCCGAGCGCGCGCGGGTGGTGGGGGCGGTCGCCGCGAGAATCCGCGAGCGGCCGGCGGCGGAGTGGCTCGCGCGGCTCGATCGCGCGGGAGTGCCGTGCGGCGTCGTGAAGTCGGTGCTCGAGGTGCTGCGCGAGGTCGAGGCGTCGCCGCTCACGGGCGTGGCGCCGAGCGTACCGGGCTCGGTGCGCCTGCCGCCGCCGCGGCTGGACGAGCACGGGGCGATCGTGCGGGAGAGGGGATGGGGGGCGTTCGGGTCGTGAGCCGTGACTCGTGCGTCATGGGTCGTCGCATAGAGACCAAAGA
>JBJMNJ010000347.1:0-3803 GCA_045804325.1 Gemmatimonadaceae bacterium
AGGCGGCGACGACGACGTCGAGCGCCCGCTTGCCGCGGTAGCTCACCGCGTCCCCTCCGCCGCCTCCCACACGGCGGGGGTGCCGTGGCGGAGGTGGTCGTCGAGGCCGGCGCCGAGCGCGGCCGTGGTCGCCACGTAGTAGCGGGCGACCAGCGCCGGGCGCAACCGGACGCGGCCGCCCGCCGCCGCGGCGCCCAGCAGGCCGAGCTGGGCGAGCGCCGCCGCGCGGTACGCCGGACCCTCGCGCAGCAGCGCGAGCGTCGCGCCCGCGACGGCGATGTGCAGCAGCGGCGAGGCGTAGCGCAGCACGCGATGCGACAGCAGCATCAGCGCGTACAGCGGCGAGTAGCCCTTCGGCGAGAGCAGCCCGCCGCGCAGGACGATCGCCCACGCGTGGCTCATCATGCGGCGCTTGCGCGCCCCCTCGCCCTCGATCGATGGGACCATCTTCTCCGTCGCGCGGGCCGCGGGCGCGTAGACCGCACGGTGGCCGCGCTTGACGACGTTGAACGGGAACGAGAGGTCGTGGCCCATGACCGCGTCCACGTGGAGGTAGGTCGTGCGGCGCAGCGCGTAGATCGCGCCGTTGCCCGCGGTGATCGACGCGAGCGCCGACTCGTTCGCGCGCAGCCACAGCTCGTAGCGCCAGTAGAGCCCTTCCTGGTTCGTCCCGGCCTCGTTGACGAACTGCACCTGACCGCAGACGTAGCCGACGGCCGGATCGGCGAACGGCGAGAGCAGCGCGCGCAGGGCGTCGGGCTCCCAGCTCGAGTTCGCGTCCGAGAGCGCGAGCAGCTCGCCGGACGACGCGGCCACGGCGGCGTCCTGGGCGCGCACCTTGCCGCCGCGCGGGAGCTCCAGCACGATGTCGGCGCCCGCCTCCCGGGCGCGCGCGGCCGTCGCGTCGGCCCCCGGCTCCGCGCCGCCGTCGACCGCCACGACCACCTGCAGCCGGTCGCGCGGCCAGTCCAGCGCCAGCGCGTTCGCGACCTTGGCCGCGATCACCGCCTCCTCGGCGTAGGCGGCGATGATAAGCGACACCGGCGGCGTGCCGATCTCACCGGCCGGCGCGGTCGGCGGGTTGCCGCGCAGCCGGCGCAGCGCGGCGAGGAACGCGCCGTAGCCCACCTGGGTCCAGGCGAGCTTCGCGACGGCGCTCCAGAACACGTAGCGGGAGAACGGGCGGTGCACGGCCGGGCATGGTGGCACAGGGCCGTCACACTGGTGCGGATGCGACTCGTCGCCCCGACGCTCACCGACGGGGACATCACGGTCCGCCCGCTGCGCGAGACCGACATCCCCGCCATCGTCGCCGCCTGCCAGGACCCGGAGATCCCCCGCTGGACCCGGGTGCCGTCGCCGTACACGCCCGAGGACGCGCGGCAGTTCCTGGCCATCGCCGCCACCGAGGCGGCGGCCGGGCACGGGTGCGTGCTCGCCATCGCGGACGCCGCCGACCGCCTGATCGGCACGATCGGCCTGATGGACGTGGCCGAGGGGCGCGGGGAGATCGGCTACTGGCTCGCCGCGGGCGGTCGTGGGAAGGGCGCCGCGGCGCGGTCGGTCGTCCTGCTGCGCGACTGGGCGCACCGCGTGCTCGGGCTGCGCGAGATCGAGGTGCTGCCGCATCGCGACAACGCACCGTCGCGGCGCGTGGCCGAGCGCGCCGGCTTCACCGACACGGGGGAGATCCGCCGGATCGCGCGGATGCCGCCGGGTCGCCAAGAGGGGTACCGGGTGTATCGGTGGCGCTCCGCCAACTGACGTCACGGTCTCGTCCCTCCAACCGCGCGCCCGCGGCGCTGAAGCGGCTACCGTGCCGCCGATGAGGCGTGGCGGCGTGGACGGCGAGCGACCCCTGCTGCTGCTCCTGCTCCCCGCGCGGCTGGAGGCGATGCCGCAGCGCGCGCCGATCGAGCAACTCCTCGGCGCGCCCGCGGCGATCGCGGTGGAGCCGCCGCGCGTGCCGCTCTCCGCCACGCTCGCCGGCGTCGTCGCCCACCGTCAGGCCAAGCGGATGCGGCTGCCCGGTGTGCCGCACGCGATCGCGGTCTTCGATCCTCACCAGATCCCGCTGGCGGGCGCGCTGATCATGCGTCACCCGGAGTCCGAGCTGTGGTCGCTCGCCGGCCCCGAGCCGCAGGCCGACTTCACGTTCGACCTCGCGGCCGCGGAGGATCTAGGCCCGGCGTGGCAGCGGATGGAGCGGCTCGGGATCGAGTCCGGGCGCCTCGGCTCCGAGCGCGTCGACTGACGCGCGGCGGCTCCGCGGCTTGCGCGCGAGCACCGCGCCGACGGCGAGCAGGGTCCAGGTGACGGGATCCTCGAGGAACGCCGCGTAGAGCCACGTATGGACGATCACCGCGACGAAGCCCGCCGCCACGAACGCGCGGTAAGGGTCGTCGCGCGCATGCCCGAGGAGCCGCGAGAGCGCCGCGACCAGCAGCGCGAGGTAGACGGCGAGCCCGATGAAGCCCTGCTCGGCGCCGACGGTCAGCGGGATCGTGTGGGAGGCGGAGACCGCGTCGCTGCGAGCGCCGAAGCCGTGCGCCAGGTACTCCTCCGCGAACGAGCCCGAGCCCCATCCCCACAGCGGCCGGTCGCCCGCAAGGTCGACCCCGCCGCGCATCAGCTCGTAGCGGCCGGACGTCGCGTCGTCGATCGACTCCGAGTCGCCGAGGTCGAGCCGCAGGCTGGACGGGAACGCGAGCACGACGATCAAGCCGATCGCCACCGCCGCGACCGCGACCGGGAGCACCTTGGCGAACGAGAAGCGCAGCGCGGCGAGCACGCACAGGCCCGCGAGCAGCGCCGCGAAGCTCGACTGGGACAGCGTGAGCACGAGCCCGCCCCACAGCACCGCGAGCCCGGCGGTCGCGAGCCACACCGCGCGCGGGCGGCGCTCCCACAACAGCACCGCGGCCAGCCCGAGCATCACGAGCGCCAGGAAGCGCCCGTAGATGTTCGGATCGAAGAACAGCGAGTTGACGCGGAAGTACTCCTCCAGCTCGTTCGACGCGATCACCTTCGGGTTGAGCAGCAGGGACCGCGTGGCGTACTCCACGAAGCCGATCGCGGTGAAGATGAGCGCCAGCCCGATCAGCACGAAGAAGCCGACCCGCAGCCGCTTGGGGGACCACTCGACGTCGCGGAGGATCGCGAAGAGCAGCGCGAACGGCACGTAGAAGAAGACGGTCTGCTCGAGCGCCTTGTCGAGCGACGTCGAGTAGGCGGCCTGGAGCGTGTAGAGGACGACGCTTCCGGCGAGCAGCCATTCGAGCGCCCCGTTGGAGCGCGGCGGGTCATAGCGCTCGCCGTCGCGGATCCGCGGTATCGCCCACGCGAGCGCCCCGCCCGCGACGACGAGGTAGAGCGGGACGAGCAGGTTCGCGGTCGAGCCGCCCGCCTCGACCGGCACACGGAACGGCAGCGCCGCCGGTGCGACGATGCCGAACGCCGCCGGGCGGCGCGCGAACAGCAGCGCGAGCGGGATCACGACGAGCGCGGCGAGGATCGCGCCACCGGCGAGCGCGACCAGCGCGTGCGCGCGCACGCGGTCGAGCTGTGGCGTGTCCCAGATCGAGAGCACGAGCAGGACCGGGGTGATGCCCAGCGCCGCGACCATCGCCCACGCGCGCCCACGCGCGGTCGGGCCGAGGATCGCGAACGCGGCGAGCGCCGCGGCCAGCACGATGCCGATCGCGCGGACGATCTCGGGGCCGGCGGCCGTGTCGACGTCGGTGACCATCTAGAACGTCCGGATCTCCGGCTTCGCGCCGCGCAGGATGTCGACGATGTTGCGC
>JBJMNJ010000348.1:0-3477 GCA_045804325.1 Gemmatimonadaceae bacterium
GAGGCGCTCGGGCTGGTGTTCCTGCTGATTCGCAAGATGAGCAAGCCCGTGGTGGCGGCCGTGCGCGGGCGCGCGCTCGCGGGCGGCGCGGGGCTCGCGAACGCCTGCGACGTCGTGCTCGCGCACGAGGATGCGCAGTTCGGCTACCCGGAGGTGCGCGTCGGCTTCGTGCCCGCCATGGTGATGACGATGCTCCGCCGCTCGGTGGGCGAGAAGGTCGCGGCCGACCTCGTCCTGACCGCGCGGCACATCGACGCGGCGGAGGCGCAGCGCGTCGGCCTCGTGAGCCGCGTGCTGCCGGGCGCGTCGTTCGAGTCCGATGTGAATGCCGTGCTCGCGGCTCTCGCCAAGACCCCGCGCGAGGCGCTCGGGCTCACGAAGTCGCTGTTCTACCGGCTCGACGGGCTCGGCTTCGACGAGGGCATCGGCGAGGGCATCGCGACCAACGTCGAGGCGCGGGCGACCGAGGATTTTCGCGCCGGGGTGCGGCGTTTCGTGCAGCGCCGGGAGCGGGGCGGATGACACGGCTCACGATCATCAAGGTCGTGCTGCTCCTCGTCGGTCTGCTGGTCTTCGCGTACGGCGTCCGCGAGGACCTGTCCGAGGTTCGCTGGGCCGGGATCGCGTTCCTCGCCGCCGCGCTCCTCCTGAGGCTGCTGCCGAAGAAGCGCCAATCGGACTAGCGTCGCACACTGCAACGAACGTTGCATGTGCGTTAGATTGAGGGGCTTATGACTCGCAAGCCCATTCCCGAGCTCCTCGCCCCGGCCGGCACGCTGGACGCCGTCCGCGCCGCCGTCGCCAACGGGGCCGACGCCATCTACCTCGGCGCCGAGCGCTTCAACGCGCGTGACGACGGCGCGCAGCTCTCGCTCGACGAGCTCGAGCAGGCGTGCGCGCTGGCGCACAGCCGCGGCCGCCGGATCTACCTGACGCTCAACGTCCTGGTGAAGCCCGCCGAGCTCGCGGACGCCCTCGAGTTTCTCGGCGAGTGCGTGGACCGCGGCATCGACGCCTGCATCGTTCAGGACGTCGGCCTCGTGCGGCTCATCCAGAAGGTTTATCCCGCGCTCGAGATCCACGGCTCGACGCAGATGACGGTGCACGACGCCTCCGGCGCCCTGGTCATGAAGGAGATCGGGATCGAGCGCGTCGTGCTCGCCCGCGAGAACACGCTCGAGGACATCCGCGCGATCCGCGACGCGGTGCCGGACCTGGGTCTCGAGACGTTCGTGCACGGGGCGCTCTGCATCTCGTACTCCGGCCAGTGCTACATGTCCGGGATGATCTCGGAGCGCTCGGCCAACCGCGGCTCGTGCGCGCAGTCGTGCCGGAAGGACTACGTGCTGGCGGACAAGGCCACCGGCGCAGAGCTCGACCAAGGCTACCTGATCTCCGCGAAGGACCTCGGCGCCCACGAGCACCTCGACGCCATCGCGGAGCTCGGCGTGGGCTGCCTCAAGGTCGAGGGTCGCAAGAAGAAGCCGGAGTACGTGGCCACGGTGACCAGGTCCTACCGCGAGTGGCTCGACCGGGTCGCCCGCGGTGAGCCCGTCGCCGCGACGCCCGAGGAGGTCCAGCCGCTCGTCCAGATCTTCAGCCGCGGCTTCACCGGCGGCATGTATGGCGGCCGCGCGGGCCGCTCGTACATCACTCGAACGCAGCCCGACAACCGCGGGCTGGAGCTGGGGTTCGTCGTCGGTCACGAGAGAGGGGAGCTGCTCATCGACGTGAGCACTCCGGTCGCCGTGGGCGACGGGCTGGGCTTCGAGCCGCCCGAGGGGCTGACGGTGAAGGGCACCGGCTTCGCCGTGTCGCAGGTGCGCACCGTGTCCAGCCGGGAAGGCGTCGTCCGCCAGGCCGTGAAGACCCCGACGCGCGTCGCGGCCGGGTGGCGCGTCGTGCGCAGCTCGGACGCGCAGCTCCTCGAGCGCGCGCGCGCCAGCTTCGCCGCGCTCCCGGCGCCTGCGCGCGCCCGCAAGACCCGCCTCGATGCGCGCGTGTTCGGCCATGCCGGCTCGCCGCTCAAGGTCGTCTTCTCGGCCGACGGCGAGACGGTGGACGCGCGGAGCGAGATCACGCTGGCGCCCGCGTCCAAGCGCGCGCTGGACCGTCAGCAGCTCCGCGACCAGCTCGGCCGCCTCGGCGACACGCCGTTCGCGCTCGCCGGCATCGACGACTCCGGTCTGCAGCCGGGGCTCTTCCTCCCCGTGAGCGAGCTGAACCACCTGCGCCAGGCGGCCGTGGAGCAGCTCACCCTCCGGCGCGACTGGGCCGAGCACGCGAGGAAGGCCGAGCGGCGCCTGAGGATCGAGGAGGCGGTCGCCGCCCTCCCGGCTGCGCCACGCGAGACTTCGGTCGTCGGCGCGGCGAATCGCTTGCGCTCGGAGGCCGAGGCGGTCGTAAGTTCGATCTCGGGGGGGGGCCCCCGGGGCACCGTGCACGCCGACGACGTCCGCGCCGAGCGCGGCTCCCTCGTCGCGAGCGTCTACAGCCTCGACGACGCCCGCGCCGCGGCCGCCGCGGGTGCGACCGAGATCGTCCTCGACCCCTTCATCCGTCACCCGCTCCCCCCGGTGGCCCGCGTCCGTGCCCTGGCCGAGGAGCTGGCCGCGCAGGGCGTGGCGCTCCGCCTCCGCACGCCGACCATCGTGCGGCCGGAGGAGCGGCCAGCCCTTCAGAAGTGGCTCGACCTCGGGCTTCCGATGCTCTCCGGCCACCTCGGGATCGTCGCCGAGCTCGGGCGCGCCGGCCGCGACGTCGTGGCCGACTACGCCGTGAACTGCTTCAACGAGCACACGGCGGCCGAGCTCTTCCGGCTCGGAGCGCGCCGCACGGTGCTCTCGGTCGAGCTCACGGCGGACGAGATGGCGACGCTGGTGCGTCCGTGGGAGGGCGCCGGCTTCGACGCGTTCGTCTACGGCCGGCCCGAGGGGATGACCATCGAGCACTGCGTGCTGTCCGCCGCGTTCGACCGGGTGGCCACCACCTGCCGCGACCTGTGCGTGAAGAAGCACCCGAACGTCGAGCTCACGGACCCGGCAGGGTACACCTTCCCCGTGGCGACGGACTCGGCGTGCCGCAACCGGCTCCTGCACTCGCGCCCGGTGGACGGCGCGGAGTTCCTGTCGCGCCTCTGGGCGGCCGGGATCCGCGGCTACCACCTCGTGTTCAACGTCGCCGGCGACCCGGTGTCGGAGATCGTCGCCCGCTACCGTGCCGCGCTCGACCGCGTGGCCCTCGGCGAGGGCGTCGCCGCCCCTGTGGTGCGCGACCTCTTCGATGGAGCGTTCACGCGGGGCCATTTCGCCCGCGCGGTGTAGGTAGAGCGGCAGTCGGCCGCGACCGCCGCCGATTGCGCTCCCGCGTCGGCCCTCGGTACGACGACAGCCACTCTGCTGCGCTAGATTTCGAACGTGGATCAGTCACACCTGGAGAACGCGCGAGAGACGCTGCGCGCCCGCTTCGGCTACGAGG
>JBJMNJ010000349.1:0-2942 GCA_045804325.1 Gemmatimonadaceae bacterium
CACGCCGGCCGCCCCGTCGCGCCGACGAACTCCCCCGTCGTCTCGTACACCCTGACCTCGACGGCCGGGACGCTCGCCCCGACGCCCGCACTCTCAAGCCGCCGCGCCATGTCCGCGTACGCCGCTTCGAGCGTGCGCAAAAGCCCCCCCGCCTCGCCCCGCCCCACCCGCGCCGGGTAGCTCAGACGAAAATGCTCGCTCCGAAGTTGACCACGGTCAGCGCCGCCTGCGGTAGCGGGCGGGTTCCTGCCTCGATAAAGACCCGTCAGACGCAGCGCCGACCCGCCCGCCACCGCGGGCGGCTCTGACACGGCCACCGGCGGCGGGTCGTGCGCGGGAAGATTTTCGACGGCGGCATTCTCCACAACCCGCGACCCGAAATCCTCGCCCCGCAGCTCCCCGACCGAGGCGCCGGGGAAGTAACGCCCAAGTATCTGCCGGTAGGACGCGCCGCGGCCGGCCGAGACGTGCGCGCCCGCCTGGCACAGCCCCAGCCCGTGCCCGAAGCCCGTCCCGCGGAAGACGAAGGACGAGCCGGCGCGCGTCACCTCGAAGCGCGAGCTTTTGAGGACGCTCCAGCCGAGGGTGCGCCCGACGATGATTTTGAAGTCCCACCCGCGCAAGGTGCGGCGGCGCGCGCCCACGACCTCGACCATCTCGGCGCGCCCCGTGCGGTCGCGCCGCACGACCCGCACGCCCTCCACGCGCTCGCCCACGTCGCTGCGCTCGTCGGCGCGCAAGGCCCTCGCGAGCTGCGCGGCCGTGACGACGTCCGTCCAACGCTCGGCCACGCCCGCGCAGGCTTCGTCGCGCCCGCCGCGCAGGTAGACGGGCGCGCGCGCCACGCCCCACAGCTTCGAGACGTCGGCCGTCGCGCCGCCGCACGCGGCGCTGAAGTAGCTCTCGGCGACTTTGCCCGAGGGGTCGCGCAGGACTTCGCCCGCCGTCTCGCGCACGGCGCGGTGCGCCATCTCGTAGAAGTCGGGGCGCACCGACTCGTCGCGGACGGGCACGAAGCGCTGGCAGTGAGTCGTGTCGCAGAGGTCGAAGTGGTCGCGCGCGTGGCGGCGCAAATTCCCGACCGCGTAGGTGCGCGCGGCGACGGCCAGAGCCTTGAGCGCCTCCGGCTCGGACTCGACGCTCCCCTCGGCCGCCAGCACGCCGAAGACGTAGTCTTCGAGCGCGAGCGACGCGGTCGCGTCCTCGCGCGTCAGGCGCACGCGCACCGCACGCCCCCCGCCTTCCGCGTTCGAGTTTGAGAGCGGCGCCCCCCGAGCGTCATCGTCGTCGGAACTTCCCGCGAGCTGTGAGTTCCGCGTCAGGCCGAGCGTGCGCGCGTAAGCCTCGAAGACGGTGCGCGCGGCCGACGCCGCCTCCGAGCCGCGCGAGCGCTTGAGGAAGACGAGCACCGTGAGCCTCACGCTCTCGGCGGGCACGTCCGCGACGGCGCGAGTTGAAGAGTCTTCGCCGGAGGCGCCCGCGTCGCCCTCGCCCGCGGCGAAGCCGACGAACCAGCCCTGCGAGCGCCAGCCGTCCTGCGGGGTCGAGGTGCCCGTCTTGCCGAAGACGTAGACGGGCAGCGTCGAGAGTCCCGCGCCCGAGGCGGTGCCGTAGGCGACGGCGCCGCGCATCCCCGCGAGCAGCAGCGCGCGGTGCTCGGGCGCCACCTCCAGACGCGCGCGCACGGTCGGCGTGAAGCCCTCGGCGCGACCGGGGCGCGGCGCGAGCAGCACCCCGCCGTTGAAGAGCGCCGCGTATCCGGAGGCGAGTTGAGCGGGCGTCACACGCAACTGCTCGCTCTCGCCCAGCATCTCGGCGACGCCCGGCGTGTCGCGCGGCAGAAGCCCCGGCGCCTCGCGCTCGTCGCCCCCGCCGGTGCGCGCGCCGAAGCCGAACTCGGAGAGCGTGCGCCGGTAGGCGTCGGGGTCGAGCGACTCGGCCGTTTTCGCGAAGTAGTAGTTGCAGGAGTTGGCGAGCGCCTGCGCGGGGCCGAAGGACGTGCGGTAGCGTGGGTGCGAGCAGGCTATATGGAAGTCGTGCCGGCTGTAGTTGACGCGGCAGCGGTGCCGCTCGTCCACGTCGAGCGAGCCCGAGCGCAGCGCCGCGAGCATCGTGAAGGGCTTGACGGCCGAGCCGGGCGGCGTCGCCTCCTCGAAGACGGCGCGGCCGCCCGCGAGCGCGCGCACGCGCCCCGTCCGCGCGTCGAGCACGACGACCGCGCCCTCGCGCCCGCCGAGCGCCGCACGCGCCGCGCGCAGCAGAACCTCGTCGGCCTCCGCCTCGCCCAGCGGCGCGGGCGCGGCCGCCTCCCTCCGCGCGGAAGGCACGCCGGGCATCAGCCCCAGCAGGAAGGCAAAAGGCAAAAGGCAAAAGGCAAAGGGCAAAAGTGAGGAGGCGCTCCGCGCGCGGAACTTTAATTTAAAGCTCCCCTCTTCACTTTTACCTTTTGCCTTCTGCCTTTTTACTTCCATCCCCGCCTCGCGCGTCAACGGCCGGGCTCCGTCTCTTCGATGACCTTCACGTCCGAGCGGTAGCGGCGGTAGTCCGTGAAGCGAATCGTGGCGCGCAGGCGCGGGTGCCGGGCGCCCTCCAGGACGAACAGCCACTCGGCCGCGTCGGGCACGAGCAGCGTCTGCTCGGGGTCTTTGAACGCCTGGCGGCGGAAGGTCACGGCGTAGTCCTGCCTGGTGTACTTGATGTGGCGCGAGGGGCCGAACGCGCCGAACGCGCGCGGGCTGTCGAACTCGAACGGCGCGACGAGGTGCTGCTCGTAGCGGAGCACGTCGAAGTTCTCCGCGTCCACCCAGACGAGCGAGTAGACCGGCGCGAGGGCGCGGAAACTCATCCCCGCCCCCATGAAGCTGCGGCGCCACTCGGCCTTCGGCGGCGGCTGGCCCGGGCGCAGCGCGCGTATGCGGTAGGCGGCGCGCCCGCCCACCGCC
>JBJMNJ010000350.1:0-17655 GCA_045804325.1 Gemmatimonadaceae bacterium
CTCAGAATGACGGCGCTGTTTACGAAGCGCGTCATCGCTCTCGTCAGCCTCCTGTGCCCCACGCCCCATGCCTCATGGCTCGCAGTCACGGCCGTACCCCCTCGCGAAGCACGTCCGCCTCCGTCAGCCGCAGCGCCCGCCGCGCCTCCGGATGGATCAGCACGCCCGTGATGTGCGGCTTCCCGACGATGTACCGCTCCGCGTACACCTGAAGGTCTCGCGGCGTCTGCCTCGCCATGTTGTCCACGTAGCCCATGTAGTATTCCAGGCTCGCCACCGACCACCAGAAGCCGATGGTGTGCGCGAACCCGCTCGTCCGCTCTCGGCCGAACGCCGAGTCCACGGTGCGGTGCGCCTTCACCTGCTCGAGCGCCTCCGCCGAGAAGTAGTTCGGGTCGTCGAGCTTCTCGATCTCCGTGTACAGCGCCGCCAGCGCCGCCTTGAGCTTCTCCGGCGTCGTCTGCCCGCTGATCGTGATCGGCCCGACGTTGTTCAGCGTGTAGTAGTTGACCCCGACCCCCTGCCACAGCCCGCTGTCCACCAGCCGCTGCTGGAACGCCGACGTCGGGATGTTCAGCGCATCCGAGAACACGTCCGCCGCGTACGTCGCGCCCGGGTCCCGCCCGACGCTCGGTCCCTGCCACTGGATGAGCACCGTCACCGCGCCCACCGGGCTCTCCGAGATCACCGCCTCGCTCTTCGAGAGCGCGGGGATCTGGGGGATCGGGTCCGCCTTGAACGGGTCCGCCCCGCGCTTCCAGTCCCCCAGTGCCCGCTCGGCCTCGGCGAACACGCGCGCCGGGTCCACGTCGCCCGCGACGATGAGCGCGGTGTTGTTGGGGACGTAGTACTTCTTCTGGATCTCCTGCATCTTCGCGCGCGTCACGGTCCGCAGCACCTGCCGGTCGCCGATCGTGTTCTTGCGGCTCCACTGCCCCGGATACAGGCGCTTGCCCATCTCCGTCGTGAGCCCGAAGAACGGGTTCGACTCCTGGCGGTCGTACTCGCCGAGCACGACCTCCTTCTCGCGCGCGAGCTCCTCCTCGGGGAAGATGGGCGCCTTCACGGCCGCGGCGATGAAGCGCACCGCGCCGTCCACGCTGTCGGCCGGCACGGTGAGGTAGTAGTTCACGACCTCCTCGCGCGTCGTCCCGTTGAACACCGCGCCGAGCTCGCTCGCGCGGTCGAGGAAGAGCGACGGGTGCGGGTACTCGCGGTTCCCCTTGAAGAACATGTGCTCGAACATGTGCGCGAGCCCCTCGTACTCCGGGGTCTGCGTGAACGCGCCGTTCTTCACGTCGATCTCGACCGTCGCCAGCGGGACGCCGTGGTTCTCCACCACGATGACCTCGAGCCCGTTCGGCAGCACGCGCCGCTGGATGGTCTTCTTGAGCAGCTCCCGCTGCGCCCCCGCCGGCGCCGCGGACGCCGCGAGCGCCAGCACGCCGAGGAGGAGCCGCAGAGCCCGTCCGATCTCTCGCATTCGTTCTCGCTCCGATTGTAAGACGGCCGCGGATCACGCGGCCGGGCTCGTCTCTTACCTTCAACCTTACAGGGAGGGTCCGCCGCCGTGGTAAGGTTCTTGTTCCACGGCACGGCGCGCGCCGGGAACGGCCCGATGCGTCGGCAATTACCTCAGGACCTATGGCTACCTCGCAAGTCGGCACCATGACGGCGTCCGCTCTCGACGAGCTCGCATCTCGGCTCGGCCCCCGCGCCAGGCGCGGCGAGGTCCTCGGGCCCTACACGACGTTCAAGATCGGGGGCACCGCCGACCTCTTCTTCGAGTCCACCTCGGCCGACGAGCTCGCGTCCGCAGTCCTCGCCGCGCGCGAGCTCGGCGTCCCGCACCACGTCCTCGGCCTCGGCGCCAACGTGCTGATCGCGGACAGGGGATTCCGCGGCCTCGTCATCCGCAACACGTCGCACCACTTCCGCTTCGAGGGCGACGGGCACCTCTGGGTGGAGAGCGGGATGGTCATCGCGCCCGACCTCATCTACGAGGCCGTGCAGCGCGGCTGGTCGGGGCTCGAACACTACGTCGGCATTCCGAGCACCGTCGGCGGCGCGCTCTGGCAGAACCTGCACTTCCTCTCGCCCGCGCCGGAGCGCGAGCGCACGATGTTCATCGCCGAAGTGTTCGAGTCGTGCGAGATCCTCTCGGAGGAGAACGAGCGCAAGAGCGTCGGCCCCGACTACGTGAAGTTCGGCTACGACGACTCGGTGTTCCACCACCGGCGCGACATCGTGCTGAGCGCGACCTTCAAGCTCGAGCGGAAGGACCCCGCGATCATGCACCGCATCATGCAGGAGAACCTGTCGTGGCGCGGCGGCAAGCACCCGTGGCTCCAGTATCACCCGAGCGCGGGCTCGATCTTCAAGAAGATCGAGGGGATCGGCGCGGGACGCCTCATCGACCAGTGCGGCCTCAAGGGCCACCGCGTCGGCGACGCGCAGATCTCGCACATCCACGCGAACATCATGGTGAACCTCGGCCACGCGACCGCGAAGGACGTGCGCGAGCTCATCGCCTTCGCCCAGAAGTCGGTGAAGGACAAGTTCGGGCACGAGCTGGAGGTGGAGATCGGGATGCTGGGCGAGTTCTGACGGCCGGTCACAGCTCCTGCGCGAACGTCCACCGCACCCGCCACTTCCCGGCGCGATCCACCGGCCGCGCCACGCCGACGCCAACCGCGCCGCCGAAGAAGCGCAGGCCGGCCTCCACGCTCGCGCGGATGCCGTCCGTCGGCACGGAGACGGGGACGGGCTCGGCGCCCGGCAGCGGGTCGTCGCCCGGCACGGTGCCGAGCGCGCGCAGGGCGCGCCGCGCGGCGTCCGTGCCGGCGTCCGCCCAGCCGCTCTGCAGCGACGTGTAGATCGCCGGGGCGATGCTCGGCAGGTAGATCGAGCCCGCGCGGATGGGCGCGCGCAGGAAGGGGAGGTTGTACATCGCGAGCCCGCGCAGCACCGCGGCGCGGTCGCCGCCGAACTCCTTGTAGTCGTAGCCCGGGAGGTTCTGCCCCTCGCCGAGCTCGAAGAGCTGCTGCGGGGGGATCACGCCGCCGGGCCCCGGCACGACGATCCCCGCGTCGAGGCGGCTCGCGAGCGTGACGCGGCGCCAGTTGCGGCGCGCCGTGAGGCGCACCTCCGCGCGGTGGTAGTCGAGGTCCCCCGCGCCCCCCTCGTAGCGCAGCATCGCGCCCTGCCCCGTCTGCAGGAACTCGCCCGTCACCTCCGGGTGGTACTGCGCCGCGAGCACCAGCCGCGCGTACTCGCCCTCGAGCACGCCGCGGTTCTCGCGCAGCGAGTCGCCGCCGACGAGGGCCGTCTCCACCGCGCGCGGCCGGTACTGGTCGCTCACGGCGGCGAGCTCCGCGCGCAGGAGCGAGCTGCGGCGCGTCGCCCCGTACGAGCGCGCGATCGTGTAGGCGGCCGCGTAGCGGTCCACGTAGTCGTAGTCGTCGTACGCGCTCAGCAGCGAGAAGATGCTCGGGCCGCTGTCCATCGGGCTCGCGAAGTCGTTCGTCACGTCGAGCGTGCGGCCCGCGCGCACGCCCCACGTCGTGCGTCCGAGCCGCCGCTCGAAGCCGACGCGGCCGCGCAGCGTCCGCTCCGACCACGCCCAGCCGGCGTTCGCGTAGGCGCGCGCGTTCGGGAGGGCGTCGCGGAAGCGCAGCGCGAGCCCGAGCCCCGTGTACACCCCCTCGACGCGCGAGAAGTGCGCGAACTCCGCGGTGCGCTCGGTGCGCAGCCCCAGCGTCGGCGCGCCGGCGGTGCGCCACACGTCCGGCCCGAGGTCGGCGAAGTCGTCCGAGTGCGTCCCCTCGGTGATCGCGCCGAGCGAGGGCCCCCAGTCGTCGAAGCGGTCGAGCGCGGTGGGAGACGACACGACGAGGCGGTGCGGCCGCGCCAGGAGCGTGTCGGCCGCGCGGCCGAGCGAGTCGGCCGCGACCGTGGTGACGGTCGTGTCGTTGAGCTGGTAGTCCACGAAGCGCGTGACGACCCGCATGACCGACCGCTCGTCGCCCAGCAGCGGAACGGCGGCCTGCGCCTCGATGCGCTGGTAGGCGGGGAGCCAGTACTCGCCCTCGATCTCCTTGTTGACGAACTCCACGTAGGCGACGAGCGTCGCGAGGCGCGAGCCGCGGCGCCAGGACTCGTTGCCGCCGACGCGCACGAAGCTGCCGCGCATGCGCACGAGGTGCCCGCGCTGCGCGTCGAGGTCGAGCTCCCCCTGGAACGCCACCCAGCGCTCGCGGAGGCTGTCGCGCGGCTCGACGTGCACGCGCACGATGGGGATCGTGCGCCCCTGGAACTGGAGCGTGATGACGGTGTCGCCGCCGCTGAACCGGTAGAGCCGGTCGCGGTCCTCCGCGAGCGGGTGCACGGCGAACGCGCGCCGCGCGCGCGCCGGGTCGCGCCGCGCGGTCGTGTCGCGACCGAAGAGCAGCGCGATGCGGTTGCCGTAGAGGACGGGCACCGTCCACGCCTGCTGCCAGAAGCTCAGCGTGGAGATGTTGAGGCTCACCTGCTGCGATCGGTAGCCGACGACGCGCTGCTCGTAGTCGCCCGTACGAAGCCAGCGCGCGCGGCTCACCGTCTGCTCGAGCTGCGCGGCCACCTCGCCGCCGCCGGCGCGGCGGACGATGAGCGCCGTCTCGCTCTCGAGGCGCGCGCGGTAGCTCTGCAGCGACGCGGGCACGACGCGGTTCCACTGCGCGGCGCGCGCGACGAGCGCGCGGAGCGTCTCGGTCGCGTAGCTGGGGACGAGCGGGTCGCGGGCGGTCGCCGCGGCGGCGCCGCGGGCGCTGTCCGGGCGGACACGCGAGATCTCGCGGGCGCGCGCGCTGTCGCTGCCCGCGGTGACGACCTGGGCGAGGAGCAGGAGGGCGATCATGCCGGCGCAGGGCGCAGGTTGTACGCCAGCGCCCGGCGGCTCACCGCCGCCAGTCGAAGTCGACGACGATCGGCATGTGATCCGAGGCGCGATCCGTGTCGTCGCGCCGGAGGCCGTGCGCGGCGAGCCAGCGGTCGCTCAGGTCGCGCGCGTCGAAGACGAAGGAACGGCGCACCACGAGCGTGCCCCCGCCGTAGAGGAACCAGTCGAGGCGCCCGGGTGTGAACGGACCGCGGCCGGCGTCCCACGTCGCCGCCGTCCGCCCGTCGAGTTGGCGGGCGTCCGCCACGCGCATGGGCTCGAGGCCGGGCGCGAGCCCGGGCGCGAGCAGGATGCGGAGGGCCGAGTCGGTGGCCACGAGGTTGAAGTCTCCGGCGACGACGACCCCGTCCGGCCGCGGAAGACGCTCCAGCGCCCGGGTGGCGTGCTCGCGGATCAGGCGCGCCTCCCACCGCCGGCGACGCTCCTGCCAGGAGGCGGGGTCGTTGCCCGCGCTCTGGAGATCGAGGGGGAACGCCGCCATTCGTCCGCCTGCGAGCTCCACCACGGCGCCACCGGTGGCGAGCCCCGCGTCGAGACCCGTACGCAGGCGCTCCCTGCTCGCGGCGGGCGCGAGGGCAAGGAGCGAGTCGCGTTCCGGCCTCTGGTAGGGGATGAACCGGAACTCCGAGAATTCCGTAACTACGTTACGACTTGCAACGATGCTATGCTGATAGCCCCCGCCGCCGCCGAAGCTGAAGCGCCACGGGATCTTACGAGACGCCGTATCCAGCGACGCGAGGAAGCGCGCCATCCCTTCCCGGCCCAGCTCCCCGTTGACCTCGTGGAGCATCATCACGTCCGGGTCGAGCGCCCGGATGATGCGCCGGAACACCTCCGGCCGCTCCATCAGACCGTGGTCGGCGGTGTTCCACTGGAGCACGCGAAACGCCGTTCCGTTCGCGCGGCGGAGCGGATCCTCCGGTTGCGCCGCGACCTGCTCGGCCCGGTAGGGCTCGGCGAGCCGTACCGTGAACGCGGGTAGGCCATCGCGTACGCTCCCGCTCGCGTCGTGGTAGGCCAGCCGCGCCCGGTAGACGCCGCCGGTGAACGTCGGTCGCGCGGCCAGGGTGTCGCCGAGCTGCCGCCCTCGCGCCACCCGCAGCTCGAACGACGGGCTCAGCACGCCCGGGAGCGTGGTGAGCCCCGACTGGTGCGCGTCCGTGCGGCGCACGAGTCCGCCGGGCCCGACCACGCGAAGCGCCACCCCCTCCGTGGGATGCCCGGACGAGTCCCGCGGCGACCAGTCGATCGCGAAGTCGGCGCCTGGGAGCCCCTCGAGCTCCGCGCCCGTGGCCGCGTCCCCGTCCGCGTCGAATGCGAGCGACAGCGTGCCCCCGAGGCTCAGCAGGCTCACGGGCCGGCGGAACAGCAGGTGGAGGTAGACGTACTGCGCGTCCTGCCGCTGCGCGACGGCCGTGAGGTCGACGCGGCCGCTGTCGTCGCCGAGCGAGTCCGCGACGACGGGCGGGTGGCCCGTCCATTCCGTCATCTCGCCGTCGACGACGACGGCGCTCGACGACGGCGACACGGGCGCGTGGGCCTCCGACGGCCGCTCGGCGGCGCGCGGGGCGGCGCAGGCGCAGAGGAGGGCGAGCGCCGACGGCGCCCACCTCGCCGTCATCGCACCGCCTCCACCTCCGCGCTCGCTCGCTCCCACTGCGCCACCGCCGCCTCGAGCTCCGCGCGCGCCCGCTCGAGCTCCGCGCCGAGCATCGCAGCCTTTTGCACGCCGTCGGGCGTGGCGTAGAGCGAGGCGTCGTCGAGGTCCTTCGTGAGCTGGGCGACGCGCGCGTCGAGCTCACTCACGCGCCGCTCCGCACGCTCGAGCGCGCGCTGCGCCTCGCGCACCTCGCGCTCCTGCGCGCGACGCTGCTCGCGCGCATCCTGGGCGGCGGGCGCGGCGGCCTTCCTCGCCTGCGCCTGCTGCGCCTGGCGCCGCTCCCGCTCCCGGCGGGCTGCCGCGACCGCGATCGCGTCCTCCGACGCCTTCTTCCGCCGATCCGCCTCCGACTCCTCCCACTCGGCGAAGCCGCCGTCGAAGTCGGCGATGCGCTTGCGGTCGAGCGACCACACGCGCGTCGTGAGCGCGCGCAGCAGCTCGCGGTCGTGGCTCACGAGGAGCACCGTCCCGTCGTACGAGTCGATCGCGTCCTCGAGCGCCTCGATCGACTCGACGTCGAGGTGGTTGGTCGGCTCGTCGAGGATGAGGACGTTCGCGCCCGAGAGCATCATCATCGCGAGCGCCACCCGCGCCCGCTCGCCGCCGGAGAGCTTGTCCGCCGTGCGCAGCGCCTCGTCCCCCGAGAAGCCGAAGCGGCCGAGGTGCCCCTGGATCATGTTGCGCTCCCACTGCGGCTTGAGGCGCTGGATGATCTCGTAGAGCGTCACGCCCATGGGGACCTGCGCGAGGTCCTGCCGGTAGTACGCCACCGTGATCGAGTCGCCGAGGCGGAGCAGGCCGCTCGCCGGCTTGTGCTCGCGCATGATCGTGCGGAGCAGCGTGCTCTTCCCCGCCCCGTTCGGCCCCACGAGGCCGAGCACGTCCTGGCGGTTGATCACGACGTTCAGGTCCTCGACGAGGATCTCCTGTCCGTCGAGCGACTGGATGTCCGCGTGGCGCGCGACGAGCACCTGGTCGCCGCCGCGGTCGCGCACCTCGAGGCGCAGGGCCATCGTCCCGGCCTCGCCCACGGGCGGGCTGAGGCGCGGCAGGCGGTGCAGTCGCTTGCGCCGCCCCTTGGCCTGCTTGCTGTTCTGCCCCGCGATGTTCCGGCGGATGTAGTCCTCCTCCGCCGCGACCTTCTTCGACTGCTTCTCGAACTCGCGCTGCTGCGCGAGTCGCCGCTCGGCGCGCTGCCGCACGAACTCCGCGTAGCCGCCCGCGTACGGGACCACCGTCCCGGCCTCGAAGTGCAGCACGTGGTCGGCGACGGCGCCGAGGAACGCGCGGTCGTGGCTGACGAGGATGACCGTCTTGTCGGTCTGCTTCAGGTAGTCCTCGAGCCAGCGCGTGGTCTCGAGGTCGAGGTGGTTCGTCGGCTCGTCGAGGAGCAGCACCTCGGCGGGGCTCACGAGCTGCCGCGCGAGCCCGAGCCGACCGCGCTCGCCGCCGGAGAGCCGCGCGAGTGGCCGCGTGCGCGCCTCGACGTGGTCGAAGCCGAGGCCGTCGAGCACGGCGTCCACCTGCGCCTGGAAGGCGTAGCCGCCCTCGTGCTCGAAGCGCTCGAGGTCGCGCGAGTACTTCTCGAGCTGCTTCTCGGTGACGTTCTCGCCGGCGTGCGCGATCTCGTCGGCCTGCCGCGCGAGCGAGTGCTCGAGCTGCATCAGCGCCTCGAACTGCCCCGCCGCGGCGTCCCACACGGTCTCGGCGTTCCCGAAGTCGCGGTGCTGCTCGAGGAGCGCGAAGCGCGTCCCCGGCGCGCGCGCGATGGCGCCGCTGCTCGGCTGCATGTCGCCGGTGATGAGGCGGAAGAGCGTCGTCTTCCCGGTGCCGTTGCGTCCGACGATGCCCCAGCGGTCCCCGAAGCCGACGGTGAACGTCACGTCGCGCAGGAGGGTCGTCGCGCCGAACTCGACGCTGACGTTGGAGATGGAGAGGACGGTCACTTCGCCGTCCACTCCTTCCACTCGGGCTCCGCGAGCCCGATGGTGAGCTTGTGCTGGAAGCGCACGAGGGGCTGCCGCAGCAGCATCGGCTCGTCGGCGAGCTTGCCGAGCCAGCGCTCGTCCGAGTACGTCGTGTGGCGGAGCCCGAGCTCGGCGAAGCGCTTCGAGTCGCGGTCCAGGAGGGCCTGCACGCCGAACTTCTGCGCGAAACGCTTCAGCTCGCCGAGCGAGGCCGCGCGCTCCGCGAGGTCGACGAAGTGCACCTTCACGCGCCGCTCGGCGAAGAACCGCTGGGCCTTGCGGGTGTCGGACGACTTCTTGGTGCCGAAGATCTGAACTTCCATGCGGAAAACATAACAGCGCTGCCTGCCGTCGGCCGTCGGCCGTCGGCGGCTCTTAGAAGGCCACGCGCAGCCCCGCCGACAGCGACAGGTATCGCCACCCCGTCGACGCCGCGGCCTCGGCGGCGCGGGCGTCGTAGGTGTCGAGCTCGAGCCGGAGCTGGCTGCCCGAGCGCACGGGGATCACGAGCTGCGCCCAGAGGCGGAGCGTGGGGTCCCATCCGCGCGACGACTCGCCGACGACCGGGCGGCCTGCGCCCGGGGGCGCGCCGGGGGCGGGCGTGGTTCCCGGACCAGTCCCGGGGCCCGCCGTGGTGCCCGGCGCCGAGCTCGTGTCGATCGTCGAGCCCGAGCCGGAGCTGCCCCCGTTGCCCTGGCCGGGCGTGCCGGTCGGCGGACCGACCGCGAGACCCGGCGTCGTGAGCTCGAACACGCTCACGCGCTGCACGCCCGCGCCCGCGTCGAGCGCGAGCACGACGCCGTTCGCGAACTCCCGCTCCGAGTACGCGCCCATCTCCGCGAGCCGCATCTCGCGCGGCGCGAAGTACCCGCTCGTGGACGCGTGGTCGAAGCGGATCTGCTGCCCGTCGAGCGACAGGTCGATCAGCGGCGTCGCGCGCACGAGGAGGCCCGCGGAGAGGCCGGTGCGCGTGTTCGTGTCGTCGGCGGCGGCGAGCTGCGCGACGCGGGCGGAGCCGCGCACGCGGAGCGGACCGGCGACCGGGAGCTCGGCGCGCGCGAGCCCCTCGGTGCGCACGACGCGGCTCAGCGCGAGCGGCACCGTGGCGTCGAGCAGCTGCCGCGACCCGCGCGCCTCGAGCACCGGGCCGCGCAGCGACGGCCGCCACCGGGCGCGGAGGCTGCCGACGGGCTCCGCGACGGGTGCGCCCGTCACCGACGTGTCCCCCGGCAGCGCGACGCCCAGCGCGCCGTCGACGCGCAGTGACGGGTGCGGGGCCTGCTCGGCCGTCACGGCGACCTCGCGCACGGCGAGCGACGCGCCGGCGCCGTCGTGAACGGTCCGCTGCGCGCCGGCGAGCGCGACGCGTCCGCGCGCGAGGCTCGCGTCCGCCGCCACTCGCACCCGGAAGCTCGTGTTCGCGTCGGAGTCGCGCGCGAGCGCCACCGTCGGCTCGAGGGTCGGGCGGATGAGCGCCCGCACCGCGGCGAGGCGGCGCCGGGTGGGCTCGTGAGGCTCGAGCGCCAGCGAGCGCTCGTAGGCGTTCGCGCTCTCGTGCAGCGCGCCGGCGCGGCGCCACTGCTCGCCGAGCTCGCGCCAGGCCTCCGCGTCTCGCGGCGCGCGAGCGAGCCAGCGCTCGTACGCAGACGCGGCCTGCTCGGGACGTCCCGCGAGCGCGAGCGCGCGCGCGCGGCCGACGGCCACGTCGCGCTCACCCGGCGCGATCGTCTCCGCGTGGTCGAACGCCGCCTCCGCCGCGGGCACGCGACCGGCCCGCGCGAGCGCGTCGCCGAGCGCCATCCACCCCCACGCGTCGCGCGGCTGGAGCACGAGGTAGCGCTCGAAGAGGCGCACCGCGTCCACCGGCGCGCGACGCGCCCGGAGCTGGCCGAGCCGGAAGAGGGCGCGCGCGTCGTCGGGACGCTCGGCGAGCACGGCGGCATAGAGCCGCTCCGCCTGCGCCGCCTCGCCGGCCGCATACGCCGACTCGGCCGCCGCGAGGAGCGACGGCGCCTGCTGCGCGGACGCGGCCGGCGCGAGCGCCAGCGCGCACGCGGCAGACGCGAGGAGAGCGCTGCGCCTCATGCCGGCACCGGTGCGCACGTGCGCCTCAGCTCGCGTAGCGGGGAAACTGCCCGCTGTGCTCGCCGGACGGGCGCCACCGCGTCGGATGGCGGTGGCGGTCCGCGAGGGGGTCGCGGAGCGCGCGCACGACGGCGGGCGTCGGGATGCGCACCGGCGCGGGGAGCGCGGGGGCGGGGCGCCGGCGCGCGACGAGACGCGCGGCCTGCACGGCGCCGAGCACGAGCGCGAGCGTGCCGAGCGAGAAGAGGAGCGCCCCGACCTTGAGCACGTTGTGCCCGACGGCGCCGGCCGCGCCGAGGCCGGGCGCGCCGCTGCGCGCGGTGCGCGCCGACTCGGGCAGCACGAGCGCGAGCAGCCACCCCGTCGCCCAGAGCGCCGCGAGAATTCCGCCCGCGAGCGACGCCTGCCGGAGGGCGAGCCCCCAGCGGCGCGGCGCGCGCGGGTCGTGGACGAAGCCCCACAGCTCGCGCACCGGCATGAGCAGGGCGCTCGCGAGGTAGAAGATGCCGCCGATGCCGGCGCCGGGCAGTCCTGCCGTCATCGTCTAGTGCCCCTTCTCGTAGGTTCGGAACGACCGCCCGAGCACCCACTCGCTCCAGGCGGCGCGGAGGAAGAACAGCGCGTTGACCGTGCGCAGCACGAAGAACGCGGGGAGGCTCGACAGGGCGCGCCCCACCTCGCGCCTCGGCACCGCGCCGGCCACGACCGGTACGGCCACCGCCGGCAGGTCGATGAGGTAGCCGAGCAGCAGCCACGGGTTGTGAAGCACGACGGCGAGCACGGGGAGCAGGAACAGGTAGACGACGCTCGCGAGCGTCGCGTCCCAGAGGCTCACGGCGACGGCCGAGCGGAGGTACGGCACCTCGAGCAGGCCGCGCCAGTGTAGCGACACGTTCTGGACGAAGCCGTGCGACCAGCGCTTCAGCTGCTTGTGCACGAACGCGAATTCGTGCGGCTCGATCGGGTAGCAGACGGCCTCGGGCACGAAGCGGACGCGGTGCCCCGCCCGGTACAGGCTCCAGGTGAGGTCCATGTCCTCGGCCAGCGTGCGCGTGGGCCAGCCGCCCTGCGCGCGCAGCACGTCGCTGCGGTACACGGAGAAGCAGCCCGAGGCGATGAGCGGCTTCTCGTAGTAGTCCTGCACCTGCTTGTAGAACGTGAACGCGAACAGGTACTCGACGTAGCGGCCGCGCTCCCACACCGTGCGCACGTGCCGCGGCACGACGTAGCCGCACGCCGCGGTCGCCGGCTCGCTCTCGCCGCCGGCCTCGATCATCGGCCGCATGAGCCGCTCGACGGCGTCGGGCGCGAGCGTCGTGTCCGCGTCGATGGCCATGGTGAAGTCGGTCGTCACGAAGCGCAGCGCGTAGTTCTGCGCGCCGGCCTTGGAGCCGGTGTTCGCCGGCGGCCGGAGGACCGTGACGCCGAGCCCGCGCGCCACCTCCGCCGTCCCGTCGGTGGAGCAGTCGTCCACGACGAGGATCTCCGCGGGCGGCGTCGTCTGCGCCTTGATGCTCTGGACGGTGTCGGCGAGGCTCGCGGCCTCGTTGTACGCGGGGACGATGATCGTGAGCCGCCGCGCCGGATCGATATATTTCTGCTGCATTCCGCTCCGGTTCGAGTCGCGCGGCCACGAGGACCGCGCCGGGAGGGCGCCCCGTGATACGCCTCGGGCCGCTACCCTCCATTCTGACCGCAGCGGGCCCCACCGAGTCACAAATCCATTGGCTATATCGGTTTATCGCCCCGCGTGGTTCGTTCCCGGGGCGCACCTCCAGACGCTCTGGGGTAAGCTGGTGCGCCGGCGCATCCCGCTGTTCGCGCGCATGGAGCAGTGGGAGACGCCCGACGGCGACTTCGTGGAGATCCACCGCGCCGAGCCGCCGCGCGAGCGCAACGCGCCGCGGCTGCTGATGCTGCACGGGCTCGAGGGGACGCCGCGCTCGCACTACGTCGGCGGCGTGTTCGCCGAGGCGCGCCGTCGCGGCTGGGGGGCGGACCTGCTGGTGTTCCGCGGCTGCGGGGCGGAGCTCAATCGTGCGCGCCGCTTCTACCACTCGGGCGAGACGACGGACCTCGACTTCGTCGTGCGCCGCATCGTGGGCGAGTACCCCGGGCGACCGCTCCTGCTCTGCGGCGTCTCGCTCGGCGGCAACGTCCTGCTCAAGTGGCTCGGCGAGCAGGGCGACGAGGCGCCCGCGGAGGTGCGCGGTGCCGCGGCGGTCTCGGTGCCGTACGACCTCGCGCGCGGGTGCCGGCACATCCAGGAAGGCTTCTCGCGCGTGTACGATCGCCACTTCGTGCGCTCGCTCGTGCGGAAGGTGCGGCGCAAGCGGAGTGCGCACCCCGACCTGCCGAGCGACGACGTGCTCGCGGGCGTGCGGACGCTCTGGGACTTCGACGACGCCGTGACGGCGCCGGTGCACGGCTTCCGCGACGCGAAGGACTACTACGCGCGCTCGAGCTCACTCGGCTTCCTCGCCGGCATCCGCGTCCCGACGCTCCTGCTGAGTGCCGCGGACGACCCGTTCCTGCCGCGCGAGGTGCTCGCGCAGGTGGAGACGGTCGCGCGCGCGAATCCGGCCTTCACGGTGGAGTTCACGGAGCACGGCGGCCACGTGGGCTTCGTGTCCGGCCGCGTGCCGTGGAAGCCGGTGTACTACGCGGAGCGCCGCGTGGCGGAGTTTCTCGCCGAGCGACTGACCGGGAGCAGCAGCAACGTCTAACGCAGTCGCTCCTGCCCTCGACACTCAGGCACGAGCCGCCGTGCGAGGCGCGCCGAGAGCACGCCGATCTCGGCGGATGCGACGGCGTCGCTCGTCCAGTGCGCGTCTGAGTACACGCGCGAGAAGCCGACGAGCGCGACCGCGGCCGACGACGCCCCGGTGACCCACGGGCGGCGCGACTCGGCGCTCGCGAGCGCGGCGACCGTCGCGACGTGCGCCACGTGCGACGACGAGAACGAGTGCCACGCGTCGTCGCGGCTGAACGGCCGGAAGCGCCACGGGTCGTCTGCGCCCTCGGGCCGGTGGCGGCCGACGGCGGACTTGAGCGCGCTCGCCGCCGCGTTGCCGATGGCGTACGACGCCGCGGCGCGCACGACGGTGCGGGCGAGCCGCGGCCGGCGCGCGATGCGTGCGCCGACGTACGCGACCAACATCGCGCTCATCATCACGCGCCCGCGACCGAGCACGTTGCCCGCGTGGGCCGCGCGATCGAGGTCCGCCGAGCGGTGCGTCACCGCCCAGTGCCGCACGCGCTCGTCCGTCGCCGCGGCGCCCGCGAGCGCGAGCCCGGCGACGATCATCTCGCGCGGGCGCCCGAGCGGGCGCGAGTGGCCACCCTCGCGAACGGAGTCCGGCGGCGTACGCTGCGCACCACCGTTCGCCGCGGAAAGCAGCAGGACGAGGAGCGCCGCCGCGGAGAATCGCGTACGGCGTCGTTCCCTCTTCACGAGGTCGTGCCCACGCGCTCGTCGCGCGCGAGCACCACGGTGGCGGTCATGTGGCCCGTCACGTTGAGGATGGTCTTGAACACGTCGGGGATCGGGTCCAGCGCGAGGAGGATGCCCACGCCCTCCGCGGGCAGCCCCGCGGCGATGTAGAACGGCGTGACGACGAACAGCCCGCCGCTCGGGATCCCCGGCACCGCGAAGCTCATCGCCACGCTCGTCGCTGCGATGCCCGCGACCGCGGCGGGGCCGAACGGCACGTCGTAGAGCTTCGCCAGGAAGAGCGCCATGACCGTCCACGTGACCGCCTGGTTCAGCCGGAAGAGCGAGACGGCGAGCGGCAGCGTCAGCGCCGTCCGCGACCGCGGGAGGCCGAGCTCGCGCTCGGCGCCGTCGATGAGCGCCGGCAGCGCGGCCATCGACGAGCGGGAGCTCGCCCCGACGACCTGCGCGGGGAGGCACGCGCGGGCGAAGCGGCGCGGCGACACGCGTCCCACCAGCACCGCGATCGGGTAGAGCAGCAGCATCGGCGCGACGATCAGCGCCGAGTACGCGACGAGGTAGAAGCCGACGGTGCCCGCCGCGGTGGCGCCGAGGCGCGCGCCGATCCCGACGGAGAGCGCGAAGACGCCGACGGGCGCGAGCAGCAGCACGCCGCCGATGAGCACGAGCACCGCCTCGCTCACGCCGCGGAAGAACGCGACGACCGGCTCGCGCGCCTCGACACGCGCGTGCGCGAGCGCGAGCCCGAACGCGAGCGTGAAGACGATGAGCGGCAGCATCGCGCCCTCGGCCGCGGCGGCGACCGGGTTCACCGGCACGAGGCTCAGGATCCACTCGGTGATGCCGGGCACCTTGGGCGGCGTCGTGACCGCCTCGGCGCGCAGGCGCGCGGCGCCGGCGGGGTCGATCGGCATGTGCGCGAAGACGGCGGGCGCGACGAGCGCCGTCGCGGCCGCGACGATCGAGAGCAGCGAGACGAAGACGACCACCGCGCGCAGCCCGACGCGCCCGATCGCGCGCGGGTCCGCCGCCGCCGCGACGCTCGAGATGAGGAGCGCCACGACCAGGGGCACCACCGTCATGCGGATGGCGTTCACCCACAGCGTGCCGACCGGCGCCACGAGCGACGGCAGTCGCGCGAGCGCGGGGAACTCGGACGCGGCGACGCCGATGGCGATGCCGACCACCAGCGCGACGAGCGCGCGGACCGGGTGGCTCATGGACCGGGAAGATGTCTGCCGGGACGGGCGGCGGCAAAGGCAACGCCCGGCGGCGCTCGGGCGTTCAGGAGGCGCCGGCGGCCCGTTGCGGTGCCGCGCGGCGCCGGCCAGCTTCACCATCCTCCCGCACCTCGAGGCCTACGCAATGAGACACGTCCGCATCACCGGACTTGCCGCCCTGCTCGCCCTTCCCGCGCTCGCGGCCTGCGCCGCGCGCACCGCCAACACGTCGGTCGCGGCCGACGAGCACGCGGGGCACGCCATGGAAGGATCGGCGAGCGCTTCGGCGAGCGCGTCGGCGAGCGCCTCTGCGCAGACCGTCGGCCTCCCCGCCGGGAACGCCGAGGCGCAGGCGCGGCTCGCGGCGTCGCCCCGCCACGGCGAGTGGGCGATGTTCGCGGTGCCGGGCTATCCGGACAGCGTGCGCGCGTGGGTGGTCTACCCCGAGCGCCGCGACCGCGCGCCGGTCGTGGTCGTGATCCACGAGATCTTCGGGCTGTCGCCGTGGATCCGTGCGGTGACGGACCAGCTCGCCGCCGACGGGTTCATCGCGGTCGCGCCGGACCTTCTGACGTCGAAGAACATCCCGGGCTCGCCCCTCGAGCCCAACCCCGACTCGGCGCGCGCGGTGATCCAGTCGCTGGGCTACGACTACGTGCACCGCGGCATCCGCGCGGCCGCGGAGTACGGGATGCGGCTGCCGGCGGCGCTCCCGCGCTACGGCGTCGTGGGCTTCTGCTGGGGCGGCTCGCGCTCGTTCCAGCACGCGGTGTTCGCGCCGGACGTCGGCGCGGCGGTCGTGTACTATGGTGGCTCGCCGCCGAACGACTCGCTGTCGAAGGTGCGGGCGCCGGTCCTCGGCCTGTACGGCGAGAACGACGCGCGCGTGAACGCGACCATCCCGCCGGCGGACACCGCGATGAAACGCATGGGCAAGGTCTACGAGCCCCACGTCTTCCCGGGCGCCGGGCACGGCTTCCTCCGCGCGCAGGATGCGCCGGGCGGCGCGAATCTGGCTGCGACCCGGGAGGCCTGGCCGCTTACCATTCAGTGGTTCCGCCGCTACCTGAAGTGAGCCCGCGGGACGCGATGCCGCGCGCCGTTCGCTACGGACCTCTTGCAACTCGCTGACAGGCTGATGCAGCACCTCTTCCTTACTCTGTTCATCGCCGGCCTGCTCACGGGCGTCTACGCACTCTTTCGCGGCGTCGAGCGGCGGCGGCGCGGGCCGGTGGACGGGCCGATCGGCAAGGAGCCCGAGCCGTCGGCCATGCTGAGCCTCCCGATGGCAACCGCGTTCGCGACGGTCTTCGGACTGGCGGGCTATCTGCTCGGCCGCTTCACGACGCTCGGCTCGGCTTCGCGGGTGCTCGTCGCCGCGGCCGTGGGGGCGGCAGGCGCGATGGGTGCGCTCGCGCTCGTCGCGGCCTGGGCGGTGCCGAGCGCGCGCGAGGAGGAAGTGGACGAGCGCTTCCTCCTGATGGGTCAGGTGGCGCGCGTGACCGGCGAGATCGGCGGCGCGGGCAGCGCCGGCACCATCGCGTTCGAGCTCGATGGCACGCGGCACGCAATCAGAGCGCTGAGCATGGACGGCGCGCCACTCGAGACGGGAACCGAGGTCGTGATCGAGCGCGTCGAGGACGGCATCGCCTACGTGGAGCCGTGGGCGCGCGTGGAGGAGCGGTTGTAGCCACGCAGGGGTTGCCGAGCGCTCCGCTGTCTCGTTCTTGCCGCACTCCGGGCGGCATGGTGGCTGGGGTGGACGTATGTCGGACGCGGCGATCTTCGTCCTGGTGGTGGCTGGGCTGTTCGTCCTGCGCGTCATCGCGGCGACGGCGGTGTTCTTCTGGATCCTGCCCAGCGGCGACCGATGCCCGAACTGCGACGCCGTCACGCTCCGCATCCAGAACCGGTGGATGGACCGCGCCCTCCCCTGGTTCCGCGCGAGCTGGTGCTACCACTGCGGCTGGGAGGGCACGCTGCGGCGCGGCGAGCTGACGCCCGAGCCGGTCTCGCCGGCCCGCGCCCCGACGCCGCCCCCGCACAAGAAGCTGCCGAACGAGACGAGCGAGGCGTAGGAGCCGCGGCCGTAAGCCGTAATCCGTGGGCCGCGGGAGTCCTCCCGCGGCCCACGTTCCGTCTGCGCGAACCCGACCGTTCCGCACCGCCGTACGGCGGGCGTTCCCTTCACCACCGCCGACGACCTCGACTCCATGCGCGCATATACCGCCCTGTCACTTCTCTCCCTCACCGCCCCACTGCTGGCGCAGTCCTCGGACTCGGCGCGCGTCGCGCCGACGCGCCGCGCGATGTCCGACACCTCGTCGCTC
>JBJMNJ010000351.1:0-16868 GCA_045804325.1 Gemmatimonadaceae bacterium
TGCGGCGAGCGTCGGCTCGCCTCGCTTGCCCAGCGTGGGCTCGCGCGCATCGTGCGGCTCGAGATCTGGGCGTGGTGAGCGCGAGGGTCGGGCGAGCGAGTCGACGCTCGCCCGACTCCCGCGCGAATGCAGCGCCGACGATCGGTGCCGCTAGAGGTTCGGCCCGTAGTGGTAGAGCGGCTCCGCCAGCTGCGTGTTCCAGAACAGCACGCGGTGCGACGAGAGGCACTTGTCCACCGCGATGTCCTCCTGCACGATGGCCGCGCCGTCCCAGAGCTCGGTGTGCATCCCGAAGCCGATGTCCCGGAAGACGAGGATGCCGGGGTACCCGTAGAGGTAGCTCTTGATCGCCGAGGGCTTGCGCCGCTTGCCGTCCTCGTCGAGGTGGACGACCTCGCCCTCCCCGTATCGATTGGTGAGCCAGGCCTCCATCTCGTCCACGGCCAGCAGGTAGTAGTAGTCGTCACCGTCGATCGTGATCTTCGAGTTCTGCCGGCGGGCGCCCTTGTACGTCTTGGGCACGTACTGCTGCGACATGTTCAGCGCGTGGCTCATCTGGACGCAGCACGGCGTGCCGGGAATGCTGTCCATGAACTTCTTGAGCTCGGGCGTGAGCCCGGGGCGGCGCGGGTAGTGCTCGCGCAGCGTGCCGAAATGCACGGGTACGGTGGCCATGACGCGTCTCTCCTCGTCGAGCGCCTCGCGCCCTCGGCCGGGGTTCCGGGTCCCGCACCGGCGGACGCGCCGCCCAGGATAGCAGACACCCGGGGCGTCCGCCATGGAACGCCCCAGCTCACTCGCCGGGGTGCGCACGTCGTCGGAACGCGGCCAGCTCGCGCGGGCTCCGGATCCGCACGACCTTCGCGGCGAACCGCGGCGCGGCCGCGAGCGCGAGCAGGCGTGGGCGCAGCTCGCGATGCACGTACGTCATCACGGACCAGAGCCGGCGCGTGACCGGCAGCGCCCGGCAGCCCGGCGGCGGCCAGTCCTTCCGGAGTCCCAGCATGCACTCCGCCTGCCGCTTCATGGCCCACCATCGGTGCCGCCAGAGCGGGAAGTCCACGAATACGATCGTGTCCGCTGCCTCGAACCGCTGCGCGATCAGCGTCCAGTCGCCCCAGCCGTCGATCACCCAGGCGGACTCCTCGAGCCAGCTCGCGTGCGCGGCCGCGACGAGCTCGACGGGCGTGCGCGTCCACCCCGGGCGCCACTGCACGTCGTCGATGGCGTGCACGGGGAGTCCGCGGGCACGCCCCAGCTCGCGCGCCAGGACCGACTTGCCGCCCCCGGCATTGCCGATGATCGCCACGCGCTGCATCGCCGCTCTTCAGTCGGATGCGCTCGACAGCCGCACCGCGAGGCTGGTCGCGTACCACGCGAAGCCCACGCGCCGAGCGACCGCGAGCGACGCGCCGTTCGCGGCGAGGGTACGGTACTGCGGCACGAGCCCCGCCTCCAGCGCGCGCCGCGCCGCCGCCCGCACCACACGCGTCGCGTGGCCCGCGCCGCGATGATCGGGGTGCGCGACGACGGCGATGTGCGCGAGGCGACCGCCCCAGACCTCGTAGCCGGCGAGCGCGACGAGCGTCTCTCCGACGAACGCGCCCATCGCCGCGCCGTCGGTCAGCTCGCTCCCACCGTGCTCCCACTCCTCGTGCGCGCACGCCGCGCGGAGCTGGTCGACCAGGCGCTCGTCGCGCTCGTCGAGCGCGCGCACGTCGCCGTCGTCGCCCGCCTCGGCGTCCAGGTCATCGACGTAGCCGATCCACGCGGGACCCACGACGGCGCGCGCCGCGTCGCCGAGCGCGGCCAGTAGAGAGCCGGGCTCGCGCAGCGCGCCCGGCCCGAGCCCGGCGAGCCGCGCGCGGAGCGCGGGTGCCAGTGCGGGCGGCGCGGAGACGATCGGGGCGCCGCCGAGCTCCAGGGCGTAGACGCCGAGGTAGTCCTCGAGCTGCGCCGCGTGCGCGACGACCACCGCGCGGCCGGGCCGCAGCTCGTCGCGCGCGCGGCCGAGGAACTCGGCCCAGTACTCGTCGACGGCGCGCCGCGCCCGAGCTCCGAGGGGGGACATGAGGACTCTGACGATGAAAGCGGCGCACGCCGCCCGGTGAAGGTGGGTGGTACCCTCGCCCGCGGGGAAGGGCGGCGGGACCGCTCGGGCCGGACCCGCCGCGTTGCCCCGCCCTCGGCAGCCGGCTAGCGTGATGCGGTTCGAGGACTCCGCCCGTCTCATCCAGACCGCGCCGTCATGCGTCACCTCCGTCCGATCTCCGGCCGCCGTGCCCGGCTGCTTCTCGCGCTCGCCGCCTCCGGGGCGGCGCTCCGCGGCGCCGGGGCTCAGCCCGCGGCCTCCTTCCCGCGCACGCGCGCGGAGCGCACCGGGTATCGCGAGACGTCGAGCCATGCGGACGTGCTCGCGTTCCTCGACTCGCTCCAGCGCCTCGGCGCGCCGATCCGCGTGGGCGTCATGGCGCGGAGCCCCGCGGGGCGCGAGGTGCCGTACGTCATCGCCGCGCGTCCGCTCGTGACGACGCCCGCCGAGGCACGCCGCACTGGACGGCCCGTCGTGTACGTGCAGGGCAACATCCACGCGGGCGAGGTCGAGGGGAAGGAGGCGCTCCAGGCGCTGCTGCGTGATCTCGTCGCGAGCCCGCGCCCCAACGTGCTCGACTCCGTGGTGCTGGTCGCGGTCCCGATCTACAACGCGGACGGCAACGAGAAGCTCGCCCCGCAGGCGCGCAACCGCTCGGAGCAGAACGGCCCCGAGCTCGTCGGCGAGCGGGCGAACGGCCAGGGCCTCGACCTCAACCGCGACTACGTCAAGGCCGAGGCGCCGGAGACGCGCGGGGCGCTCGCGCTGCTCACGGCATGGGACCCCGACGTGTTCGTGGACCTCCACACGACGGACGGCAGCTACCACGGCTACGCGCTCACCTACTCGCCGCCGCTCGGGCTCGCCGACCTGCCGGGGCTCCGCGCCGGCGCGGAGTACGCGCGCGACTCGCTGCTCCCGGAGCTGAGGCGCCGCGTGCAGCGGCGCCACGGCTTCGCGACGTTCGACTACGGCAACTTCCCGCGCGAGTTCGGCACCGAGGCGAACGCCGACACGACGAGGCAGGGGTGGTACACGTACGACCACCGGCCGCGCTTCGGCACGAACTACGTCGGCCTGCGGGGGCGCATCGGCATCCTCAGCGAGGCGTACTCGCACGACCCGTTCGAGCGCCGCGTGCGCGCCACCGACGCATTCGTGCGCGAGCTCCTGTCGCTCGTCGCCGAGCGCGGGCCCCGGCTCGTCGCGCGCGGGCGCGCCTCGGATGCGCTGCTCGCGCGCTGGGGCGCCGGAATGTCGGGCGCGCCCGCGCTTCCCATCCGCTTCGAGCTCACGAGGACGCCGTACGTCGGCCCGGTGATCGCGGAGGACCTGGCGCGCGCGACGCCGGGCGGGCCCGCGGAGCCCGGCGTCATGGCGGGCTACCGCCGCACCGGCCGCTTCCGCACCGTGCGCCTGCCGGTCTACGACCGCTTCACGCCGACGCTGCGCCGCGCGCTCCCGCGCGCGTGGGCGCTCGCGGCCGGCGACACCGCGGCCGTCGCGACGCTCCGGCGCCACGGCGTCGTCGTCGAGCGGGTCACGGCGGCGTGGCTCGCCGCACCGGTCGAGGCATTCGCGGTCGACTCGGTCGCGGTCTCACCGCGCCAGTTCCAGGGGCACCGCGAGGTGCGCCTCGGCGGCCGCTGGCGCTCGGACCGTCGCGCGCTCCCCGCCGGCACCTACCTCGTGCCCGCCGACCAGCCGCTCGGCGCGCTCGCGCTCTGGCTCCTCGACCCCGAGAGCGACGACGGCCTCGCGACGTGGAACTGGTTCGACGGGACTGCCACGAAGGGCGGCGAGTTCCCAGTGCTTCGCGTCACGGGCGCGGTCGAGGCGGTGCGGCGCGCCGTCGAGTGACGTCCGCCCGCGGCCCTGGGCCCTCGGCGGTGAAGCAGCCGAGAGCCGAGAGCCGAGAGCCGAGAGCTATCGACCGAGCGACGCCAGCACGGTCGCCTCGCCGGTCGGGATGTTCATGTTGTAGGTCGCGTTCAGCGCCGCCGCGGCCGCCTCGGCGATCAGCGCGTGGCCCGCGGCGCTCGGGTGCACCGCGTCCAGGCTGTAGTGGTGCCCGTAAGGCTCCATCGACGTGAGCTGGAGGATCGGGTTGTACGCGATCTTGAGGTCCGCGCGGTCGTAGAGCGCGCCGATGCTGGAGTAGGCGAAGCCGCGCGAGGCCGCCTGCGCCTCGAGGAATGCGTTCAGGTCGGCCAGCCTCGCGGTGAGCGCCGTCATGTCGTCGGCGGTCAGGACGTCGTCGAGAGTGCCCGGCACGTCGGCGCAGCTCAGCGTGGCCGAAATGGGAAGGCCCATGCTCTTGTAGGTCTGCCCCGTGTAGATCGCCGCAAGCGCCTTCGTGGACACGTTCATCCAGTTCGTGCTCGCGTCGCAGTCGGCGGCGACGGTCACGTTGAGCGCCGCGAACGCGGGGGCGGCCGCCCAGATCTCGGCGGCCCGTCGCAGTGACGGCAGGTTCCCGGCGGTCGCAGGCAGTCCGACGACGAGCACCTTCGCGCTCGTGCCGCCCACCGCGTCGAGGATCTGGGTCATCGCGCCCTTGAAGACGAACGGGGGCACGGTCGTCACTCCATCCCGGAAGAGCCCTCGCGTGGCCTGCAGCACCTCGTTCCCGCCGTACTCCACCGTGATGACCTTGGCGTTCTGCGCGAGCGCGGCCTGTAGTGCGGTGGTGCCGGGCGGGAGCACGCGAGCGAACCACGGCCGGTTCGGCTCCATCTCCGGCGTGCGGGTCAGCGCCTCGTGCGCGAGGATGTTCGCGATGCCCACATTGTCCGCGGGGAGTACGACGCCCTCGGCATTTGGCGCGCAGACCGTGCTGCCGGCGACGGACTCGCCGCTGCGGCGCCTCGCCAGGGCCAGCGGCGCGACGATCGGCGACGTGCACCCCGGGTCCTCGATCAGCGGGAGGGCCATGTCCCGGTGCGCCATCGCGGCGAGCTGGACGGGCCACGCGGTCTGCTGGGTGCCGAAGTACACGCCGTTCGACGCCCACCCCATCGAGATGCTCGTCCCGAGCGCCACGTACCGGTGGAAGTCGCCCCGCCCCTCGTCGGAGCTGAGGCGCGGCGCCCCCGCCGCTGCCGTCGGCGCCGTCCCATCCGTGCACGCGCCCAGCATCACCGCCACCAGTCCGAGTACCGCCGCCCCGTTCCGTCGCATGGTTCACCCCGTTCGGTGAGTGAGTGTCCCGTCGCCGCTGCGCCCAGTCGCGCGGGGGAGAAGGGTGTGCCGGCCCGTCGCGGCCCGCCGTACGAGCGTCGACGTAGACGCACGGTCGGGATGACGTAGGCCGGCGCGCATCGGTCGCGGCGACCCGCGTCGTCGTGGGCGGGAACTCCCTATCGGTCTCCGTCGGCGGGTATATTTCGCGCTCCGCGGTCCAGGTCCACGCCCGCGGGAACACGCCGATTCGAGAGTCCATGCTTCGCAACGCGCTACTCTACCTGTCGAACCAGCCGCAGGTCTTCAAGTTCGTGCGCAACAACCGGCTCGCACGGGGCTTCGCCGCCCGGTTCGTGGCGGGGGAGACCATCGACAGCGCGCTGGACGCGGCGGCGGCCCTGAACGCGAAGGGCATCAGCGTCTCCCTCGACCTGCTGGGCGAGAGCGTACGCAACGAGGAGGAGGCGCGCGGCGCGGCCCGCGAGTACGTGCGCATCATCGACCGCATCGGCGAGCGCCGGCTGAACGCGAACGCGTCCGTGAAGCTCACGCAGATGGGGCTCGACCTCTCCGAGGACCTCTGCGTCGCGAACATGCAGGAGATCCTCGACCGGGCGCGTGCGCACGGCAACTTCGTCCGGCTCGACATGGAGAGCAGCGAGTACACCGACAAGACGCTCGCCCTCTTCTACGACCGCCTCTTCCCGAACTACCCGGAGAACGTCGGCATCGTGCTCCAGAGCATGCTCCGCCGCACCTACTCCGACGCGGAGCGCGCCGCCGCCGCGCGGGCGCGCGTCCGGCTCTGCAAGGGCGCCTACAAGGAGCCCGAGTCCGTGGCGTTCCCGGAGAAGAAGGACGTCGACGACAGCTACGTGCGCTGCATGCGCCTGCTCATGGAGCAGGGCAACTACCCCGGCCTCGCCACGCACGACGAGAAGCTGATCGACGAGGCGAAGCGCTTCGCGAGGGAGAAGTCGATCGCCCCGGAGCGCTTCGAGTTCCAGATGCTCTACGGCGTGCGCCGCGACCTGCAGGAGCGCCTCGTGCGCGAGGGCTACCGCATGCGCGTCTACGTCCCCTTCGGCACGCAGTGGTACCCCTACCTCATGCGCCGCCTCGCCGAGCGTCCCGCGAACGTCGCGTTCCTCACGGGGAGCGTGTTCCGGGAGATGGTCGGCGCGCGCCGCCGGCGCTAGCCGCGCCGCCGGACCTCATGTCGCACCAGCCGCCGGACCACTCGAAGGGCGACGCCAACACCGTCGGCGGCTACGCGGCGGTGCACGGCCGGCCCGCGGCCTTCGAGGGGAGCGACGGGCGCCCGTACTCCGTCGAGATCGTCGCGGACGAGACCGGCGAGCCCGCACGCCCGTGGGGCGCCTTCCTCCTCTTCCTGCGCTGGCGCGAGGCGGGCAGCCAGAACGTCGAGGGGCACCTCGAGACGGACTTCCTCGCCTGGGGCGCCACCGAGGCCGACGCCGTGGCCGCCGCGGGTGCCCTGCGCCTCAGCGAGGCGCGCGCGCTGCTCGAGCGGATGCTCGCCGAGCGCCGCGGCGCGCCGCCCGCCGACACGTCCCGCCCGTGGTGGGAAGCGATGCGCGACTCGTGAGCGAGCGCGGCGCGGGCGACGAGGCCGAGCGCGGCATCATCGTGTCCGGCACCGGCGGCGTGTGGCGCGTGCTCGCGGATTCGGGCGAGATGCGCGAGGCGGCGCTGCGCGGGCGCCTCAAGCGGGAGCGTGACCGCGAGCGCGGCACGGCTCCCGTGAAGCTCGCCGTGGGCGACGACGTGCGCCTCGAGCGGGAGGCCGGCACCGACGCGTGGGCGATCTGCGACATCCTCCCGCGCCGCTCGCAGCTCGCGCGCCGCGAGCCGGGCGGGCGCTACGGCGAGCGCGTCCTCGTCGCGAACGTCGACCAGATCGTGGTCGTCTTCGCCGCCGCGCGGCCGGACCCGCACCCGCGCATGCTCGACCGCTTCCTCGTCATCGCCGAGGCGAACGGGCTCGCCGCGCGCGTGGTGATCAACAAGGTCGACCTCGTGGACGCCGACGACGCGCGCGCGCGCTTCGCCGCCTACGAGCGGCTCGGCTACCCGATGCACTTCACGAGCGTGAAGCAGCAGGTCGGCCTCGAGGCGCTGCGCGCCGCGATCGCCGGGCGCACCTCGGCCCTCACGGGGCCGTCGGGGGTGGGGAAGTCCTCGCTGCTCAACGCGCTCTACCCCGGGCTCGACCTGCGGGTGGGCGAGGTGAGCGAGGCGGTGAACAAGGGGCGCCACACGACGGTGGGGGCGCTGCTCCACCCGCTCCCGTCCGTGGGCGGCGAGCCCCGCGGCTTCGTCGCCGACACGCCGGGGCTGCGCGAGGTGGGCGCGTGGGGACTCGCGCCCGAGCGGCTCGACGAGTGCTTCCCGGAGATGCGCGCGGTGAAGGACGCGTGCCGCTTCGCCGACTGCACGCACAGCGTCGAGCCCGACTGCGCGGTGCGCGCCGCGGTGGACGACGGCCGCGTGAGCGCCGAGCGCTACGACAGCTACCGCCGGCTGCGCGAGGAGCTCGAGGAGGAGGAGAAGAAGTGGCGGTACACCTAGGCGCGCGGGGCTGAGCGTGCACCGCTGGGACCTCACTCCCAGCGAGGCGGTCGCGCTCCAGAAGGAGCTGCGCGGCCAGCTCGTGCAGCGCCCGCCGCCGGGCTTCGCGCCGCGCCTCGTGGCCGGCGCGGACGTCTCGATGGACAAGGGGAGCGACGTCGCGTACGCGGGGCTCGTCGTGATCGACGTGGCGACGATGGACACGGTGGACCAGGCCACGGTCGTGGCGCCGCTGACGTTTCCGTACGTCTCGGGGCTCCTGTCCTTCCGCGAGATCCCGCCGGTGACGGCGGCCTGGGAGCGGCTCCGCACGCGCCCGGACGTGGTGATCTTCGACGGCGCGGGGTACGCCCACCCGCGCCGCTTCGGCCTGGCCTGCCACGCGGGGCTCCTGCTCGGCGTGCCGACGGTCGGCTGCGCGAAGACGATCCTCGTGGGCACCCACGGCCCGTTAGGCACCGAGCGCGGCACGACGGCGCCACTCGTCCACCGCGGCGAGACGGTCGGCATGGCCGTGCGCCTGCGCGACGCGGTGACGCCGGTCTACGTGTCCGCCGGCCACCTGATGGACCTCGAGACGGCCGTGCGGGTCGTGCTGTCGATGGCGACGGGCTTCCGCGAGCCGGAGACGACGCGGCGGGCGCACCGGCTGGTGAACGCGGAGCGGAAAAGGGCAGGGAGTAGCGAATAGGAAGCAGGACGCAGGACGGCAGGGTTGCTCCGGAAAGCCCTGCTCCTGTCTCCCGCCACATGCTTCCTGCTACCCGAGAATCTCCGGCACCGCCGCCACCGCCCCCGACCGAATCGAGACGTCCGCGTACGGCGTGAGTGGCGTCTCCTCGGGGTTGATCTCGATCACGGCGCCGCCCGCCCGCGCGGTCACCGAGGCGAGGCTCGCCGCCGGCTGCACCACCGCGCTCGTGCCGACCACGAGGCAGGCGCTCGCCGCCGCCGCGAGTCCGAACGCCTCGCCGAGGACGCGCTCGTCGAGCGACTCGCCGAACCACACGACGTCGGGGCGCATCGGTCCGCCGCACGTCGCGCAGCGCGGCAGCGTCTCGCGCGAGCTCGCGTCGATCGCGTCGCGCGACACGGCGCGCGTCCCGCAGCGCGTGCAGCGCGCGCGGAAGATCGAACCGTGCAGCTCGAGCGGGATCGCGGGCGCGGGGTCGGCGCCCAGCTCGGCGGCCACCTGGCGCGCCGCGTCGGCGTGGAGCTCGTCCACGTTCTGCGTGACGAGGCGCACGCGGCCCGGGCGGGCGAGGGCGAACCGCGCGAGCGCCAGGTGCGCCGCGTTCGGCGTGCACTCCGCGACCTTCGCGCGCCGCCAGCCGTACCACTCCCACACGAGCCGCGCGTCGCGCGCGAACGCGCCCGGCGTCGCGAGCTCCTCCGCACGGTAGTCGCGCCAGAGGCCGCCGGCCCCGCGGAACGTCGGCACGCCGGACTCCGCGCTCACCCCCGCCCCGGTGAGCACGAGGACGCGCTCGGCGGCGGCGAGCAGGGAATGGGCGCGGGCGATGTCGGCGGATGCGGTCATGGGCGCATAT
This sequence comes from Gemmatimonadaceae bacterium, assembly GCA_045804325.1. Lineage (GTDB taxonomy): Bacteria > Gemmatimonadota > Gemmatimonadetes > Gemmatimonadales > Gemmatimonadaceae > JBJMNJ01. The sequence continues at coordinate 9,418 of JBJMNJ010000351.1, forward strand.
TACGTCGACCCCCCGCTTCGCTCAGGATGACCTCCTTTCTTCCCATGTCCGCGCGAATCCTCCCCACGCTGCTCCTCGTCGCCGCCTGCGCGACCCGCTCCGCCGCGCCCGCCCGCGCCCTCGACATCGCGTACCGCGTCGCCATGCCCGAGCCGGCGAGCCACCTCTACGAGGTCCAGCTCGACGTCGGGGGCCTGGCGAGGGGCGAGGCGGTGAGCCTCCAGCTTCCCGTGTGGAGCCCCGGGCGCTACGCGCGCATGGACTTCGCGCGCAACGTCCAGGCCTTCCGCGCCGAGAGCCCCGAAGGGCAGGCGCTCGCGTGGACGAAGAGCGGCGGCTCGACGTGGCGCGTCGGCCCGACGACCGGCGATCGGCTGCGCGTGCGCTACCGCGTCTTCGCGAACGACCTCTCGGGCACGTTCAGCGTGCTCGACACCGCGCACGCCAACTGGAACGGCGCCGCGCTCTTCATGTACGTCGAGGGCTACAAGCCGAACCAGGTGCGCCTGACGATCGCGCCGCCCGCGGGGTGGCGCGTGATGAACGGCTACGTCGGCACGGCGCTGAACCCGCGGCCGAACGAGTTCACGTTCCCGACCTACGACCACATGATCGACGCGCCCACCGAGGTGAGCGCCAACTTCGTCGTCGACTCGTTCACCGTGCACGGCGTGCTCTACCGGGTCATGACGCACGCGAACGGCGGCGAGGCGAGCATGCGCGGCCAGCGCGCGCGCTTCGTGGGCGACGTCGAGAAGGTGGTCCGCTACCAGAATGGGGTGATCGCCCCGCCGCCGATCCCGAGCTACACCTTCCTCGTGCACCTCGGCTACGGCGGCGGCGACGGGATGGAGCACCTCACGAGCACGCAGGTCATCACGAGCGGCACGTGGACCGACACGGCGACGGTGCTCCCCGCGCTGAACACGGCCAGCCACGAGTTCTTCCACGTGTGGAACGTGAAGCGCATCCGCCCCGCCGCGCTCGGGCCGTTCGACTACACCGACGTCGTGCACCAGCCGAGCCTGTGGGTGGCGGAGGGGTGGACGAACTACTACGGGAACGCGTCGCTCCACCGCGCCGGGATCGTGAGCCGCGAGGCGTTCTACGCGATGATGGCCGGCCGCGCGCGCTCCGTGAGCGAGACGCCGGCGCGCAAGGAGCGCTCGGCCCGCCAGGCCTCGTTCGACGCGCCGTTCTTCGACGGCGCCGCGACCCCGATGCGCACGAACGCCGCGAACACGTTCCTGACCTACTACTGGAAGGGCGAGGCGCTCGCGTGGCTCCTCGACCTCGAGATCCGCGGCCGCACCGGCAACCGCCGCTCGCTCGACGACGCGCTGCGCCTCCTGAAGGAACGCACGTGGGACGCGCCGCGCGCCTCGTACTACCTCCAGGGGCGCGGCTACACCGAGCAGGACGTCGAGCGCGCCGTGAGCGACGCCGCCGGCGCCGACCTGCACCCCTGGTTCGAGCGCTACGTCGGCGGCGTCGAGGACCTGCCGTGGAACGAGACCCTCGCCCGCGCCGGTCTTCGTCTGGCGATCGCGGGCGAGGGGCCGAGCCCGGCCTACCGGCTGGCGGAGGCGCCCGACGCCACGCCCGAGCAGCTCCGCGTGCGAGAGGGCTGGCTGAGGGGGACGACGACCCCCTGAGGGCAGTCTGGTGCGCCCTCGTACCGCGTCCCATGTTGTCGCAACCGAGACCGCGGCGTCGAACGCCGCCGCCACCCAGGAGAGTTGCCGCATGAGACCGTCGAGCCTGTCGATCGCCGCCGCCGCCCTCGTCGTCGTGGCCGGGAGCGCCACCGCCCAACGCCCGCTCCCGCAGGAGCCCACGGAGCGGCAGCCGACCGCGACGGGGAGCGCCAGCCACACGGAGGCGGAGGCGCAGCGCTCGGGCGCCCGCGCGCTGGAGGCCGACGCGTCCGCCCCGACCGAGGCGCTCGCGCGCGGCAAGTGGGAGTACGGCCGCAACAACTACCAGGAGGCATTGACCTGGTACAGCCGGGCGGCCGCCATGTACGTCGAGCGCACCAAGGGCGTGCCCGCGCTCGTCGGCAAGGCGAACACCCAGTACCGGCTCAAGGACTACCGGGCCGCCCTCGCGACGCTCGACGAGCTGGCCGCGCGCTTCCCGAACGACGTCCGCGACGGCACGGACATCCGCAAGAAGGCCGAGAAGGCGATCGAGAAGGAAGAGAAGAAGGTGAAGAAGGACGCGCCGACGGGCGCTTGACACCTCCCCTCCCCGACCTCCCGAGAGCCCCCGGCGGCCCTGCCGCCCCCGGGGGCTCTTCCATTTCGCCTCCGCGCAACCCTTTTCGGGGGAACCGTGTCCAGGTGGCCGTGACCGAGGCCCAGCTCGTCGCCCGCGCCGCGGCCGGGGATCCGGCGGCGGAGCGGAAGCTCTACGACCTTCACGTGGACCGCGTCTACCGGCTGGCGTACCGCCTCGCCGGAGACGGGGAGCTGGCGCGCGACCTCACGCAGGAGACGTTCATCCGGGCCTTCGCCCGACTCGCGACCTTCCGCGGCGAGGCGGCCTTCGGGACGTGGCTCCGGGCGATCGCGATGAGCGTGATCCTCAACGACCTCCGGCGGCGGCGGCCGGCGCGGATGCGCGAGGCGCCGTACGAGGAGGCCGTCGCAGCCGACTGGCTCGCCGACCCGCGCCGCGAGGCGGAGCCGGACCTGCGCGAGCGGCTGCGCGCGGCGATCGACGCGCTCCCCAACCGCTACCGGACGGTGTTCGTGATGCACGACGTGGAAGGGTACACCCACGAGGAGATCGGCACGGCGCTCGGCGTGCAGGCGGGGACGTCCAAGGCGCAGCTCTCGCGCGCCCGGGCGAAGCTGCGCGAGCGCCTCGCCGCGTTCGCGAAGGAGTGGATGTCATGACGGACCACGAGGACCTGGAGCTCGACCCCCGGCTGCTCGAGCTGGCGCGCGAGTACAACGCGCCGCCGGCGACGCCGCGCGAGGAGATGTGGGCGGCCATCGAGGCGGCGCGGCGAGGCGTCGTGCCGCTCCGCCGGCGCGCGACGGGTCGGTGGCGCATCGCGGGCCTCGCCGCGGCCGCGTCGCTGCTGCTCGCCGCGGGCGTGCTCGCGGGTCGCGCGTGGCGCCCGCCCGACGAGCCTGCTCCCGGGCGTGTTCTCGCCTCGACCCCGACCGATGCGGTGGAGGCGCCGAGCGCCGCGCTGCGGTACGCGGCGGCGGAGCACCTCGCGCGCGTCGAGGCGCTGCTCACCGAGGCGCAGAGCGCCCGCGCGGAGGCCGCCGCGACGCGCGCCGCGAGCGACGCGGAGGTCACGCGGTGGGCGAAGGACCTGCTCGGCACGACGCGCCTCCTGCTCGACTCGCGCGCGGGCGACGACCACCGGCTGCGCCCGCTGCTCGAGGACCTCGAGCTCGCGCTCTCGCGCATCGTGCAGCGGCAGGCGATGGACGAGGACGCGCGCGACATCATCGACGACGTGATCGAGCGGCAGGGCGCGCTCGACCGGCTGCGCACCGCGGTGCCGGCCGGCCCGCAGCCCGCCAACGGAGGATGACCATGGGACGCACGCACATCACGGCCGCGGCGCTCGGCGCCGCCCTGCTGCTCGGCGCCGGCGGCGCGCAGGCGCAGTCGAGGTTTCCCACGCGCGAGGCAGTGAAGGCCGACGCCGAGCGGCGAGCCGGCGCGCGCGACGCGGAGGCGCCGCGCCGGCAGAATAGCACGCCGACCACCGCGGCCGAGGCGTACCGGCAGGCGCAGCAGCAGCTCGACCGCGGCGACTACCACGGCGCCATCGCCGCATTCGGCCGCGTCGTCGGGCAGTTCGCGCACTCGTCGTACGCGCCCGACGCGATGTACTGGCAGGCATGGGCGTACTACCGCCTCGGCGGCGCACCCAACCTGGTTCTGGCGCGGGAGGTCCTGAAGGCGCAGGCACGTAAGTACCCCGGCGCCGCCGAGCGCGGCGACGCGCCCGCGCTGCGCGCCCGCATCGCCGGCGCGCTCGCCCGCGGCGGCGACGAGGGCGCCGCCGTCGAGGTTGCGGAGCTCGCCGAGGGCGGCCCGAAGGACCCCGCGCGCAAGGAGCACAAGTCGCGCGAGAAGGCGATGGCCAGGGACATCGAGAAGGAGGTCGGCCGCGCCGAGAAGGCCGACACGAAGCTCGACGGGAAGGCCGACAAGGCCTCCCGCAAGAACGACAAGTCCGACAAGACGGGCCGCGACGGCGACACGCCGGAGGAGGCGATCGGGCGTGCGCGGCAGTGCGAGGGCGACGACATGCGCCTCGAGGCCATCAACGCCCTCATGCAGATGGACGCCGACCGCGCGCTCCCCATCCTGCGCGACGTGCTCGCGAAGCGCGACGCGTGCTCGCTGCCGCTGCGCCGCAAGGCGGTGTTCGTGCTCTCGCAGAACAAGGAGCGCGAGGCCACCGAGCTGCTGCTCGCGACGGCGCGCACGGACCCGGACGCCGAGGTGCGGCGCGAGGCCGTTCGCTGGCTCGGCGACGCCGACGACCCGCGCGCCGCCGCGGTGCTCGACTCCATCCTGCGCCGCGGCGACGAGGGGATGCGCGAGAGCGCGCTCTTCGCCCTCGCGAACAACGGCGGCGCGCGCGGCCACGAGGTGCTCCGCCGCTACGCGCAGGACCCCGCGACTCCCACCGCCGGCCTCCGCCGCGCCGTCTTCGCGCTCGGCCACTTCGGCGGCGCGCCGGAGGACGGCGAGTTCCTGAAGGGGCTCTACGCGCGCACCCCGTCCATCGAGGTGAAGCGCGACATCATCCAGTCGGTCGCGCAGGTGGACCGCCGCGAGAACGGGGCGTGGATCCTCGGCATCGCCGCCGACGCGCGCGAGGACGTGGAGGTGCGCAAGCATGCGCTCTTCTGGGCGCAGCAGGCGGGGGTCGCCACCGCCGAGCTGGTCGGCGTGTTCCCGCGCCTCGGCGCCGACCGCGACCTGCGCCAGCACTGGGTCTTCGTGCTCTCGCAGCGCGACGACCGCGCGGCGCTCGACCGCCTCATCGAGATCGCGAAGACGGACCCGGACCGCGAGCTCCGCCGCCGCGCGATCTTCTGGCTCGGCCAGAAGGACGACCCGCGGGCGCAGCAGGCGCTGCTGGAGATCATCGAGAAGTAACTGCTGACCGCTGACTGCTGACGGCTGACCGCGGCCTGTCGCAGGTGGCTTGGAAGTGGAACCCTCCGGGACGCGCGACTGCGTCCGGAGGGTTCTGCGTCAGGGCCATCCGCTGATCAGCCGCCGTCAGCCGTCAGCGGCTCGTACGCGCGAGTGTGCAAGCCGGCCCGCCTGCGGCGTCTCCCAGGCATCCGCAGCGCCGACCCACCCGCTTCCGGAGGGAGCCGTGACCCGCCGACCCACCGCAGCACTCGCCCTCGCCGCGCTCGCCACCGCGCTCGCCACCGCGCTGGCCGCGGCCTGCAACCGCGCCAACCCGAAGCTCGCCGCGGTCGCGACGGATACCGCCGCGTCGGCCCCGACGGTCGCGTCCGCGCCGGCCGCGATGCCGGTCGCGGCGACGGCGCTCGCGCGTGACACGGTCATTGCCGACGCGCTGCGCGACGCCGACGAGGTCGTCGTGTACTCCCGAGCCGAGGAGCGGCCTGCCTCGTCCCGGTTTCGAGGCGCGGCGACCCTGAGCGAGGTCGTCGTGACCGGCGCCGCCAGCGGCACCGGCAGCCGCCTGGCCGCGCGCAAGGACGGTGGCGACGCCGCCCGCGTGGTGCCGGGCGTCGCCGTTCCGGTCGAGGCATCCGGCGTCTACGCGCGGCTCGAGGCCCGCGACTCCGCCGGGCAGCCCGTGGCGCAGTTCCCACTCCGCCACACGCAGGTGTCGGCGGAGATCAGCGGCTACCTCGCGCGCACGATCGTCGAGCAGCGCTTCGAGCATCCGAGCGGCGCGGGAAACCGGCCCGTCGAGGCCGTGTACGTGTTCCCGCTGCCGGCCGCGGCCGCGGTGCACGACTTCGTCATGCGCGTGGGCGATCGGACCATCGTGGGCGTCGTGCGCCCGCGCGGCGAGGCGCTCCGCATCTACCAGGAGGCGCGCGCCCGCGGCCAGACGGCGAGCCTCCTGGAGCAGGAGCGCCCGAACGTCTTCACGCAGAGCGTCGCCAACATTCCGGTCGACGAGGCGGTGACCGTGCGCATCGGCTACGTCGAGCGACTGCCGTACGAGCACGGCGAGTACAGCTACGTCTTCCCGATGGTCGTGGGGCCGCGCTACTCGCCGTCCGCGCCGAGCGTCGTCGCGGTGCGCGCCGTGCGCGGCGGCGAGGGCGAGCCCGAGCCGCGCAGCGGCGTCAGCGCCGGCGTGCCGGACGCCGCGCGGATCACGCCGCCGCTCCTGAAGCCCGGCACGCGGAGCGGGCACGACGTCGGCCTCGTCGTGACGCTCGACGCGGGCGTGCCGGTGCGCGACGTCGCCGTGCGCTCGCACGACGTGACGGTCGAGCAGCCGTCGGCCACGCGGCGCGTCGTGACGCTCGCGCGGCACGACTCCATCCCGAACCGGGACTTCGTGCTGCGCTGGCGCGTGGGCGGGGACGCGACGCAGTTCGGCATCCTGGCGCATCGCGCCGAGGGGGGCTCGGGCTACTTCTCGCTCCTCGCGCAGCCGCCGCGCGCGCCGGCCGACGAGCAGGTCGTGCCGCGCGAGGTCACGTTCATCATGGACGTGTCCGGGAGCATGATGGGGGTCCCCATCGACATCGCGAAGGGGCTCGTCTCCCAGTCGCTCGACCGGCTGCGCCCGGACGACCGCTTCAACATCGTGTTCTTCGCGAGCGGCGACGCGCAGCTCTGGGAGCGCGCGCGCCCGAACACGTCGGCGAACGTGCGCGAGGCGCGGGCCTTCCTCCAGACGCTCCAGGGCGCGGGCGGCACGGAGATGCTCGCCGGCCTGCGTCGGGCGCTCTCGGCGCGCCACGATCCGGAGCACCTGCAGATGTTCGTCTTCCTCACCGACGGCTTCGTCGGCAACGAGGACGAGATATTGCGCGTGGTGAAGGAAGAGCGCGGGGACGCGCGGTTCTTCGGCTTCGGCATCGGCTCTTCCGTGAACCGCTACCTCATCGACGGCATCGGCGAGCACGGCGCCGGCACGTCGATGGTCGTGACGCCGCGCGAGGCGCAGACCTCGGATCTCGCCGTCGGCCGCCTGTTCGCGGCCATCGACTCGCCCGTGCTGGTGGATGTCGCGGTGGACTGGAACGGCCTGCCCGTCGCCGACGTCTACCCGCGGAAGCCGCGCGACCTGTTCGCCGGGCAGACACTCGCGCTCGTCGGGCGCTTCACGCGTCCCGCGCGCGGGACCGCGTACGTCACCGGCCGGGCGGGGAAGCGCGAGGTGCGCATCGCCGTGCCGGTGGACTTCGCGGGCGCCACGGGCGGGCACGCCGCCCTCGCGCCCGCCTGGGCGCGCGCGC
>JBJMNJ010000352.1:0-42577 GCA_045804325.1 Gemmatimonadaceae bacterium
CTCCTGGGCGGCCAGCACGATCCCCCAGAGCGCCAGCAGCAGCGAGAGCACGTGCGCCCGCGCCGAGCGGTGGCGCCAGCTCCACACGGCGCTCCAGACGCCGCCGACCACGACGCCGGAGACGGCGACGAGGTAGCCCGCGAGCCCCGCGCCGCAGCGCGCCTCGTACGGCCAGAAGAGGATGCCGACCCCCAGCGCGGTCGCGAGGAGCAGCCGCAGCACCACGCCCAGCGTCGCGACGCGCGTCTGCTTGGTCGCCGCCTCGGCCTTCGCGGCCGGCGTCTTCGCCGTCTTCGTGGGGAAGAGCGCCTCGTCCGAGACCGACTCGAGCTGCTTGTCGATCTTCGAGAGCTCCTTGGACCAGTCCCTGTCGCTCACGTCGCCTCGCTCGCCCTCAGGCGTTCTCTCTGGTCAGGCCATAACGCTCGATCTTCTTGTAAAGATTCGAGCGCGGCATGTCGAGCGCGCGGGCCGTCTCCGAGACGTTCCAGTCGAACTCGCGCAGCTTCGCGAGGAGGAACGCGCGCTCGGCGCCGTGCTTGAACTCCTCGAACGTCTTGTACTCGGTGAGCGTGCCGATGCTCGCCGCCTCGCCGCCCGCGGAGCCGCGCCGGCCTCCGACGAGGCGGTCCACGTCCGCCGCGGTGATGCGCGGCCCCGGGGCGAGGATCAGCAGCCGCTCGACGGTGTTGCGCAGCTCGCGCACGTTGCCGGGCCAGTCGTACTCGGCGAGGCGCTGGAGCGCCGCCGGCTCGACGGCGCGCGGCGCCACCCCCTCGCGCTCGGAGAGCTGCGTGAGGAAGTGCGCGACGAGGAGCGGGATGTCCTCCTTGCGCTCGCGCAGCGGCGGCGCGTGCAGCGGCACGACGTTGAGGCGGTAGTACAGGTCCTCGCGGAAGCGCCCGGCGGCGATCTCCTCCTCGAGCCGCTTGTTCGTCGCGGCGACGACGCGGACGTCCACCTGGACGGGCTTCGAGCCGCCGATGCGCGTCACGACGCCGTCCTGCAGCACGCGCAGCACCTTGGCCTGCGCGGCGAGGCTCATGTCGCCCACCTCGTCGAGGAACAACGTCCCCTTGTCGGCGATCTCGAACTTGCCCGGCCGGTCGCTGATCGCGCCGGTGAACGACCCCTTCATGTGCCCGAACAGCTCGCTCTCGATGAGCTCCGTGGGGATCGCGGCGCAGTTCACCTCGACGAACGGGCCCTTCGCCCGCTGCGACTGGCGGTGGATGGCGCGGGCGACGAGCTCCTTGCCGGTGCCGTTCTCCCCCGTGACGAGCACGCGCGCCGGCGTCGAGGCGACCTTCTCGACGCGGTCGAGGAGCGACTTGATGGCGTAGGAGCGCCCGACCATCTCGTAGCGCGACTCGATGGTCTGCTTGAGGCGCTCGTTCTCCTCGACGAGGTCGAGGTGGCCGAGCGCGTTGCGCAGGAGGAGCAGGATGCGGTCGGTGTCGAGCGGCTTCTCGAGGAACTCGTAGGCGCCGAGCTGCGTGGCCTCGACCGCGGTCTTGATGGTGCCGTGGCCGCTGATCATCACGACCACGGCCTTCGGGTCGATCTCGCGGAGGCGCTTGAGCGCCTCGAGACCGTCGATCCCCGCCATCTTCACGTCGCAGAAGACGAGGTGGGGGCGCCAGCGCGCGTACGTGGCGATGCCGTCGGCGGCGTTCGCCGCGCTCTGCACCTCGTAGCCCTCGTACTCGAGGAGCTGGCCGAGGGCGGCCCGGATCCCCTGCTCGTCGTCGATGATGAGGACCTTGCGGCTCACGGGGCGGTCGCCTGGGCGGTGCTCTTGTAGAGCGTGATCTGCCCCCGCGCGACGCGCACGTCGGCCACCGAGGCGGGCACGGGGAGCGGGAGCGCGTCGTCGGCCAGGCCGGCGGGGCGCTGCCGCGCGGCGCGCCGCACGAGCTGCGGGATGATCGCGCGCGGCACGGAGAGCGCGCCGTAGCTCAGCTCCCGCACGCGGAACTGCGCGAGCCCGGGCTGCACCATCTCGAGGTTGCCGCCGAAGGTCACGGTGTCGCGCTCGGGGAGGAAGCCGCCGAGCGGGCCGAGCGCCTTCTGGCCGCCGAGCTCCTGGAGCGAGACGAAGGCCTTGAGGTAGAGCCGGTCGCCGACGACGGCCGCGCGCGCGCCCTGGGCGCCCGGCGGGAGCTGGTGCGAGAGCTCCGTGAACACGTACGACGAGAGGTCGGCGGCGGAGACGTTCGCGTAGACGGGCCCGCGCGGCTCGCCGAGCGACTGGACGGCGCGCCGCGCGCGGGCGGCTCCCTCGTCCGTCAGCGGCTGCCAGGCGCCCGCCACGCTCGTCGCCGTCGAGTCGCCGCCGGAGCCGGTCACGCGCCGCACCAGCGGCATCCACCGGTCCCGCGAGAAGTACAGCAGTACGGCGATGACGATCACTACCAGGCAGCCGACCTTCCGAAGGCATCCACCCAAGTTGAGCTCCGTCGTTAGGTCCCCAGCGGAACGCGCTCGAGCACCGTGTATCGCGAGCCGCCGGCGGCGGGCTCGCTCCGCATCACGTCCACCGTCTCTACCCGCGCGTCCCCCCGAAGGTGCACCTCGCGCGCCGCCGCCGCGAGCCGGCGCGGGAGATCGGGCGGCGCGCCCGGGCGCACGCGTCCCAGCGTGAGGTGCGGGCGGAAGGGGCGCCCCTCCACCTCGAAGCCGACCCCCTCGCACGCCACCTCCACGTCGTGGTGGAGGAGCTCGAGGCGCGGCTCCGGCCGGACGCCCACCCACACCACGCGCGGCCGCTTCATCGCGGGAAACGCGCCGACGCCGCGGAGGTCCAGGTCCACCGGTCGCGCGCGCGCGAGCGGCCCGCGCAGCGCCGCGACGAGGCGTGCCGGCATGTCGTCCGGCTGCTCGCCGAGGAACTTCAGCGTGAGGTGGATCTTCTCGGCCGCCGTCCAGCTCACCCCCTCGGGCGCCGCCTCCCGCAGGGGCGCCGCCGCCTCGTGCAGCGCCTGACGCGTCTCCTCGGGGACGTTCAGCGCGAGGAAGATCCGCATTCCTAGGCGGTGAGCTCCACGGCGGCGTGCGTGAAGCCGCGGGCGCGGGCTCGCGCGAGGACCGCCTCCCGCTCGCGTGCATCCGCGAGCCGCTCGCACAGCCCTGCGGCGGCGAGGACGGCGAGGCGCTGCACGCGCTCCACCTCGCACGACAGCCCGCCCGCCGCGAGGTCGCGCGCGAGCGCCGTCGCGTCGGGCTCCGATGCCCCGCTCGTCGCGACCGCGTCGCGCCCGACGCCGCCGAGGACGTTGAGGGAGCCGGAGCGGAAGCCGCGCAGGTCGACGGCCACGCGCGCGAACCCCGCGGCCATCACTGCCGAGCGCGCGCGCGCGCGCTCGCGGCCGAGGAGGCGGTCGGTCTCCCCGGGGGTGGCCTCGACGCGCGCGAGGTCGCCGTGGTAGCGCACGCGCAGGTCGCCGGCGACGCCGACGTCGCGGAGCGCCCGCTCCGCCTGCTCCACGCGCGCGAGCCGCTGCGGCGTGACGGGCGTGCCGTACGGGATGCGCGACGAGAGGCAGGGCGACGACGGCTGCGCCCACGTGGGGAGGCCGCGGCGGCGCGAGAGCGCGCGAATCTCGTCCTTGGTCAGCCCCACCTCCGCCAGCGGCGACCGCACGTCGCGCTCGGCCGCCGCGCGGGCGCCGGGGCGATGGTCGGAGAGGTCGTCGGCGTTCGTTCCGTCCACGACCGCGGCGAGCGAGCGCTCGCGCGCCACGGGCACGAGGCGCGTCCAGAGCTCCGACTTGCAGAAGTAGCAGCGATTGGTCGGGTTCGCGGCGTACGACGGGTCGTTCATCTCGTCCGTGTCCACCTCGAGCACGGGCACGGCGAAGGCGTCGGCCACCTCGCGCGCGGCGCGCCACTGCTCCGCCGGGTACGACGCGCTGCGCCCGATCACCGCGAGGACGCGCTCGGCGCCGAGCGCCTCGACGGCGACGACGGCGAGGTACGCGGAGTCCACGCCGCCGCTGTATCCCACGAGGACGCTCCCCTGCCCGCGGAGCCACGCGACGAGCGCGGCTTCCTTCGCGAGCGCGTCGCTCGTGACGTCGGGCGCGGATTCGATGACGGCGAGTGGGGCGGCCATGCGCGAAACGTAGCCGCCGGGCGGCCCCGCCAGGTAGTGCGCCGCGCCTCAGCCCGACGTGAACAGCGCCTCGAAGTCGCGGCGGCCGCGCAGGGCGGAGAGCGCCGGGTCGTCGCGCAGGTCGCGCGGGCGGAAGCGCGGTGGGATGCTCCGCAGCCACTCGACAGCCTGGTCCCCTTCGCCCGCCTGCGCGCACGCCCGCGCCGCCGGAACGCCGAGGTCTCGCGGGCCGAGGCCGCGGCCGCGCAGCTTCGCCAGCTCCGAGCACGCGGTCGCGAACCGTCCGGCGCCGAGGAGCGCCTCGCCGTACGAGAGCCGCAGCGTCGCGTCATCCGGGCGGGAGACGAGCAGATCCTGGTACGTGGCCGCCGCGCGCGCGAAGTCGCCCGTCAGGATGTGCGCCGCGGCTTCGGCCTCCGGCATGGCCGCTCGCACCGCCGCCTGCAGTCCGGGCGCGGTGGCCGATCTCGCGAAGGCGATCGTGCGCTCCATCGCGTCGCGCGTGGCGTCGTCCGGGTCGCGGCCCTCGAACGCGTGGTGGCCCCCGGGGTGATTGATGACCGTCACCGGCACGTTCTGCGCGAGCGCGCGCCCGACGAGCGCGTCCAGCTCGCGGTTGAGGGAGGGGCGATCGAGGCCCGCGCGCACGACGAGCAGCGGCAGCTCCGGGCGGAGCTGCGCGACGTTGCCGGCGCCGTAGTAGATGATGACCGCGCGCACGGGCACGCCCGGCCTCTCGAGGATGGGAAGCGCCGTCCACGCGTTGCCCGAGGCGGCGTAGACGGCGATGGCCTCGGGGTCGAGCCCGTAGTCCCCCGCCCTCGCCCGGAGGTGGGCGAGCAACGCGTCGAAGTCGCTGGCCTGGCCGCCGTCGCGCAGGTCCGGCACGACCGCGACCATCCCGCGCGAGGCCGCCGCGCGCGCCCAGCTCACGTACCAGAAGACCGACCGCTCCCTCGCACCGACCGCCTGGTTGAAGAAGACCAGCGCGGGCAGGCGTCCCGCGCCGGGTCTCTCCGGTCGGTAGACGTCCATGCGCAGCTCCGCGCCGTCCGCGCGGCCGTACGACACGTCGCGCGTGACGGCGACGGGTCCGACCGGCGCGAGCGCCAGGCTGTCCTGCGCGCGCGCCGCGCGCGCGGCGAGCGATGCCAGCAGCGCGAGGCAGGCGGCGATGCGAGGGCGTACCACGAGCATTCGTTCCCCGAGGGATGAAGGCGCCGAAGCTTAGCCCCGAGCCGCGGCGGCCGCTTGTACGATGCTGCTCCCCGCAGCGGTGGGCCGGTAGCGCAGCGCCTCCGCCACCGCGGCCGCATGCACGCCGTCGGCGCCGTCGAGGTCCGCGATCGTGCGCGCGACCTTGAGCACGCGGTGATACGCACGCGCGGAGAGCCCGAGGCGCTCGGCGGCGGCGGCGAGGAGCTCGCGCGCGGCGGGCTCCACGGGGGTGCGCGCGTCCAGCCAGCGCCCCGGCACGTGGGCGTTGCACTGCACGCCGAACCCGAACGCGAGGCCGGCGAACCGTGCGCGCTGCCGGCGCCGCGCGCGCTCGACGCGCTCGCGCACGGCGCCCGATCCCTCGCCGGCCGGCGCGGTACCGCCCGCGGCCAGCGTGCGCACCGGAACGGCGCCCACCGTGACGTGGAGGTCTATGCGGTCGGCGAGCGGGCCGGAGAGGCGCGCCCGGTAGCGCGCGACGTCGACCACCGAGCAGGTGCACGCCTGCGCCGAGCCGCCGCCGCCCGCCAGGTCGCCGGCGCGGCCGCAGGGGCACGCATTGGTGGCGCCGACGAGGGTGAAGCGCGAGGGGAACGTCACGCTGCCCGCGGCGCGCGCGATGACGACGCGCCCGTCCTCGAGCGGCTGGCGCAGGGCGTCGAGCACCGTGCGCGGGAACTCGAGCATCTCGTCGAGGAACAGCACGCCGTGGTGCGCGAGGCTCACCTCGCCGGGCCGCGGCTGGCCACCGCCGCCGACGAGCCCCGCCTGGGAGATGGAGTGGTGGGGCGCGCGGAATGGCCGCCCGGGGAACGCCGCGGCGCTCAGGTCGCCGAGCAGCCCGGCGACCGAGTGGATCGCCACGGTCTCGAGCGCCTCGTGCTCGGCCAGCTCGGGGAGGATGCCGGGAAGACGGCGCGCGAGCATGGTCTTGCCCGCGCCCGGCGGGCCGACCAGAAGCAGGTTGTGCCCACCCGCGGCCGCGACCTCGAGCGCGCGCTTCGCGGCGCCCTGCCCCACGACGTCCGCGAGGTCGTCGGCGAGCGGCGGTCGCGCGGCGGGCGGCGGGCGCAGGCGCGCGTCGGGAAGCGCGCTCGCGCGGAGCTGCACGCACAGCTCGCCCAGCGTCGCCGGCGCGGCGAGCGGCACGCTCCCCACGAGGCTCGCCTCGGCGACGTTCGCCGGCGGGAGCACGAGCGTCGGCGGCGGGGCGTCGCCGGGCAGCAGCGCGAGCCGGCGGGCGACGGACAGCGCGCCGCGCACCGGGCGCACCGCCCCGTCGAGCCCGAGCTCGCCCACGAACACGCGACCCACGAGCGCCTCGGCGTCGAGCTGGCCGGTGCCGACGAGCATGCCGAGCGCCATCGGGAGGTCGAAGCCCGCGCCCTCCTTGCGGACGTCGGCGGGCGCGAGGTTCACGACGATGCGGCGCGGCGGCATCGCGAAGCCGGCGTTCACGAGCGCGGCGGCGACGCGCTCGCGGCTCTCCTTCACGGCGCCGACGGGGAGGCCGACGATCGCGAACTGCGGCAGGCCGAGCGCGACGTCCACCTCGACGGTGACGTCGTAGGCCTCGATGCCGAGGACGGCGGCGGAGCGGACGGCGGCGAGCACGGCGCGAGGGTAGCGCGTCGCGGGCGCACGACCAGCATCCCTGTCCTGCGCGCATCATCACCGGAGTGGCGGCTGGCGCGACGCGGGCGTGCTCGTACATTGGCGACGCCTCGCAACCCCGTCTCCCGGAGGTCCACATGGCGCGCGTGTTCACCGTGTACAACTGCGGCACCGGCTTCAACCGCGAGCGCAGCGAGGAGGCCATCGCGAACCTCGCCTCGCGGACGGAGGGCTCGGAGAACCGCGAGTGGATGATCTGCGACGGCCCGGGGAGCGCCCCGAAGAAGCCGCACTCGTAGGCGAGGACGCCCGGCCTCCACGACCCCAGGACGGGGTTCAAGACCAGCGCGCCCACGTTCGCGAACTCGCCTAGGCGCCGCCGAGTCCAGACGCTGCTCCGACTACGACGGCCCGAGCACGACAATGTGTGGCGGCCATTGTCGACACACAGGGTATCTCGCGCACGCTGCCCGCGGGCTGCCTACTGATACTGGATGTACATCGGCGCCGGCCGCAGCTGGAGCACCTCCAACGGCGAGAGGAGCTTGTCGCCCTTCTTCGTGTCGTTGTGGTAGAAGAGCTTGAAGCCCGTGTACTGCACCGGCTCGTAGACGATGTAGTCGCGGTACGAGTCGAACTTGAGCCACGGCGGGCCCCAGCCGTCCATGTCCATCACGACCTGCACGTTCGGGTCGTTCGTGATGATCTTGTCGGCGTTCGTCACCATGTTCCGCGTGAAGCGGTGCACGACGAACACCTTGGGCGGGAGCTTGTTCTGCCGGACGATGTTCGAGACGTAGCGGATCGCGAAGTTGATGTCCTCCGCGTCATACGTCCCGATCTTCCCGCCGGGCTTCACGCCCTCCCGCGAGCGGTGCATGTTGAACTCGGGGTCCATCGCGAAGTGGACGTCCGGGCGCCGGAGGAAGCGCTCGATCCAGGGAAGCTCGTTCTGGATCGTGCTCTGTCCCGTCTGGATGTCCACGAAGAAGAGCGCGTTCTTCTGCTTCGCCCAGCCGTACGCGCGCTCGATCACCGAGCTGTCCATGCGCAGCCGGTAGCCGCCGTCCTTCCCCGGCGCGCCCTGCGCCACCGACACGACCATGTGCAGCGCCGGCAGCACGGGCGTCTTCGGATCGGCCTTCGCCCAGGCCGCGACCTCCTTGTCGAGCATGGCGAGCATCTGCTCGGGCGGATACTCGCCGAGCACGCCCATCTTCTTCGAGAGCGGGTTGCCGTAGAAGGCGATGATGCGCTTGTGCGGCAGGATCGCGCCGGGCGCGGGCGGCGTCATCCGCACCGGCCAGCCCTTTCGCTCGCCGTACTTGATCGTGCGCACCAGCGCGAGGCTGTCGCGCGAGGGCCGCCCCGCGACGACGCGCGCATGCACCCGGGCGGTGTCCGGCGCGGCGGCGTTCACCTTCGCGCGCGTCGTGTCCCCCGCGGAGGTGGGCCCGCCCGCGGCCGACGCCGGCGTCACCGGCCCGCCGGCCGCCGGCACGCCCGAGTCCGCGCGGGCAGCCACCTCGCCGCCGGCCGAGACGGCCCTGTTCGCCGCGGCGAGGGAGTCGAGGGGCTTGCTGGTGTCGCTGTTGGCGCTCTTCCCCTCGCCGCCACTGCAGGCGGCAACGAGGGCGGCGCCGAGCGCGCTGGCGAGCGAGAGTGCGAAGCGGCGTGGGATCGGTGCGAACGTCATCGTGATCGGCGAGGAAATGGCGTGAGGAGGCCGTCGACCGGACGGCGTACCAAGGTGCAATTGCATGGTCGGGGCCACGGAGCAGTCCTCGCCTCCCGGCGCTCGGCCTCCGGTCGAGCGCCGAGGGCCCTCGGGTGGCACCCCCGTTGCACCTGTCACGCTGACCGTCCGATCGGCGCTCGTACCGAGCGCCGGCGGCCACAACGCACGCAGCCATGGCTCCCAAGCGTACTCCGGGCGCGACCGGCGGCCCCGACGGCCCCGGCAAGCGTCCCGTCGACCCATACCGGAAGAAGCAGTTCACCTTCTCCGGCGGGTACCTGCTCTTCGCCCTCGCGCTGTTCTGGGCGCTCCAGCTCTTCGGCGGGCGCGGGCCGCGGGCGCGCGAGGTGCCGTACAGCGAGTTCCTCAGCCGCCTCCGCGCCGGACAGGTCGAGCGCGTGGAGGTGAGCGCCGACGCGGTCGAGGCCGTGATCGAGCCGCCCGCGGGCGTGAAGCCGGACACCACCGCCGCGGGCATGGCGAAGCGGACGATCGTCGCCACCCGCGTCCCGGGCGTCCAGGACGACCGCCTCGTCGAGGAGCTGCAGTCGCGCCGCGTCACGTTCATCGGGCGCGCGGTCCGGCCGAGCCTCGTGCGCGACATCATCATCGGGTGGCTGCCGATCCTCCTGCTCATCGCGTTCTACTGGTTCAGCATGACGCGCATGGCGAAGCGCGGCGGCCCGCTCAGCGTCGGGAAGACGCAGGCGAAGATCTACGACCGCAACCAGGGCGAGCGCGTGACGTTCGCCGACGTCGCCGGCGTCGAGGAGGCCAAGGCGGAGCTCGTCGAGGTCGTGAACTTCCTCGAGGACTCGGTGAAGTACCGCGCCCTCGGCGCGCGCATCCCGAAGGGCGTGCTCCTCGTCGGCCCGCCGGGCACCGGCAAGACCCTGCTGGCGCGCGCGGTCGCCGGCGAGGCGGGCGTGCCCTTCTTCTCGCTCTCCGGCAGCGAGTTCGTCGAGATGTTCGTCGGCGTCGGCGCGGCGCGCATGCGGAACCTCTTCGAGCAGGCCAAGGAGCGCGCGCCCTGCATCGTGTTCATCGACGAGCTCGACGCCATCGGCAAGGCGCGCGGCGGCGTCGCCGCCATGGCCACGCACGACGAGCGCGAGCAGACGCTCAACCAGCTCCTCGTCGAGATGGACGGCTTCGGCGCGAGCGGCGGGGCCAGCGTCATCATCATGGCGGCCACCAACCGCCCCGAGGTGCTCGACCAGGCCCTGCTCCGCCCCGGGCGGTTCGACCGGCAGGTGCTGGTGGACCGCCCGACGGTCGAGGGGCGCCAGCGCATCCTCGAGGTGCACGCCCGCCGCATCACGCTCGGCCCCGACGTCCGCATCGACACGGTCGCGCAGCGCACCGTCGGCATGGTCGGCGCCGACCTCGCGAACGTCGTCAACGAGGCGGCCCTCGCCGCCGGCCGGCGCGGCGCGCAGCGGGTGGAGCAGCGCGACTTCGAGGAGGCCGTGGACCGCATCCAGCTCGGCCTCAAGAAGCACGGCAAGGTGATGGGCGAGGAGGAGAAGCGGCGCGTCGCGTATCACGAGGCCGGGCACGCCATCGTCGCGCTCATGGTGGAGCACGCCGACCCCGTGCACCGCGTCACCATCATCCCGCGCTCCATCGGCGCGCTCGGCGTCACGCTCCAGCTCCCCACCGAGGACAAGTACCTCGTCACGCGCGGCGAGCTCACCGACCGCATCGCCGTCATGCTCGGCGGGCGCGCGGCGGAGGAGATCGCGCTCGACGACGTGTCCACCGGCGCGCACAACGACTTCGAGCGCGCGAGCGAGACCGCGCGGCAGATGGTGACGAAGTTCGGGATGAGCGCGCGGCTCGGCCCCGTCACGTTCGGCCGCAGCTTGAGCGCGCGCTTCCTCAACACGCCCTTCGACAGCGAGGAGCGGAACTACAGCGAGGAGACCGCCCGCGCCATCGACGGGGAGGTGCGGGAGATCATCGACGCGCAGCACGAGCGCGCGGTGGCGATCCTGCGCGCGCAGCGCCCCGCGCTCGAGCGGATGGCCGAGCTCCTGCTCCAGCGCGAGACCATCGAGCGCTCGGAGATCGAGGCGCTCCTCGGCGCGAGCATCGTGAACCGCCGCATCCGCGCCGCCGACGTCGCCGCCGCCGCGCGACTGCCGCGGCTCGTGGGCGACGGGGAGGCGCCGCGCCGGCCGGGAGACAACGGCCGCGCGGACGGCAACGGGAGCGGCGGCAGGGAGCAGGGCTGAAGAACGAGTGAGGAGTGAGGAACCGCCCCGTAGGGCTGGTCCCGCACTCCTCACTCCGCATCCACCCTGCTCCCTGCGTTACGCGACCTTGGCCGTCGCCACGTACTTCGCCCGCACCTCGGCGATCACCGTGCGGATGGCGCTCTCGGCCAGGTCGTTGTTCATCGCGATGGCGATGTAGCTGCGCATCTCCGGCACCGGGATGCGGCCGCCGGGCTTGGCCGTCGAGCCGATCTCGCGCAGGAGCTCCATGAGCTCCTCGTGCGAAGGCGAGGCCGGGTCGAAGCCGTCGAGGCCCGCCGCCTTCTGCTCCTTGCCGAGGAGGATCGGGAGCAGGTCGCGGTCGGCGTCGTAGCCCTCGAGCCGCGCGTCCTTGCGCCACTTGCGGTAGCGCGACTTGCGCACGATCGCCTGCGCCTCGCCGGTCTTCTGGATGATGAGGTCGAAGGCGTGCGTGAACTTCGTCGGCGAGAGCGACGAGCGCCCCGCCTCGTCGCCGTCGGCCGGCTTGCCGCCCACGTAGCTCTTCCGCTCCTCGGCCGTGACGTACACGTGCACGCCGAGCGAGCTGACGCGGCGCAGGAGGCGCGTGAGCTTCTTCGCGGCGCGGGCCCAGTCGATCTGCCCCTTCCCCCGGTCCTTCGACTCGCTGGACTGGTCGATGCCGAGGTCGGCCACCTTCTGGTCGACGAGGTTCGTGAGGCTGTCGATGAGGAGCGACTTGTACTGCTTGTACCAGCGCGGGTCGCTCGTGAACTCCTCGAGGAACGCGACCAGCGCGTCCACGTCGGGGATCTTGTCCGGCCCGAGGCGCTTGAAGCCCTCGAAGCGGTCGTCGGCGAACAGGCCCGAGGCCACGTCCGAGTCGACGACGATCAGCGGGCGGGGCAGGTTCTCGTAGGCGTCGTGCGACTTCCCCGTCGCGCTCGGCCCCCACACCTGCACCTTCACGCCCATCTGGATGTTGGCGCTGTCCTCGACCTGGTCGATGAACGGCATCGCTGCTCTCCTCCCTGCTCTCGTAGTCGCACGGTCCCGTCGCCAGAACCGCCGCCGACCGGCACGCGGCGGTCCCACTCTCATCCGTCCGTTCCACGAAGTCTCACCGAGCCCGACCGCGGGCAATTCGGCGTTTCTTCGGGGTCTCTCAATCTAGTGGACGCGCCGGCTCCGGAAAAGACACGTCTTGCCGTCGCCCTAGTCTCCAGCGAGCGCGGGGGCGGGCTCGCGCGCGGGGACCAGCACCAGCGCGGCCGAGGCGACGGCCAGCACCGCGCAGCCGACCCACAGCGCGGTCGGGTTGGTGCCGTAGATGCGCGAGCCCACCGCGGGCGCCACGGCCATGCCGAGCGTCCACGTGAGCGCGAAGGCCGACTGGTAGCGGGCGCGCATGTCCGCCGGCGCCAGGTCGGCCACGTGGGCCGAGGCCACGGGCGAGAAGACCATCTCGCCGACCGTCCAGACGACCACCGTGGCGAACAGCGCCCACAGGCCCCTCGCCGCCCCGGTGAGCGCGATGCCGACGCCGCTCAGCAGGAGGCCGAGCGACATGACGGCGCGCGCCGGCTGGCGGCGCGTCACCGACACGATCGCCAGCTCGAAGGCGATGATGAGCAGGCCGTTCAGCGACATCATCCAGCCGTACACGTGCGTCGGGTGTCCGAGGGCGCGGACGTGGAGCGCGAGCGAGGCGTACGCCTGCTGGATGACGAGCGCCGCGAGCCAGCACGCGAGCAGGAAGCGGCGGAACGACGCGTCGCCGGCCATGCGCCTCACCACGTCCGCCGCCCGCGAGACCTCGTGCGCCGCCGGCCGTCCGCGCGGGAACGCGACGAGGGCGACCACTCCGAACACCACCGACGTCGCCGCGTCGCCGAGGAAGAGCAGCGTGTACGAGCGCTCGGCGAGGAGCCCCGCGACGGCCGGTCCGGCCGCGTGCCCCGCGTTGATCGCGAGGCGGTAGAGCGCGAACGCGGTGACGCGCTCGCCGGCCGGCGTGAGGTCGGCGACGAGGGCCGATGAGGCGGGGCGGTACAGCTCCGCGGCGAACCCGGCGAACGCCGACAGCGCGAGGATCGCCGGCAGCGACTCGGCGCGCGCGAGCAGCGTCATGGCCGCGGCCGACGCGAACATCGACGTCGCGATCGTGTTCCGGCGGCCGAACAGGTCGGCGACCTGCCCGCCGGCGAGCACGGCGCACACCGCGCCCGTCCCGTACAGGCTCAGCGCGAGCCCGGCCTGCGCCGGCGTGAAGCCGCGATCCGCCATGTAGAGGACGAGGAACGCGATCACGAAGCTGCCGAACCGGTTCACGAACGTGCCCGCGAGCAGCGCCCACGCCGCGGGCGGGAGCGCGCGCACGTGCGCGAGCAGGCGCGTGTCGTTCGTCGAGTCCATGTGCCCAAAGTGGCGAGTTCGGTCGCCGGCCGAAAGCCGCGGCGCGGCGGCGGGCGCGCGTCCAGTGTTCGCGTGCGAACGACGGCGTCTCACAGGCGGACACTCGCGGCGCGGTGCCCTGCCGGTCGGCGCACGGTAACTCGTTGCGAGCCGCCGAGATCATGCGCCGCCCGCGCGCGGCACGGACCTTCCCTTGTGTCGCGCCACGCTCCACGGCCCCACCGCGAACCGACACCCATGCTCGCGTCCCTCTTCGCCGACTTCCGCCTCGCGCTCCGCTCGCTCGCGGCGCGGCCCGGGTTCACTCTCGTCGCCGCGCTCACGCTCGCGCTCGGTGTCGGCGCGAACACCGCGATCTTCAGCGTCGTCAACCGGCTCGTGCTGAACCCCCTCCCCTTCGAAGGCGGCGACCGGCTCGCCTTCCCGTGGCGCTCGAGCAAGGACGGGCGCATGGGCGTGCACCCCTCGCCGAAGCAGATCGAGGAGTGGAAGGCGCACGCGCGCACCATCGACGGCATCGCGCCGTTCGGCACGGAGCAGATCATCCTCGACGGCGAGAACGGCGCGGTGGAGGAGACGAGTGCCGGCAGGATGACGGACGCGCTGCCGAGGCTCCTCGCGGTGCGGCCAGCGCTCGGGCGCGCGTTCGTGGCCGAGGAGCTGAAGGCGGACGGCCCGCCCGTCGCGATGCTCGGCTACGGCTTCTGGAAGAGCCGCTTCGGCGGGCGCCGCGACGTGCTCGGCGAGACGGTGAGCATCGGCGGCAAGCGTCACACGGTCGTCGGCGTCATGCCGCGCGAGATGGACCTCGCGCTCGGGATGCTCGGCGACCACGACCTGTGGCTCCCCCTCGTGCCGGACCCGAACGCGTTCGGGATGGGCGCGGTGGTGCGGCGCCGGCCCGACGTCGACTTCGCGGCGGTGCAGAAGGAGCTCGGCGTGCTCGGCGAGCGCGCCGAGGAGCCGAAGGGCTTCTTCAAGGATTGGACGATAAAGGTGGTGCCGCCCGGCGAGGGGCTGGGGACGCCGAACACGCGTCCGCTGCTCGTGATGCTGGGCGCCGTCGCGCTCGTGCTGCTCGTCGCGTGCGCCAACGTCGCGAACCTCGTGCTCGTGCGCGCGTCCGGCCGCCGCCGGGAGCTCGCCATCCGCGCCGCGCTGGGCGCCACCCGCAGCCGCCTCTTCCAGCAGCTCTTCGTCGAGAGCATCGCGCTCGCGCTGCTCGGCGGCGCGGCCGGCCTGCTCGCGGCCATGTGGGGCGTCGACGCCATCGTCGCGCTGCGGCCGGACTCGCTGACCGAGCTCGAGACGGTGGCGCTCGAGCCCGCCGTGCTGGGCTTCGGCATGCTGGCCGCGCTCGCGTCCGGCGTGCTGTTCGGCCTCGCGCCGGCGCTGCGTGCCGCGTCGCCGAACCTCAACGACACGCTCAAGACCGGCGCCGCCGGCGCGCCGCTCGAGGGGCGGCGCTTCCGCGCCGCGCTCGTCACGGGCGAGGTCGCGCTGTCGGTGCTCCTGCTCGTCGGCGCGGGGCTGCTCGTGCGCAGCTTCATGCGCCTGCAGCGCACCGACCCGGGCTACGCGACCGAGGGGCTCCTCACGGCGCGCGTGCAGCTTCCCGAGGATCGCTACGCCGACAGCACGTCGCGACGCGTGGCGCTGGAGCAGCTCGCGGCGCGCGTAGCCGCGGTGCCTGGGGTGACGGCCAGCATGGTCGGCGCCGCGCTCCCGCCGCAGACGGGGATCATGTTCGGGGAGCCGCAGGTGGAGGGGCGCGAGCTCTCGCCGGAGCTGAAGTCGTCGACGAGGATCGCGCCGATCATCGGCGGGCCGGAGGTCTTCCGCGTGTTCGGCATCCGCCTAGTCGAGGGCCGGCCGTACGCCGAGAAGGAGCGGGACGTGATCGTCGTCAGCCAGTCGATGGCGAAGCGCTTCTGGCCCGGCGAGTCCGCGCTCGGGAAGCGCTTCCGCCTCGGCACCGACCGCTGGTACACCGTCGTGGGCGTGGCGTCCGAGATCCTCCCGTTCGGACGCCGTGGCGACACGGAGCCCGTGCAGATCTACTTCCCGGGCGGCAGCGGCGACTTCGCGCAGGCGACGCTCGTCGTGCGCGCCGCGGGGGACGCGCTCGCCCTCGTCCCGTCCCTCCGCGCCGCGATGTCCTCGGTGGACAAGGCCGTGCCGCTCCGCGACGTGGCGACGGTGCGTGCGCAGCTTGCCAAGGGGCTCGCGCGGGAGCGGTTCAACATGGCGCTCCTCGCCACCTTCGCGGGCCTCGCGCTTCTGCTCTCGGCGGTCGGGCTCTACGGCGTGCTGAGCTACGCCGTCGCGCAGCGCACGCGCGAGATCGGCATCCGCATGGCCCTGGGAGCGCGCGCGAACGGCATCGTGCGGCTGGTGGTGGCCCAGGCGATGCGCCTCAGCGCTGCCGGCGTCGTCATCGGCGTCGTGGGCGCCCTCGGGCTCGGCCGCGTGATCTCCAGCATGCTGTACGAGGTCCAGCCGCGCGACCCGGCGACGCTCGCGCTGGTCGTCGCGCTCGTGCTCGGCACGTCGCTCGCGGCCGCGCTCGCGCCGGCGCGGAGGGCGGCGCGGGTGGATCCGGCGGAGGCGATCAGAGCGGAGTAGCGTTCGGCCCTCGGCCCTCGGCCGGTGATGGGCGCGTGGGTCGAGGTTCGAGCGCCGATCGTCGGGAACGAAGGCGGTCCGGGCCGGTTATCATAGTCGCATGCCTTTCCGGACCGCCCTCGGACTCATCGCGCTGCTCGCCGCGGCGCCGGCCCTCGCGCAGGACACCGTCGTCGCGCCCACGGCGCCGCGGCCGGACTCGACACTCCGGCGCGACTCGACGCTCCGGCGCGACTCGCTCGTCGTCGCGAAGAGCGCGTCGGCGCCGCGTCGGCGTGGCGAGCCCGTCTGGCCGGTGCCCGGACCGGAGCCGCTCCCGGGCTCGATCCTCCCGGCGAAGCGCATCGTCGCCTACTACGGGACGCCGGCATCGCGGCGCATGGGGATCCTCGGCGAGCTCCAGCCCGACTCCATGCTCGCGCGGCTCGACCGCGAGGTGGAGCGGTGGCAGCGGGCGGACACGCTGACGCCGGTGCAGCCCGCGCTGCATCTCATCGCGGTCGTCGCGCAGGGCGCGCCGGGCGCCGACGGGAAGTACCGCGCGCGCACCAGCGACGCGATCGTGGAGAAGGTGGCGCGCTGGGCGGAGTCGCGGAACGCCATCGTCTTCCTCGACGTCCAGCTCGGCCTCAGCACGGTCCAGCAGGAGCTGCCACGCCTCGCGAAGTACCTGAAGCGCCCGAACTTCCACCTCGGGCTCGACCCGGAGTTCGCGATGCACAACGGCGCGAAGCCGGGATCGCGCATCGGGCGACTCGACGCGAAGGACATCAACTACGCGACGAAGTTCCTCGCCGAGCTCGTGGAGGCGGATAGTCTGCCCCCGAAGGTCCTCGTCGTGCACCGCTTCCGGCGAGAGATGGTCGGCCACACGAGGGAGATCGAGCTCGATCCGCGCGTGCAGATCGTCATCGACATGGACGGCTGGGGCACGCCGAAGATGAAGCGCGACACGTACAGGGCGTTCGTCTGGTCCGAGCCCGTGCAGTACACGGGGTTCAAACTCTTCTACAAGAACGACCGTAGGCTCAAGGGGAGCCGGATGATGACGCCCGAGGAAGTGCTCGCGCTCACGCCGAAGCCCCTCTACATCCAGTATCAGTGATGCGCACCGCGTACATCGTCCTGCGGCTCCTCCCGTTCGGCCTCTCCATCCGGCGCGACTTCCGCCGCTGGATCTTCGGGGGCGTGCCGGCGCGACGCACGCGGGAGTTCCACGCCCGACGCGCCGAGCGCCTCGTGGCGGCCATCGCGGGGCTCGGGCCGACGTTCGTGAAGCTCGCGCAGGTCTTCGCCTCGCGGCCGGACGTCATCCCCGAGCTCTACGCGCACGCACTCTCCACGCTCACCGACCAGGTGCCGCCCGCGCCATGGCCGGCGGTCGAGCGCGTGATCGTCGACAGCTACGGGCGCCAGCCCGCGGACCTCTTCGAGACGTTCGACGAGACGCCCATCGCCTCGGGGTCGCTCGGGCAGGTGTACCGGGCGCGCCTCGCCGGTCGGGACGTCGTGCTCAAGGTGCTCCGCCCGAACGTCGAGGCGCAGGTCGCGCGGGACCTCGCGGCGGCGCGGCGCATCCTCGGCTGGGTCGCCCGCGCGTGGGACAGCCAGCACGTGCGCAACTTCCGCGTGGCGGTCGAGGAGTTCGCGCTGCGCGTCGGCGACGAGATGGACTTCCGCAAGGAGGCCGAGCACGCCGAGGAGATCGGCGAGCGCTTCGCGCGCAGCCGCACCGTCATCGTCCCCGAGGTGCTCCCGGCGATGACGCGCCAGCGCGCCATGGTCATGGAATACGTCGAGGGCGTGCGCGTGGACCGCATCGGCGACCTCGTCGCCGCCGGCCGCGTGTCGGCGGAAGGCGTGGTGCGCACGGTGATCGAGGCGTACGCGCAGATGATGCTCCACGACGGCCTGTTCCACGCCGACCCGCACCCGGGAAACATCCTCGTCCGCGCCGACGGCGCCGTGGTGCTCCTCGACTTCGGGATGTGCGTGCACGTGCAGCGCGAGACGCGCCGCGACCTCGTGCGGACGATCATGGCCGCCATTCGCCGCGACGCCGAGGGCGTCGTGGACGGCTTCTACGCGCTCGGCCTCATCGACCCCGGCGCGCGGCGCGAGGTGATCGTGGACCTCGCGCACACGCTGCTCGACCTCGCCTACGCCGCCGCGCCGGCGCAGGAGGCGCTGCAGGTGCTGGCGGAGCGCGTGCTGAACGAGCTGCACGACTGGCCGGTGACGCTGCCGGGCGAGATGGTCTACTTCGCGCGCGCGGCGGCCCTGATCGAGGGGCTCGGCGTGCGCTACGTCCCGAACTTCAGCGGCGTGACGTTCGCCGCGCCGGTGGTGCTCCGCATGCGGCGCGAGATCCTCGCCTCGCTCGCCGAGGCGCCGGCGCCGGCGACGACCGAGGACTGGGCCATCGCGCTCGGCGGCGCGGTGGGCAGCGCCGTGCGCATCCTCCGCGACGCGGGCCGCGACATCTTCGCCGCGTTCGCGTCGCGCGTGCCCGCCTCGGCCGCCGCGGACGTCGGTCGCCTGGTCGAGGCGATCGACCCGCGCCGCCCGCTGCCGCCGGTGACGCAGAGGCTCCTTCCCGCGGCCGGGGACTGAGCGAGAAAGGAGAGAGGAGAAAGGAGACACACCCCGCAGGGTCGCATCTCCTCTCTCCTCTCTCCTTTCTCCTCACTCGCCCCGCAGCGCCTCCATCGGCGCGACGCGCGTCGCCTGGCGAGCCGGGCCGAGCGCGGCGAGCATGCCCGCGAGACCGAGCGCGGCGACCACGAGCGCGAACGTGACCGGGTCGGTGGCGGAGATGCCGTAGACGAATCGCGTCATCACGCCCGCGAGGAGCACGGCGGCGCCCAGGCCGAGCGCGAGCCCCGCGCCGACGATGGTGCCGGCCTGGCGGAGAACGAGGCGGAGCACCTGCGCGCGCCGGGCGCCGAGCGCCATGCGCACCCCGAACTCGTGACGCCGGCGGCTCACCGAGAACGCGAGCACGCCACCCACGCCGGCCGCGGCGATCGCCAGCGCGACGGCGCCGAAGAGGAGCAGCAGCGTCGCCGTGAGGCGCCGGGCGGCGAGCGAGTCGTCGCGCGCCTGGTCGAGGGTCCTCACCTGGTCGACCGGGATCTGCGGGTCCACCGAGCGGACGGCCTCGCGCACGGCGCTGGTGAGCGCGAGCGGGTCGCCCGAGGTGCTCACCAGCACGGCGAGGCCGAGAATCGGCCGCTGCGACATGGCCACGTAGAGCTCCGCGACCGGCGCCCGGTCGAGCCCATACTGCCTGACGTCTCCCACCACGCCCACCACCGTCAGCCAGCGGCGGCCGCCATTGAGCGAGAGGCGCGCGCCGAGCGCCGCCGCGGGGTCGCGCTCCTTCCAGAGCGTGCGGGCGAGCGTGCGGTTGATCACCGCCACCGGCGCGGCGCTGTCGCCGCGGTCCGCGGCGGAGAAGGCGCGCCCCGTACGCAGCGGTATGCCGATCGTCCGGAAGTAGTCGTCGGAGACGATGCGCACCTCCGTCTGCGGCTCGGTGCCCTCCGGCAGCGGCGCCCGCCCGTCGACGACCACCGGCTGTGAGAAGCCCTCCCCCTCGTTCATCGGGTACGTGCTCGCGAGTGCCGCCTGTCGCACGCCGGGCACCGCCTGCACGGCGGCCAGCAGACGCTCGTTCGCGCCGCGCACGAGCACCGGGCTGGTGTACTTGTCGCGGCTCGGCGTCACGCGCGTGGTGAGCACCCGCTCGGGCGAGAAGCCGGGGTCCACGCGCTTCACGGCGAGCAGCCCCCGGAGCGCCAGCCCCGCGGCCACGAGCAGCACCGCGCTCAGCGCGAGCTGCGCGACCACGAAGCCGCGCTCGAGCCGCCGCGTGCCGAGCATCGTCGGGTCGCTGCGGGAGCGGAGGCCCGTCTCGAGGTCGCGTCCGATGGCGGCGAGCGGCGCGAGGCTGGCGACGAGCGCCGTGCCGACCGCCGCGGCCAGCGCGAACCCGAGCACGCGCGCGTCCACGCCGATCTCGGTCGCGCGCGGCGTGAAGCGCGCGGCGAACGCGACGAGCAGCCGCTGCCCCGCGAAGGCGACGCCGATGCCCGCCGCCGCCCCCGCGAGCGCGAGCAGCAGCCCCTCCGTGAAGACCTGCCGCGCGATGCGCGCGCGCCCCGCGCCGAGGGCGGCGCGCAGCGCGAGCTCGTGGCGGGAGCGCACGAGCTTCACGAGCACGAGGCTCGCGACGTTGGCGCAGGCCACCGCGAGCACGAGCGCCGCGGTCGCGAGGAGGAGCAGCAGCGTCGGACGCGCCTGCCCGGTGAGCTCCTCGCGCACCGGCACGAGCGTGGCCGCGAACCGCTGCGACGGCGGATACGCGTCCGGATACGCCGCCGCCGCGCGCCGCTGCACCGTCGCCACCTCGGCGTGCGCCGCCGCCGCCTCTCGCCCGGGGGCCAGCACGCCGAAGAGGCGCACCATGCGCGCCGTGCGGTCGCCCGTCACGAACGGGCTCGAGCGGAACGGGCACGACGACACCGGCATGAACACGTCGTTCGTCTCGGGGAACTGCGGCAGCGGCGGGAGCACGCCCACCACGGTGTGCACGCGGTCCGTCATCTCCACCGTCTGGCCGACGATCGACGGGTCGCCGCCCAGCCGGTCGCGCCAGTACTCGTAGCCGAGGACCACGACGGGGTTCGCGCCCGGCTGGTCCTCGCCGCTGCGGAAGGTGCGCCCGAGGAGCGGCCGCACGCCGAGCGCGTCGAAGAAGGCGGCGGACACGACGCCGGTCTGCACGCGCTGCGGCTCGCCGCGGCCGAGCATGTTGAACGACATCGAGTGGTACTCGACGAGGGCGTCGAACGAGCCGGGCTGCGCGCGCAGGTCCGCGAGCTCGAGCGGGGACCACCGCCCGTCGTCGGCCTCGTGCGAGTGGACCCCGGCGCCGCCGATCAGGTGCCGCACCGCTACGAGGCGCTCCCCGTTCGCGAACGGGAGCGGCTTGAGCAGGGTGCCGTTCACGACGCTGAACAGCGCCGTCGTCGCCCCGATCCCCAGGGCGAGCGTGAGGATGGCGACCGCGGAGTGCCCCTTCGTGCGGCGCAGGGAGCGCGTGGCGTGGATGACGTCGCGGGCGATGGCGTCGAGCATGGCGGCCTCGGTTGGGTGTCCGGCACCCACGCTAGGCCCCGTCGCGCGACCGACGGTGGGCCCGCGTTGACGGATCTGTGCAGGATGTGTGAAGGCCCGTATGCTTGATGCCGCATGGCGACGAGCCCTTGATGCGCCTCCGGGCGGTGAATCGATGATCCGCGAGCACCACCTGCGCGTCGAGCGCACGGCGCGCTACGCCACCGTGGGCGAGCCCGGGCCGGCGGTGCGCGAGCTGTGGATCGCCTGCCACGGCTTCGGCCAGCTCGCCGCGCGCTTCCTCCGGCCCTTCCAGGCGCTCGACGACGGAGCGCGCCTCGTCGCGGCCCCCGAGGCGCTCAACCGCTTCTACGTGGACCCGCCCGCCTCCGTCGCGGACGCGGCGCGCCGCCGCGTGGGCGCCACGTGGATGACGCGCGAGGAGCGCGAGGCCGAGATCGCCGACTACGTCGGCTACCTCGACCGCCTCCACGACCTCCTGCGCGCCGAGTCGCCGGCGGCGGAGGTCACGGCGCTCGGCTTCTCGCAGGGCGCGGCGACGGTCTGCCGCTGGGTGGCACTCGGCCGGGCGCGCGTGCGGCACCTCGTTCTCTGGTGCGGCCAGGTGCCGCCGGACCTCGCGCTCGACCTCCTCCGCGGGCGCCTGGCGTCGGCCGCGGTGACGCTCGTCGCGGGGGAGACGGACGACGTCGTGCCGCCGGAAGACGTGGAAATGGAGGCCGAGCGGCTGCGCGAGGCCGGAATCGCCTGCGACGTGTTGCGCTTCGCCGGCGGACACGTCCTCGAATCGGAGACCTTGCGCCGCCTCGCCGAAGGGGCAGCGCGGCGCTGAGGCGTCGCGCCGGCGCGCGACGATCCATCCGGCCACCTGCGGCTCCCTCCTCCGCGGGCGCGGCGCCTTCGCGCACCAGAACTTCCAGCATGCAGCACGAGCTCGAGCCGGGCACCCAGGCCTCCGAGGAGGTCGACGCGGGCGCCCACGCCGTCCCCTCCCCCTCCGAGCGCCACGCGCGGCTCGCCGCGCTCGCGCTCGGCGTGCCGTGCGCCCTCGCGGTGAGAGACGGCGCGCGCGCGCCCACCATGGGCACCGTCGGCTTCCCCGACTGGTTCCTCGTGGGCGGCGATCCCCTGGCGCTGCTCGGGGTCGCGCGCGACTGGGTGCGCGTGGGAGGCGCCCTGCTCGTGCGCGACGCGCGCGGCGCGGGCGGCGAGGGCCCGGCCGCGCTGGCGGGCGTGCCGCTCCTCGGCCGCGCGGGCGAGGCGGAAGGTTACCTCCTGGTGGCCGACGAGCGGCCGCGCGACTGGAGCGACGCGGAGCTGGCGATGCTGCGCGAGATCGCGGGCACCGCGGACGCGGAGACGCACGCGCTCGCCGAGCTCGCCGAGCACCGCGAGGCCGAGGACCAGCTCCGCCACAGCACGCTGCACGACGCGCTCACCGGGCTCCCGAACCGCGCGCTCTTCACGGAGAGGCTGGCGCACGCGGTGCAGCGCGTGAAGCGGCACCCCGAGCAGGCGTTCGCGGTGCTGTTCATCGACCTGGACCGCTTCAAGGTCGTGAACGACAGCCTCGGCCACCACGTGGGCGACGAGCTCCTGATCGCGGTGGCGGACCGGCTCCAGCGCTGCCTCCGCGAGGAGGACACCGTGGCGCGGCTCGGCGGCGACGAGTTCGCGCTCCTCCTCGAGGGCGTGCACTCCGACGACGACGCGGTGCTCGTGGCCGAGCGGATCCACACCGAGTTCTCCTCCCCGGTCAACCTCGGCGGCTTCGAGGTGTTCACCTCGATGAGCGTCGGCATCGTGATGAGCTCGTCGGCACACGAGCTCCCCGCGTACCTGCTGCGCAGCGCCGACATGGCGATGTACAACGCGAAGGCCGCGGGGCGCGCGCGCTGGGCGATGTTCGACCACACGATGCACGCCCAGGCGCTCTTCCGGCTCCAGCTCGACACGGACCTGCGCCGCGCCGTCGAGCGCGACGAGTTCCACCTGAACTACCAGCCCGTCGTGAACCTCGCGACCGGCCGGCTCGCCGGCTTCGAGGCGCTCATTCGGTGGGCGCATCCGGAGCGCGGCTTCGTCTCGCCGACGCAGTTCATCCCGGTGGCCGAGGAGACGGGGCTGATCGTGCCGATGGGCCGGTGGGTCCTCCGCGAGGCGTGTCGCCAGCTCCGCGAGTGGCAGGACCGCTTCCCCGAGGCCGGACCGCTCTTCGTGAGCGTGAACATCTCCGCGCGGCAGTTCGCGCAGTCCGGGCTGTCCGCGCAGGTGTCGTACATCCTCCGCGAGACCCGTCTCGACCCGGCCTCGCTGAAGCTCGAGATCACCGAGAGCTCGGTGCTCGAGAACACGCAGCAGTCCATGCAGGCGCTCCGGGAGCTGCGCGCGCTCGGCGTCGAGATCTACATGGACGACTTCGGCACCGGCTACTCCTCGCTGAGCTACCTCCACCGGCTGGAGGTGGACGCGCTGAAGATCGACCGCTCCTTCGTGCGCGACATGGCCACGCAGCAGCGCCAGACGGACTTCGTGACGACGATCCTCATGCTCGCGCGCTCGGTGCGCCTGCGCGCGGTGGCCGAGGGCGTGGAGCACCCGGAGCAGCTCGCCGTCCTGCGCCGCCTGGGCTGCGACTTCGGCCAGGGCTACCTGTTCTCCCCGCCGGTGGACCCGTCGGGGGTGGCGGCGATGATCGCGGCGGGAAAGACCTGGTAGCGGGGAGCAGGGTGAGTGCGTGGTGAGACAGGGAGCAGCGGCGGACCCCTCCGGGTCGCCCCTGCTCCCTGCTCCCTGTCCCCTGCTCCCTTATTTTCCCCGCATGCCCATCGCATCCATCAACCCCGCCACCGGGAAGACGCTTCGCACGTTCGCGGAGCTCGACGCGGACGGCATCGAGGAGCGGCTCGCGCGCGCGCAGGCGGCGGCGCGGAGCTGGCGGCGCGTGCCCGTCGCGGAGCGTGCGCGCGTCGTCGCGCGGGCCGGCGACATCCTCGAGGCCGAGCAGGACGCGTTCGGCCGGCTGATGACGCTTGAGATGGGGAAGCCCATCGGCGCGGCGCGCGAGGAGGCGGCCAAGTGCGCGAGCGCCTGCCGCTACTACGCCGAGCGCGTGGCGGAGATCGTCGCGCCCGAGACGGTGGTCGAGGAGCCGGGGCACCGCGGCTGGGTCGCCTACGAGCCGCTCGGCGTCGTGCTCGCGGTGATGCCCTGGAACTTCCCCTTCTGGCAGGTCGTGCGCTTCGCCGCGCCCGCGGTCGCCGCGGGAAACGTCGGACTGCTCAAGCACGCGTCGAACGTCCCGCAGTGCGCGCTGGCGCTCGAGGACATCTTCCGGCGCGCCGGCGCCCCGGAGGGCGTCTTCCAGACGCTGCTCGTGGGGTCCGGGGCCGTGGACGGCATCCTCTCCGACCCGCGCGTGGCCGCCGCGACGCTCACCGGGAGCACGCCCGCGGGCGCGGCGGTCGCCGCGACGGCCGGGAAGCACATCAAGAAGACGGTCCTCGAGCTCGGCGGGAGCGACCCGTTCGTCGTGCTGCCGAGCGCGGACGTGGCGAAGGCGGCGGAGACGGCCGTGAAGGCGCGCACGATCAACAACGGCCAGTCGTGCATCGCCGCGAAGCGCTTCATCGTGCACGCCGACGTGTACGACGAGTTCACGCGCCGCTTCGCCGAGGGCACGCGCGCGCTCCGCGTCGGCGACCCGATGGCGCCGGAGACGCAGATCGGCCCCCTCGCGACCGCGCGCATCGTCGAGGAGGTCCAGCGCCAGGTGCAGGAGTCCGTGGCCGCGGGCGCGAAAGTGGTCACCGGCGGCGGCCGCCGACCGGGCCCCGGCAACTACTTCGAGCCGACGGTGCTGGCCGACGTGCCCCGCGAGTCGCCCGCGTGGAAGGACGAGATCTTCGGTCCCGTCGCTGCCCTCGTGAGGGCCGCCGACACGGACGATGCGCTGCGCCTCGCCAACGACACCCCGTTCGGCCTCGGCGCGAGCGTGTGGACGCGCGACGAGGGGGAGATGCGCCGCTTCGCCGCCGAGCTCGAGGCGGGCACCGTGTTCGTCAACGCGATGGTCGCCTCGGACCCGCGCTTCCCGTTCGGCGGCGTGAAGGCGTCCGGCTACGGGCGCGAGCTCGCGGCGCAGGGCCTCCGCGAGTTCGTGAACGTGAAGACGGTGCGCGTCTTCGGCGGGAGCACGAAGGGGACGGACACGGAGTAGCCCTCGGCGATGCCGGTCGCGGAAGCCGCTACGCTCCGTTAGGAATGTTTCGATCTGGGTCGCAGGGCTGCGGTGCGGATACTCCGGTACGTACCCATCCGGGGGCGTTACCCGGCGACCGCCCCGCGGTGGTCGAAGCCGGTGCTCGCGCCGCCTCACGCGCGCTCGCCCTTCGCTTGACAGCGAGGCGGTGCCGGATGTCCACGACCTTTCCTTCATCGGCGGACGAGGTGCCTCGACGGTACCGGCCGAGCCCCCCGTCGTCGAACAGGATTACCCCAGCGGCGAGTACGAAGACGATGAAGTCCAGCATGGCGTGCATGTGGCCGCCTCCCAGCAGCGTGAGCGCATCAGGGCGCACGTACGCTACCCCGACCGACGCTGCGGCCGCACAAAGAAGAGGCCTCTCTGCGCTAAGCTGGCACTAAGATGTGGTCACCGACGGAGGGAAGCCGTCGGCGGTGGCGTCCAGGGCTGGGAGCGACAGGGCGAAGACACTTCCTCCTCCGGGCCGGGGCCTGTACTCGAGCCGCCCACCCTGCGCCTCCGCGAGCCGGCGCGCGATGGCGAGCCCGAGCCCCGAGCCGCCGACGTCCGGCGGCGCCCCGGCCGCGCGGCGGAACGGCTCGAACGCGCGCTCCTCGTCGCCGGGGGCGAGCCCCGGCCCCTGATCGGCCACTATGACCTCCACCCACGGGCCGCGCCGACCCGCCGCGATCTCCACCGGCGTGCCGGCGGGCGCGTACTTGTGCGCGTTCTCGGCGAGGTTCACGACGATCCGCACCGAGTGCGCGAGATCGAAGCAGCCGAAGAGCAGCCCGCCGTCGGGCGCAAGGCGCACGCGCAGCGGGCGCCCACCGAGCGCGCCCTCGACACGCTGCACCGCCAGCTCGACCAGCTCGTCGACGGCGTTGAGCTCCGGCGCCACGCGGAGCGCCCCCTCGTTCAGGAGCGACAGGTCCAGTAGGTCGGCCACCATGCGATTCAGTCGATCGGCCTCCTGCTCGATCACCTCGGCGCCTTCGTCGCCGTAGACGCGCAGCTCGTTCGCGCGTGCCTTGATGGTCGTGAGCGGCGTGCGGAGGTCGTGCGACACGCTCGCCAGCAGGGCGTCCTTGAGCCGGTCCGCCTCGCGGAGCGCCTCGGCGTGCGCGGCCAGCCGTTCCTGCTGCCGCGCGAGGTGAAGGAGCTGCGCCGCGACCGCACTGGTCACGAGGAAAGTGACGAGGACGAGCCAGTCGAGCGGGTCGGCGACGGCGAACGTGTGGTACGGCGGCAGGAAGAACCAGTTGAACGCGAGGAAGCTCACGCAGGCGACGGCCATGCCCACCGCGCGCCCCGCTGCCGCGCTCGCGCCGAGGGTGACGAGCAGCAGCACCATCGCGACGTGCGCCTTGTCCAGCCGCGCGCGGAAGGGGAGTATCGCGGCCGTGACCGCGGCGAGCGCGAGCAGCCAGAGAGCGAGGTCGCGCAGCG
The DNA here is from genome assembly GCA_045804325.1 of Gemmatimonadaceae bacterium. Classification (GTDB taxonomy): domain Bacteria; phylum Gemmatimonadota; class Gemmatimonadetes; order Gemmatimonadales; family Gemmatimonadaceae; genus JBJMNJ01. The sequence goes on from JBJMNJ010000352.1 coordinate 26,781, forward strand.
CGCGGCCGCGGCCGCTCACGGCACGAACCGGTAGCCGACGCCGAGCTCCGTGACCACGTGGCGCGGCCGCGCAGGCTCGGGTTCGATCTTGCGTCGGAGATGCGTCATGTGCACACGCAGGTAGTGTTGCGCGTCCCCGAAGGCGCGGCCGGGCCAGGCCGCGGCGAAGAGCTGGCGGTGCGTCAGTGTGCGGCCCGGGTTCGTCGCGAGAGTGCGGAGGAGCTGCCACTCGATCGGCGTGAGGTGGACCTCGGCACCGCCGATCGTCACGGCATGCGCGAGCAGGTCGATCTCGAGGTCGCCGGCAACGATGCGGGTCTCGCGCTCGCCCGCCCCGACCTGCGCGGCGCGCCGCAGCAGCGCCCGCACCCGCGCCTGGAACTCTACCGTCGAGAAGGGCTTCGTCACGTAGTCGTCCGCGCCCTGGTCGAGCAGCAGCGCCTTCTCCGCGTCGGAGTGGCGAGCCGATAGGACCAGGATCGGCGCACCGCTCCACGAGCGCACCGTGCGGCAGACCTCGGCGCCCGCCATGTCGGGGAGCCCCAAGTCGAGCACGATCAGGTCGGGGCGCGCGGCCGCCGCGAGGTCCACGGCCTCGGCGCCCGTCTCCGCCTCGATGACGCGCGTCTCGCCGTCCGCGACGGCGTTGCGGACGACGCGACGGATCTGGGGCTCGTCGTCGACGACGAGGATCGTGCGCGTGGCCATGTGGATAGCATGCCTCCGCCGCGCCCCGGTCGGGGCCGAGCGCGAGAACTTAGCGCGATCTTAGCGCATCGCGGGGCTGGGGGCGAGTGAGCTTTCTCCTCATGCCCCGCCGCATTGCACGCCTCGTCTACGGCACGCCGAAGGACGTTCAGGACGCCCGCACCTTCCACAGCATCTCGCTGGTCGCGCTCCTGGCGTGGGTGGGCCTGGGCGCCGATGGTCTTTCCTCATCCGCCTACGGCCCGGACGAGGCATTCCGCGCGCTGGGCGAGCACACCTACCTCGCGGTCGCGCTGGCGCTGGCCACCGCGATCACGGTGCTCGTGATATCCGTCGCCTACGCGCAGATCATCCGTCGGTTCCCGTACGGGGGCGGTGGCTACGTCGTCGCCACCGAGCTGCTCGGGCCGCGCTGGGGTGTGCTCTCCGGATCGGCGCTGCTCGTGGACTACGTCCTCACCATCTCGGTGTCCATCGCCGGGGGCGCCGACCAGGTCTTCAGCGTGATGCCGCCGTCGGCGGCGCGCTGGAAGCTCGTCGTGGAGGGCGCCGTCATCCTCCTCCTCGTCGTGCTGAACCTGCGCGGCGTCAAGGAGTCCGTGACGGTGCTCGCGCCGATCTTCGGGCTCTTCCTGCTGACGCACGCCACGCTCATCATCGGCGGCCTCGCGACGCACGCCGCCGGGCTGCCGCGAGTCGCCGGTGACGTCGCCGGTGGCTTCCGCCACGGCCTCACGAGCCTCGGCGCCGCCGGACTGTTCGCCGTCTTCGTGCGCGCATACTCGATGGGCGCCGGCACGTACACCGGCATCGAGGCCGTCTCCAACGGCCTCCAGATCATGCGCGAGCCGAGGGTCGTCACGGCGCGGAGGACCATGGCGCTCATGGCTGCGTCGCTGGCGATCACGGCCGGGGGCATCCTCGTGCTGTACCTGCTCTTCGGCGTCCGCCCCGTCGCGGGGAAGACCATGAACGCGGTACTGCTCGACGCGTTCGCCGGACAGTGGACGGTGGGCGGCGTGCGCGCGGGCTACGGCTTCGTCGTGCTGACGCTCGCGGCCGAGGCGGCACTGCTCTTCGTCGCGGCGCAGGCGGGGTTCATCGACGGGCCGCGCGTGATGTCGAGCATGGCGGGCGACTCGTGGCTCCCGCACCGCTTCGCCCAGCTCTCGAGTCGGCTGACGATCTCGGACGGCGGGCTCCTCATGGGCGGCGCCGCGCTGGCGACGCTCGCCTACACCCGCGGCAACCTCGTCGCGCTGGTCACGATGTACTCGATCAACGTCTTCGTGACCTTCGCGCTCTCGCAGCTCGGCATGCTCCGCTACTGGCTGCGGCACCGGCGTCGCCGGGGGAGCGGCCGCGGGCTCGCGATCCACGGCGTGGCGCTCGCGCTCTGCGCGGGGATCCTGGTCGGCATCCTCTACGAGAAGTTCGCGCTCGGCGGCTGGGTGACGGTGGCGGTCACGAGCGCCGTGGTCGGCCTCTGCTTCGTGATCCGCGCGCACTATCGCAAGGTCGAGGCGAACCTCTCGCGCCTCGAGCCCATCATGGCCGCGCTGCCAACGCACGAGCCCGAGGCCGAGCCGACGCCGGATCCCCGGAAGCCGACCGCGGTGCTGCTCGTCGGCGGCTACGGCGGCATGGGGGTGCACGCGCTGCTCACCATCCAGCGCCTGTTCCCGGACCACTTTCGCAACTACGTCTTCGTATCGGTCGCGGTGATCGACGCGGCGAGGATGAAGGGCCTCGAGGAGGTAGAGCGGGTGCGGGCGGAGGTCGAGCGGTCGCTGCAGCAGTACGTCGCCCTGGCGCATCGCTTCCGTCTCGCGGCCGAGTACCGCATGGCGGTGGGCACGGACGTGCTCGACGTGGGCACGGAGGTGTGCCAAGAGGTCGCGCGCGCGTACCCACGCTCGGTGTTCTTCCTCGGGAAGCTCATCTTCCAGCGCGAGACGCTGTTCCAACGCCTCTTGCACAACGAGACCGCGTACCAGCTCCAGCGGCGGCTGCAGTTCGCCGGCATGAACGCCATGGTGCTGCCGGTGCGCGTGGTCGAGGGGACGGCGGAGCCGGTCGCCGCCGACGGCGGGTCGCCACGGACACCGCCCGCTGACGCGGGCGCGCGGACGACGGTCGGCGAGTCGGCGGAGAACGGCACGGGGAGCGAGCCGGCCGGCACCGCAACGAAGAGCAGCGCCTAACCGTCCGCCGCTTCGAGCCGTGTATCGGAACCGTCTGGCCTCGCCTGCCGACTCGCGAGCCACGCGGACGCCCGCGGCGCGGGCCGTAGGCCGTGGGCCGTAATCCTAACGCGGCGCTGCCGTCTCGAGGGGACTTCGTCCGCGCGCCGCCACCGGCCAGCTCGTCTCCACCGCATCGCCGCGAATGCCGACGATCTCGTCGAACAGGTGCACGACGATGCACACGTGGTTCGGGATCACGCGCACCTGCTCGCCCACGTCGGGAAGCCACGAGGTCTCCGAGAGGTCGAGGATGCCGTGCTCCTCGGACATGCGCGCCACGCGCACCTCGGGGCGGCCGAGCAGCACGCCGAAGCCGTCGCCGTCGGCGCGGAGGGGCTCGCGGCCGAGGGCCTTGGAGCCGGCGTCGATGACGGCCTGACCCGGGACGGCCGTGCTCACGACGGTCGCGAGCACGGTGAGCGCGCAGTCGTCCCAGCCACACGCGCCACACTCGGCCGTCGTGCGGTCGTTGTAGACGTAGGTCCCCGGCCGGAACTCCGTCACGCTCCGGATCTCGTGCGTGCTCCACACCGTCGGCGTCGAGCCGCCGCTCACCACGTCCGGGTACAGCCCCGCGCGGTCGAGCGCGGCGATGAAGGCCCCGAGGTCGGCGCTGAGGCGAGCGAGGCTCGCGCCCTGTACGCCCACCGACTCGCGGATGTGTCCGGGGTAGAACGTCACGCCGCTGTAGTCGAGGAATGAGCGCTCCGCGGCGAGGCGTGCGAGCGCGACGGCCTCCGCGGGCGTGCCGACGCCGACGCGGCGCATGCCCAGGTCGAGCTCGATGAGGACGCCGACGGGCCGGGCGGCCTCACGCGCGCGCGCGGCGACGCGCTCGAGCGCCTCCGCGGAGTCCACGGCCACCGTGAGCCGAACCGAAGTCGGAAGGCGCAGCACGCGGTCGAGCTTGGCGCCCAGCGGCGGGTGCGCGAGGAGGAGGTCGTCGCTCACCTCGGCCATGACCTCGAGCTCGCGCGGCGTGGCGCAGGTGAGCCCGGCCGCGCCGCGCGACACCTGCTCGGCTGCGACCCTCGGCGACTTGTGCGTCTTGACGTGCGGGCGCAGCGCGAGCTGGTGACGGCTTGCGTACGCCGCCATGCGGTCCAGATTTCGCGCGAGCCGGTCGAGATCGACCAGCGGCACCGGGGTCTCGAGATCGGCGATCGTCTTCGTCGGCACGGGCCTCCTCTACCCGAGCGGGGACATGGCGGACACGGAGCGCTCCTGGCAACCAATCACGGCCAACAAGAACGCGCCAGCCCCGGCCGGCGCCTACTCGGCCGTGGCGCGCGCGGGCAACCTGGTGTTCGTCAGTGGGCAGATCCCCAAGGACCCCGCGACGGGTGAGATCGTGAAGGGCGACGTCCGCGTCCAGACGCGCCGCGTCCTCGAGAACATCCGGCTCGCGCTCGCCACCGCGGGACTCGGCCTCGACGACGTGGTTTCGGTGACGGCCTACCTCGCGAACGTGGACGACTGGGGCGCGTTCAACCAGATCTACCGCGAGATCCTCAAGGCCCCGTACCCCACGCGCACGACGGTCGGCGCCCAGCTCCGCGGGATCCTCGTCGAGATCTCCGCGATCGCGGCGACGAAGTAGCAGCGCGCGATCTACTCGGCCGGCCTTCCGCTCCAGCTCGGCCGCTTCGCCCCGGGCGTCTCGACGTCGGGGCCCAGCAGGCGGCGCCACCACGGCGTGTGGTCGCGCACGCGCACCGCGGCATCCACGGCGCGGCGCCACGCCTGCCGCATCGACGTCGCGTCCGGGAAGCGGTCGTCGGCGTTCGGGCGCAGCCCGTGCCGGATCCACTCCGCGATCGGCGCGGGGATGCCCGCGACGTCGGCTGCGCCGGCGAGCTGCTGGGCGAGGATCTGCTTCGGGTCGGTGCCATGGAACGGCGGGCGCCCCGTCAGCGTGAACGCGACGATCGCCGCCACCGCGAACAGGTCCGCCGCCGTCCCCTGCGCCTCGCCCAGGAGCTGCTCGGGCGCCGCGAAGGCGGGCGTGCCCGTGGCGCCCGCGTGGTCCTCGCCCGCCCGGTTCGCGATGCCGAAGTCCGAGATGCGCCAGCGGCGGTACCGGTCGATGAGGACGTTCTCCGGCTTGAGGTCGCGGTGCACGATCCCGACGCTGTGCGCGGCGATGAGCCCGTCCAGCACGGCGTCCACCTGCGGCGCGAGCTCCTCGATGGGACGCGATCCGGAGCGCGCCACGAGGTCCGCCACCGAGCCGCCCTCCGCGAGCTCCATCGTGTACCACGACACGTCGGCCCTGCTGTCCCAGTCGTACACCGGGACGATCGCGGGATGCGCGAGCTGCGCGGCGAGTCGCGCCTCGCGTCGGAACGACGCCACGGCGTGATCGTCGCTCGCCACGCTCGGGTGCAGCATCTTGAGCGCGACTTCACGCCCGAGCGCGAGGTCGCGCACGCGCCACACGGACCCGAAGCTCCCGGTGCCGAGCGACGACAGGACCTCGTAGTCGTCCTCCGTCGCCCAGCGCAGCTTGGCCTCCTCCCCGTCGTCGGACGACGGGACGTTCGCGCTCCCGGCGCTGGGGATGATCGTGCGGCCCAGGACGATGCGGTCCACCGCGCGCAGCAGTGCGGCGACGCTCGAGTGGCGCTCGTCCGGCGCCGGGAGCAGCGCGCGATCGAGCGTCTCGGCCAGCGCCGCCGGGCAGTCCGGCCGCACCCAGCGGATGGGCGGCACGTCGCGGCTCGGCGGCAGCTCGCCCGTCAGCAGCGCGAAGCAGATCGCCGCGAGCTGCCACTGGTCGGTCGCGCGCGACGGCACCCAGAGCTCGCGCCCCCACTCCGGCGGCACGGGCACGTAGCGCCCCGCCGGGCTCAGGCCGGCGGGCACGACCTCCCGCGGCACCGCCCACTGCCAGGCGAGCAGCCAGAAGCGCCCGGTCGGCTCCGACCACACCGTCTCCGGCGAGAGCGAGCCGTGCACCAGCCCCGTGTCGTGCAGGTACGCGACGGCCGAGCCGACGTTGCGCAGCACCTGGAGCGCGTACGGCACGTCCTCCGGCCCGAGGCGGCGCATGCGCGCGCCCACCGTCTCGCCGGTGATCCACCGCCGGAGGTATCCGGGCCCGCGCCGCGTCTCGCGCTGTGCGGTCCAGTAGTGGAACGTGGTCGGGATGGACGGGTGGCTCAGGTGCGCGAGCTGGCGCGCCTCCGCGTGCAGCCACGCGCCCTGCGCGGGGTCCGGCGTCGTGACGAGCGAGAGCGACCGGCCTAACGCGTCGATGAGCTCCTGGAAGTGCCGGTGCTCGGTGAACAGCCCCTCGTTCCCCCAGCGCCAGTCCGGCGGGAGCTGCCACGTCGTCAGGTGCTGGGGAAGCTCCCGCGTGACCCGGTACGGGCCGGTGCCGGAGAGCGAGACGCGGTGCATGGGGACGTCGGGGGTGCGGAGGGAAGGAGATGGGAAATTAACGCTCGACGCCCCGACGCGCCCGGTCCCTCGGCCCTCGGCCGTCAGCCGCCGAGGGCCGAGAGCCGAGGACCGCTAGTCCGCTCCCCGTAGTCGAATCACCACCTCCGTCCCCTTCCCCCGCTCGCTCGACACGGCGATGGACCCGCCCCAGCCGTCCACGAGCTGCCGGCTGATGGCCAGCCCGAGCCCGCTCCCGCTCGTCTTCGTCGAGAAGTGCGGCTCGAAGATCTTCGGGAGCACGTCCTCGGGAATCCCCTCCCCGTCGTCGGCCACGCGCAGCTCGACCCAGCCGTCGTCCCCCGCGACGTCGACCCGCACGGCCGAGGCGCTGGCGTGCCGGGAGTTCTCCAGGAGGTTGAGCAGCACCTCGCGCAGCTCGCCCTCGTGCGCCATCGCGACGCGCGCGCCGTCGGCGCCCGTCACCTGCCAGCTCACGCCGCCGCCCTCGCCCATCCGCTCCAGCTCCACGACGTCCCGCGCGATGCGCGCGACGTCCACCGCCTCGCTCGGCGCGCGCTCGGTCTTCGCCGTCCCGTACTTGCTGAAGGTGCGCGCGATCTCGTCGAGGCGCTGGATCTCGTCGAGGATGCGCGCGACGTTCTGCTCGAGGATGCGGTCGAAGTCGGCGCGCCGATCGGCGTGCGCGCGGCGCAGGTGCTGCACGCCGAGCCGGATCGGCGTGAGCGGGTTCTTGATCTCGTGCGCCACCTGTCGCGCCATCTCGCCCCACGCGAGCACGCGCTCGGCGCGCTTGAGGTCCGTGACGTCGTCCATCGTCACGACGGCGACGCCCGCCGGCCGCGCGAGGCGCGTGAGCCGCCCGCTCAGCTCGCGCCCGCCGAGCGTGACCTCGAGCTCGCGGTCCTCGTCCGACGAGGCGAGGAACTCGGTGACGCGCGCCGCGAGCTCCGGCGCGTGGAGCTCCGCCAGCGTCGTGCCCGGCGGCGCGGCGCGCCCGAGGAGCTCCTCCGCGCGCGGGTTCGCCAGCGCGATGACGCCGCGCTCGTCCACGGCGAGCACGCCGCTGGCCACGTTGCGGAGCACCGCGGCGAGGCGCCGCTCCGCCGACTCGAGCGCCGAGCGGCTCTGCGCGAGGTCGGCCGCCATCCGCCGGAACGCGCTGAACACCGGCGCGAACTCGCTCGGCGGCCGCCGCTGCCCCACCGCGAGCTCGGGCTCCCGCTCCCCCGCGGCGATGCGGAGCGCGGCCTCGCGCAGCGCGCCGATGGGCATGGCGAACTGCCGCGCCGCGATGCCGCTCAGGCCGAGTGCCGCGAGCGCGCCCACGGCGGTGAAGAAGAGCACCAGCACGCCGAGGTCGCGGCGGCGGCGGTCGAGCGCGAGCTCGTCGGTGCGCGCCGGCGCGGCGATCACCACGCGGCCGAGCGTCGGCGAGAGCGCCGCGCGGTAGCCGAAGAGCGCGTTCACGCTCCCCACGCGCTCGGTGCGGCTCGCCGCGATCTCGTCCGAGAGGCCGAGGGACAGGTGCACGTCCGGCCGCAGGAAGCGCCCGGTGGGCGCCAGCATCTCGTACAGCGTGTCGCTCGCCTCGCGCAGCTCGCCGCGGGCGTAGAGCAGGATCGGCGTGCCGAAGCCCGCGTCGCGGATGGTCCTGAGTGGGCCGGACGCCGCCACTGCGCGCAGCGTCTCGCCCACCCGCACCTCGCGCGCGGCGCGGTCGTCGGCCTTGAGCCGGCGGTAGGACCACACCGCGAACACCACCGCGGGAATGACGAAGAAGAGGAAGAGCGCGAGCGTGAGCTGCGCGCGGTAGCTCCGCGCCCACTGGCCCGTGCGCGCGCGCGTCCACCGCGCCATGCCGCCGTCGGCGAGCGCGCTGAGCATCCAGAGCACCGAGAGCACGGCGAGGTCGAGGAGCACGATGAGCGCGCCGCGCTGCACCAGCGCGTCGAGCGAGCGCAGCTCCACCTCCACGTGGACGCGCACCGGGCCGCTCGCCGTGCTCAGCACGCGGTCGCCGTGCAGCTCGTCCCCGTCGCGCCGCCACCGCGCCTCCCCCTCCTCCGGCACGGCGTCCCGCTCCGCCTCGGCCGCCGAAATGACGTACGGAGGCTCCGCCGCGTCCACGGGCGTGAGCCCGAGCAGCGCGACGAACGGGTCGCCGGGGATGAGCCGCGTGCGGGGCGCGATGACCACCGAGGTGACGCTGCTGTCGGCGTTGGGCACCGCGAGCATCAGCTGCACGCCCGCGATCCCGGAGACCTCGCGCATCACGGGGCTCCGCTGCGCGCGCGCGGAGTCCACCGTCGCGCGCAGCTCCGGCTCGCGCACGAGAAACGGCGAGACGACGAGCGTCGCCTGCCACTCCCCGCCGCCGCTCCACGACTGGAGCTCCACGGGGTAGCCCGCCGCGGGGAGATCCGAGCGCACGTAGCGGCGCAGCAGCTCGCCGCGGCTGTTCGGCGGCGGCCCCTCGGCGAGCTCCGCGGCGAAGCGCTCGAGCAGCAGCTCCGCGTTCGGGTCCACGGTGGCGAGCCCCGCGACGTCCGCCTGCGCGAGCTGGACGCGCTTCTTGGACGTGGTGCCCCAGACGAGCGCCGTCGCGCCGAAGCCGGCCACGAGCGCCGCCGTGAGCACGAGCGCCGGCGTGCGCCGCGAGAGCGCGAGCGCGGCGATGGCCGCGATCCACAGCACCGGATACCAGCCCGGAAAGCGCCCCGGCGCCTCCCACACGACCGGCGCGAGCAGCGCGGCCGCCCCCGCGAGCGACGGCGCGAGCGCCGGCGGCAGCCCGCGCCGCCCGCCCAGCAGCGCGCGCCCCGCCGACACGCCGGCGAGCAGCACCGAGACCGCCGCGAGGAAGATCGTGACCTGCCACGCGATCCAGAGCCCCGCCGACACGCCGGCGGCCGGCGGCGAGATGCCGCGCGCGAGATCGCGCAGGAGAAACGGCCCGAGCCCCGCCACCACGAGCACCGCGACGAGCGCCGCCGCGCGGTGCCGGAAGTGGACGGGGGACCGCAGCACCGCGAGGAGGCCGAGCAGGAACAGCGCGCTCGTGAGCCCCAGGGCGCCGACGCTCGCCGTGAACGGCCCGCCGAGCGTCGCGTAGTAGAACGACGGGTCGAAGAGTCGCGACGCGTTGGAGTACGCGTTGAGCGGCACGATGGCGACCGCGCCGAGTGGCGCGAGCAGCGCCGCGAGGCGCCCGGCGAGCGTCGCGGGTCGCCGCCACGCGGCCGCGAGAAAGAGCACGAGCGCGAGCGCGAGCAGCAGCGCGCCGCGCACCCGCGCGCGGTCGACGGTGCGCAGCCGCACCTCGCCCTGGACGGGCGCCATCGGGCGCACGCCGAAGAGCGGCGTGCCCGCGGGTGCGAACGCGAGCCATCCCGGCGGCACGCCGACGCCGCCCGGCGGCGCCGGCGCGAACTCGAAGCCGCGGAGCCCCGTCCGCTGTGCCACGCGGACGTCGAGGCCGCGCGCCAGGCGGTCGGCCGGGGGGTCCGCGTGGACGAGCGCCGTGGCCACCGCGCGCCGCGTCCCCTGCTCCGCCGCCGCGGCCACGACCAGATAGAAGGGCGTGAAGATGACCGTGAGCGGCGCGCGCACCGTGTCGGTGGCCACGCGCACCACGCCGCTCCAGGCGAGCGGCGCGTTGCGCTCGTAGAGCACGACGCCCCGCTCCTCCCCCGAGCCCACGAGGGCGGCGAGCTGCGCGGCCGCGGCGCGCGGGTCCGTGGGCGCCGCCACGGCGCGCTGCGCCGCGAAGCGCAGCTCCGACGCCGTGCGCGCGAGCTCCGCGCCCATCGCGCGCCCCCCCTCGGCGGCCATGCGGCTCGCGTGGGCGGGCCACTCCCGGTCGATGCGGCGGATGGCCGCCTGCGACGCCGCCCCGACGGCGAGAAGCACGGCGAGCGCCGCGACGCACGCGGCCGCGGTGCGCCGCATGGCGCCGAGCCGCGGCACCGCGAGGGCCGCCGCCGCGGTGGCGACCGCGCCGACGGCGAGATACAGTTCGCGGGGGTCGCGCACCCAGCGGGCCGCGGCCAGCGCCGCGCCGCCCGCGGCGACCGCCCACAGCACGCGCGCGTAGCGGCCGCCTGCGGGCCCCGCCGTCACTCGCGCCCCCTCCGCCACCGCCGTCGTCTCGATGACCGCTCCGCTCCCCGCGGCCGGGCCGCGCAGGCTGAAAGAGTTGACCCCCGCGGTCGTGGCGGCCATCACCGCCGTCGACCCGCGACTCATCGTTCCCGTGGGGACCTGCGAGCAGCACGGTCCCCACCTCCCGCTCGGCTGCGACTCGATCATCGTCGAGCACATCGCCGACGACCTGTCCGCCGAGTTCGGCGTGCTGCGCGCCCCCACCATCGAGTACGGGGTGAACGTGCAGACCGAGCGCGGCTACGCCGGCAACGGGTCCATGCGGAAGAAGACCCTCCACCGGATGCTGAACGACCTCCTCGACAGCTGGGAGGACACCGGCATCCGCGAGTTCATCCTGATCACCGCGCACGGCCACGACCCGCACCAGGAGGCCCTCCAGACGGTGGTCACCCAGAAGGCCAGCGTCCGCGTGGTCGACATCTTCGCGGTGAACCTCACCGACCTCCTGGAGGGGCAGACCGAGGCCATGCACGGCGACGAGGTGGACACGTCGCTGATGCTGCACCTCGCCCCGCACCTCGTCCGGGCCGAGCTCGCGCAGGATTATATGATGTCGCGCGAGGCCCTGCGACGTTACCGCCGGGGTTGGCTCCGCGTCCCCGGGGAGAGCCCGGGCTCCATCGGGCGGCCGACGCTCGCCTCGGCCGCCAAGGGCCAGGCCATCTACGAGCGCATCCGCAGCCGCATGCGCGCGCGCGTGTTCCTCGCCCCGCCGCCGGACGACGACTAGGGCGGCCGCACCCCCCACCGCCGGGGCGCGACGAACCTCGACCGTACCCCGGGGTAGCAGCCCCAATGCGTCACCTCATCCGTACGACCGCCGGGACGGCCCTCGTCCTCGCGCCCGCGCTGGCCGTCCTGGGGGCGCCCGCGGCCGCGCAGGTCACCACGGTCGACGAGGGGAGCTTCTCCATCACCCGCGCCGGCGACCGCGTCGGCTCGGAGGTCTTCGCCATCAAGCAGACCCCGGGCGCCGAGCGCGGCATGATCTACGTCTCGAGCGCCACGATCACGACCGGGGACCGGCGGGTCGTGCCCGCGCTGCGCACCGACGAGCGCGGCGCGCCCCTGGCGTACCGGCTGGAGGTCCGGGTGAACGGCGCCCCGCGCGAGCGCCTCACCGGGCTCGTCGGCGGCGGCCGCTTCAGCGCCCAGATCCACACGGCGAGCGGCGAGTCCGCGAGCGAGATCGTCGTCTCCGACGGGGCACGCCTCGTGGACGAGGACATCTTCCACCAGTACTACTTCGTCGCGCTCGGCAACCGCCGGGGCCCCGTCCCCGTGATCGTGCCGCGCCGCGGCGAGCAGGTCACCGTCGAGGTCGTCGAGCGCGGGCGCGAGGCGGTCGTCGTCGGCGGCCGGTCGCTCCCCGCCACCCGGCTCACCCTGATGCTCGGCGGCGTCGCCGAGCGGAGCGTCTGGGTGGACGCGGCCGGGCGCGTCCTCAAGGTCGAGATCCCGTCGCGCCAGGTGATCGCGCTGCGAGACGAGCCGCCGCGCTGAGTCGCGCTCGCTGTGAAGGTCGTGCGGCGCCCCGCCAATCGCGGGGCGCCGCGCGTCTTTTTCAGGCGCGCGGCGGCGTCGATTGTCGTATCTTTCCCCTCCCTCCGAATGCGGCTGAAACCCCCGGCCGCCAGCCCGCGTACATCGGCCAGACCTTCACCGCCAGGACCCCCACGATGCGATTCCAGCCGATCGCCGCGCTGCGTATTTCCGCCCTCATCGCCCTCGCCGCCGGCGTCGCCGGCGCGCAGGCGACGCCCGTCACCGCGGGGGCGCCGTCGGCGGCCGCCCTCACCATCGACGAGGCCGTGGCGCTCGCCCGCCGGAACAACCCGGCCCACCAGGCGATCATGAACAACCGCACGGAGGCCAACGCCCGCGTGCGCAGCGCCTACGGCGCGCTCCTGCCGAGCCTGAGCACCTCCTTCTCCGGCCAGTGGCAGGAGGGCGGCAACCAGGTGTTCGGCGGCGCGCAGCTCGGCGCGAGTTCCGACGTGCTGCAGTCGTTCTACGACGTCAGCCTCAACTACTCGGTGAACGCGGCGACCTTCCTGACCCCCAAGCTCCAGCGCGCGAGCCGCGACGCCGTCGAGGCGGACATCGTCGGCTCCGAGGAGGCGCTGCGCGGGCGCGTGGTGCAGCAGTACCTCACCGTGCTCCAGGCGCAGGCGCGGGCCGTCCTGCAGGACACGCTGGTCGCGTCGGCGCGGGCGCAGGTCGAGCTCGCGCGGGCGCGCGCGGCGGTCGGCGCCGGCACCCAGCTCGACGTGCGCCGCGCGGAGGTGACGCTCGGCCAGGCCCAGGTGCAGTCGCTCCAGCAGCGCAACACCGTGGACATCGAGAAGCTCCGCCTGTTCCAGGAGATGGGCGTGGACGCCGAGCGCGCGCGCGACGTGCAGCTCACCAGCGCGTTCGTGGCGCAGCCGGTGCCGTACACCGAGGACCAGGTGATCGACCTCGCGCGGCGCCAGAACCCGACCGTGCAGGCGCTCCGCTCGCGCGAGCGCGTGACCGACGTGTCGGTGCGGACGGCCAAGGCGCAGTACACGCCGACGTTCTCCGTCAGCTCCGGGATCGGCGGCTACTCCTACCAGTACGCGAACGACGACTTCGTCGTGCAGCAGGCGCAGCAGCAGGCGCTCTCCAGCGCGACGCAGTGCGCGAGCCTGGACTCGCTCCGCCGCGGCGCCGGCCTGACCGGGCTCACCTGCGGGTCGGGGATCCTGAGCCCCGCGCAGCTGAGCGCCGCCCGCACCGCCAACGGCTACGACCTGGTGCAGAGCCCGAAGTCGATCCGCGCGACGATCTCGCTGCCGATCTTCGACGGCTTCTCCCGCGAGCAGCGCGTGCAGGAGGCGGAGGTCGCCCGCGCCGACGCGCGCTACTCCGTGCGCGCGCAGGAGCTCGCGCTCGCCGCCAACGTGAGCGGCGCGTTCCGCACGCTCACCACGGCCCAGCGCACCGTCGAGCTGCAGGAGACGAACTCGGTCGCCGCGCGCGAGGCGCTCGCGCTGGCCGAGGAGCGCTACCGCGTCGGCGCGTCGACCTTCGTCGACGTGGCGCAGGCCCGGGCCGACTACGAGCGCGCCGAGACGGACCGCATCAACGCCGTGTACGACTACCACAAGGCCTTCGCCGCTCTGGAGAGCGCCGTCGGCCGCCCGCTGCGTAGCCCGCAGCGCTGACGCGACCCGCGACTCCCCATCGAGGACCTGATATGAGCAAGCGTGCAAAGATCATCATCGCGGGCGTGGCGCTGGTGGCCGTGGCCGGCCTCGGCGGCCTGGCGGCCATGAAGCGAGGTACCAAACCCGTCGACGTGCGCATCGAGAAGGTTGGCCGCCACGACCTCATCGCCTCCGTGACCGCGAGCGGGCAGGTGCAGCCGCGCACGAAGGTGGACGTGGCCTCCGACATCAGCGGGCGCATCGTGCGCCTGTCGGTGCGCGAGGGGCAGCTCGTCACCAAGGGCCAGTTCCTGCTCCAGATCGACCCGGAGCAGTACGCGGCCAACGTGCAGCGGTCCGAGGCGCAGCTCGCCTCCGCCCGCGCGCAGGAGGCGCAGGCCCGGGCGAACTACCTCGGCGCGCAGCGCAGCTACGAGCGCTCGGCCGCCATCAAGAAGGCGAACGCGCAGCTCGTGAGCGACGAGCAGCTCGACCAGCTCAAGACGAGCCTCGAGGTGCAGGAGGCGCTCTACGAGTCCGCGAAGTACTCGGTCCAGCAGTCCATGGCCGGCCTCCGCGACGCCCGCCAGGCGCTCTCCAAGACCACGATCGTCGCGCCGATGAGCGGCCGCGTCACCCGCCTGAACGTCGAGGAGGGCGAGACGGCGGTGCCGGGCACGTTCAACAAGGACGCCGCCACGCTGCTCACCATCAGCGACATGAGCGTCCTCGAGACGAAGGTCAAGGTGGACGAGACCGACGTCGGCACGATCTCCGTCGGCGACTCGGCCGAGGTCCAGCTCGACGCCTTCCCGGACACCACGTTCGCGGGGCGCGTCGTGAAGATCTCCAACAGCTCGGTCCGCACGGCCGCCGCGCAGGGGCAGACGGAGGCGGTGGACTACGAGATCACGATCGAGCTCCTGAACGCGCCGGAGGGGACGCGCCCGGACTTCTCGGCGACGGCCAAGGTGGTGACGGACGCGCGCTCGAACGTGCTCGCGATCCCGATCATCGCGCTGACCGTGCGCGAGAACGAGGACGTCGCCAAGGGGGACACGGCGGTGGGCCTCGGCAAGGCGCGCCCGAAGAAGGAGGTCGGCAAGCGCGACGTCGAGGGCGTGTTCGTGGTGGGGAAGGACAACCGCGTGACGTTCCGCCCGGTGCAGGTCGGCATCGCCGGCGATAAGTACTTCGAGGTGATGAACGGCCTGCGCGAGGGCGACATGATCGTCGCGGGCACCTACCTCGCCATCCGCGAGCTGAAGGACAGCACGCTGGTGAAGGCGCAGCAGGACCCGAAGGAGAAGGGCGCGACCAAGAAGGAGGCGGGCAAGTGAGCGATCACGTCTACTTCGGCGGCGCGCCCTCCGCGCACGCCGACGAGCCGAACCTGAGCACGACCGCGGAGCGCCAGGCCGTCACGGCGCCCCGCGGCGCGCCGCCCGCCGGCGACTGGGTCATCGTGACGCGCGGCCTCAAGCGCGAGTACGACATGGGCGGCGAGATCGTGCGCGCCCTCCGCGGCGTGGACCTCGCGATCCGGCGCAACGAGTACGTGGCGATCATGGGTCCCTCCGGCTCGGGCAAGTCGACGCTCATGAACCTCATCGGCTGCCTCGACACCCCGAACGACGGCGAGTACTGGCTCAGCGGCCACGAGGTCTCGAAGATGACCGACGACCAGCTCGCCCGGGTGCGGAACAAGGAGATCGGCTTCGTCTTCCAGACGTTCAACCTCCTCCCGCGCGCGACGGCCCTGCACAACGTGGAGCTCCCCCTCGTCTACGCCGGCGTGAAGGCGGACGAGCGGAAGCGCCGCGCCATGGAGGCGCTCGAGCGCGTGCAGCTCGCGGAGCGCGTGCACCACCGCCCCAACGAGCTCTCGGGCGGCCAGCGCCAGCGCGTGGCCATCGCCCGCGCGCTGGTGAACCAGCCGTCCATCCTCCTCGCCGACGAGCCCACGGGCAACCTGGACTCCCAGACCTCGGAGGAGATCATGAAGGTGTTCGAGAGCCTGGCCGACCAGGGGCAGACGGTGATCATGGTGACGCACGAGCCGGACATCGCCCAGCACGCGCGCCGCGTCGTGGTGCTGCGTGAC
>JBJMNJ010000353.1:0-3085 GCA_045804325.1 Gemmatimonadaceae bacterium
GGGTTCAGCCCCAGCGAGGTCGACTTCTTCGCGAAGCTGTTCCGCATGGACGCCCGCGACGTCGTCCGCGAGCTGCAGAAGGCGGGGCTCGACTCGATCCCGGGCGGCGGCGGCGAGATCCTCGTGCAGCGCGTGCGCGACATCGCGGCGCCCAAGAAGGCGGGCGCGGACCGCTGGCTCGAGATCATGGAGATCGCGCACCAGGAGGGCATGAAGACCTCCGTGACGATGATGTACGGGCTCGGCGAGACGCTCGCGGAGCGGCTCGAGCACCTCACGCGCGTCAGGGAGGTGCAGGCGCGCACCGGCGGCTTCACGGCGTTCATCACCTGGCCGCTCCAGCCGGAGAACACGCCCGCGTTCCAGCATATGCCCAAGGCGGACGCGGTGGACTACCTGCGCACGGTGGCCATCGCGCGCATCGTCCTCGACAACGTCCCCAACCTCCAGGCGAGCTGGGTGACGATGGGACTCAAGGTCGGCCAGGTCTCGCTGCGCTTCGGCTGCAACGACTTCGGCTCGCTCATGATCGAGGAGAACGTCGTCTCGGCCGCGAACACGACGCACCGCACCACGATCGAGGAGATCGAGCGCCACATCCTCGACGCGGGCTTCACGCCGGCGCGCCGGCGGCAGGACTACTCGCTCATCGCCGCCGCCGCGGAGCATGCCGCGGCGTGACGCGCGCGCGGTGACGGCGCGGTGAGCGTCCGGTTCGAGCCGGCCGCGCGCCGCGCCATCGACGCCGCCATGATCGACGCCGAGACGCGCGGGCACGCGACGCTCGACCCGGCGCACCTGCTGATCGGCCTCGTCGCCAGTCCGGCGGCGCCAGCCGTCGCCGTGCTGGACCTCCTCGGCCTCCCGCCCGAACAGGTGCGCGCTGCGGCGGCCGGGGCCCTCGCGGACCTCCCGGCGCCGCATCCGCACACCATCGACATCGACGACGCGACGGAGGGCATCCTCTCGCGCGCCGCCGACCACGTGGGTGACGAGGGCCGCGACGCGGTGAGCGACCTCGACATTCTCGTGGCCTGCGCGGAGGTCGGGACGACGCGTGCCGGGCGCGTGCTCGCCGCCGCCGGGTGCGACGCGGAGCGGCTGCGCGCTGTGGCCGCGCTGGTGCGCGAGACGACGACGCTGCGCGCCGCGCTCGTGACCGACACGGCGGAGATGCCCGTCCCGGCCAGGGCGCCGCTCCTGGCGACCCGCGTCGGCACGGGCTACGACTCGCACCGCTTCGCCGCGGGCGGGCCGATGGTGCTGGGCGGCATCCGGATCCCGGTGGACTACCACCTCGCCGGACACTCCGACGGCGACGCCATCGCGCACGCCATCACCGACGCCGTGCTCGGCGCGGCGGCCGCGGGCGACATCGGCGAGATGTTCGCGGACACGGACCCCGCGAACGCGGGACGCGACTCGATGGAGATGCTGCGCGCCGCGGTAGCGCGCGTCGCGGACCGCGGGTGGCGGGTGGGCCAGGTGGACGCCACGCTCGTCGCGGAGCGCCCGCGGCTTCTGCCGCACCGCGCCGCGATGCGCGAGGCGCTCGCGGCCGCGCTGGGCGTGGACGAGGACTGCGTCAGCCTGAAGGGGAAGACGAACGAGGGCATGGGGTGGATCGGGCGCGGGGAGGGCGTCGCGTGCGTCGCCGTCGCGACGCTCGTGCGCCGCGGCGCGCCGAGCGCGCCCGCGGGCGGCTGACCGCGCGGTGCAGGGCATCCTCGACTGGCTCGCGGCGCTCCCGCCCGGAGGCCTCTACCTCGCGCTGGGGTTCGCGGCGGCGATCGAGAATGTCTTTCCGCCGCTGCCGTCCGACGTCGTGGTGGCGTTCGGCAGCTTCGTCGCTGCCCGCGGGCGCGGCTCGGCGGTCGGGGCGTTCCTCTCGACGTGGGTGGGCAGCCTCACCGGCGCCATGGCCATGTACTGGGCGGGACGGCGCTACGGCGCCGAGCTGCTCGCCCGCCGGCTGCTGCGCGGCCAGGGTGATGCCGCGCGTGAGCGACTGGACAGACTGTTCCGGCGCTACGGCATCGGCGCGATCGTCGTGAGCCGCTTCCTTCCCGCCGTCCGGGCGGTCGTGCCGCCCTTTGCCGGCGCCCTCAGGATCCCGCCGGTGCGCGCGCTGCTCGCGATGGCGTTCCCGTCCGCCGTGTGGTACGGCGCCATCACGTGGCTCGCCTTCCGCGCCGGCGCCGCCGACTGGCAGGAGCTCCTCGCGCAGATGAAGACCGGCCAGCGCTGGGTGGGCCTCGGCGCCGCCGTGGTGGTCGCGGTCGCATTGACCGTGTTTCTCGTCGCGCGCCGACGCCGCCGGTGAGCGCCGCGGGACGGCTCGACGACGCGGTCGCCCGCGCGTTCCTCCTCGAGCGCTTCCAGGACTTCCTGGCGCTGGAGCAGGGGAGCTCGCCGCGCACGTCGGAGGCGTATGCGCGCGACCTCGAGCGCCTCGTCACGTACGCGTCGGTGCGCGGCGCGGCCGGGCCGGTGGACATCACGAGCCGCCTGCTGCGCGACTTCGTGTACTTCCTGAAGGACCTCGGACTCTCGCCCGCCTCCATCCGCCGCAACGTCTCCGCCGTCCGGACGTACTACCGTTTCCTCCTCGGCGAGGGCCACGTGGTGCGCGACCCGTCCGAGCGCCTCGAGACGCCGCGCCGGTGGCGCACGCTCCCCGAGGTCCTCAGCGTCGACGAGGTGACGCGCCTGCTGGCCGCGCCGCGGCTCGAGGACCCGCTGGTGTTCCGCGACCGGGCGCTGCTCGAGCTGGCGTACGGCGCCGGCCTGCGCGTGAGCGAGTGGATCACGCTCGGCGTGCGCGACGTCCTCCTCGAGGAGCAGCTCGTCCGGGTGTTCGGCAAGGGGAGCAAGGAGCGCCTGGTCCCCATCGGGCGTTCGGCCATCGGCGCGGTGGCCGTGTACCTCCGCGAGCTTCGCCCGCGACTCGAGAAGGGCGCGGGGAAGGGCGTCCTGCTTCTCAACGCCCGCGGCGAGCCGATGACCCGCATGGGCGCCTGGAAGATCCTGCGGAAGCACGTGGACGCGGCCGGGATCACGAAGCACGTCTCCCCCCCCACGCTCC
>JBJMNJ010000354.1:0-9541 GCA_045804325.1 Gemmatimonadaceae bacterium
GGCCACACGCGGGGCCGCGGCGGCGCGAGTGCGCGTGTGTGACGAGCCCGACTCGCCCCGCGCCCCGACCCCCCGCTGACGGCCCATCCCTCTTAAGGATGGGCCTTTTTCTGTCCCTCGGCGCCGCTCGCCCCTCGCGCCTCGCTCGCCCTAGCGGTACGGCGGGTGCGCGAGGAGCGAGGAGCGCCGGGTCGACCACGAGAATCGGATGTTACGCATCGCCCTGCCGAACAAAGGCCGCCTCGCCGACGAGGCGCGCGAGCTCTTCAACGACGCCGGCCTCGAGGTGCGGGTGCGCGGCGACCGCGCGCTCACCGCGTCGTTGGGCGGCGAGTTCGAGGCGATCTTCGTGCGCGCGCAGGACATCCCGGAGTTCGTCGCCGACGGCGCCGCCGACGCCGGCGTCACCGGCTGGGACATCGTCTGCGAGTCCGGCCGCCAGCTCGACACGCTGCTCGACCTCGAGTTCGGCAAGTGTCGCATCGTCGTCGCGGCGAAGGAGGACGCGGACATGCGCGCGCTCGACGACCTCGCGCGCCTCACGGCGCCCGGCGGCGGTGCGCCTCGCGTGGCGACCGTCTTTCCGCGCGTCGCGCGCCGCTTCCTCGACGAGGCCGGCATTCGCGCCGACGTCGTCCCGGTCTCCGGCGCGTGCGAGGTGGCCCCGCACCTCGGCATCGCCGACGTGATCGTGGACATCACGTCCACCGGCTCGACGCTCAAGACGAACGGGCTGCGCGAGGTGCACACGGTGCTGCACTCGACCGCGCGCCTGATCACCGCGCCCGGCGCCCTCGCGAGCGCGCCGGCCGACAAGCGCCTCGCGCTCGACGAGCTCGTCGCCGCCCTCGCCTCGGTGCTCCGCGCGCGCGGCAAACGCTACCTCATGGCCAACGTCCCGCGCGCCGCGCTCGACCGCGTGCGGGACGTCGTCCCCGGCCTCAACGGTCCGACCGTCATCGACATCCTCAACGGCGGCACGCACGTCGCCGTCCACGCGGTCGTCCCGGCGGCGTCGATCTACCGCACGATCAATCAGCTCAAGTCGCTCGGCGCCGAGGGGATCCTCGTGACGCGGATCGAGCGGTTGATGCCATGACGAGAACGGAGAGAGGAGAGAGGAGACACACCCGGCAGGGACGCATCTCCTTTCTCCTCTCTCCTCTCTCCTTTCCGGTTTCGCCATGCTTCGCTTCTCCGGCACGATCCAGGACCTGACTCGAGAGGATCGTCGCGCCCTCTTCGACCGCACCACGTCGAGCGATCCGCTCGTCCGCGAGCGGACCGCGGCGATCGTCGACCGCGTGCGGCGCGAGGGCGACGCGGCGCTCGTGGCGATGGCGCGAGAGTTCGACGGGGCGACGCTGGACCGGCTCGAGGTGCCGCGCGGGCGGTGGCGTCAGGCGCTCGACGCGCTCGCGCCGGCGCTGCGGCGTGCGATGGAGCGCGCGGCGGCGAACGTCGCCGTGGCGCACCGCGCGTTTCGCCCCGAGGTCACGGAGATCGAGACCGAGCCCGGCGTCCTCGTGGGGCGCCGCCCCGACCCGCTCGGCCGCGTCGGCGTGTACGCCCCGGGCGGTCGCGCGGCGTATCCCAGCAGCGTGCTGATGGGCGCCGTGCCGGCGCGCGTGGCCGGCGTCGGCGAGGTGATCCTCTGCTCGCCGCCCGACGCGTCCGGCGTGCCGTCGGGCGTCGTGCTCGCGGCCGCGGCGCTCGCTGAGGCGGACCGCGTGTTCGCGGTGGGCGGCGCGGGCGCGATCGCCGCGATGGCCTACGGCACCGAGAGCGTGCCGCGCGTGGACCGCATCGTCGGCCCCGGCAACGCGTACGTCGCGGAGGCGAAGCTCCAGGTGGCGGGCGCCGTGGCGATCGACTCGCCGGCCGGCCCGAGCGAGCTGCTCGTGCTCGCGGACGAGTCCAGCGATCCGACGCTCGTCGCGCGCGAGCTCTGCGCGCAGGCCGAGCACGACCCGCGCGCCGCGGTGGCGGCGGTCGTGGTGGGCGACGCCGACCCCGTCCTCGAGGCGCTCCGCCGCGCCGCGCCGACGCAGCCGCGCGCCGTCATCGTCCGCGAGGCACTCGCCACGCAAGGTGCCGTGCTCTCCGCCGGCACGCTCGACGAGGCCGTCGCGTTCGCGAACGACTACGCGGCCGAGCACCTGCTGCTCGCGGTGACGCCGGCGCGGCGGGACGCCACGCTCGCGCGCCTGCGCAACGCGGGGACGGTGTTCGTGGGCGAGTACAGCTCGGTGGCCTACGGCGACTACATGACGGGCGCGAACCACGTGCTCCCGACGGGCGGCCTCGCGCGCTCCTACTCCGGCCTCTCGACGCTGGACTTCGTCCGCTGGACGACCTACCAGCGCGTCACCGCGGAGGGCGCCGCCCGCCTGGCGTCCGACGTCGGCACGTTCGCGGACGCCGAGGGACTGCCGGGGCATGCGGCGGCGGCGAGGGCGTGGGAGTGAGCGAGCTGCTCTCGGCCCTCGGCCGCTCTGCGGCCGAGCGCAGCGCGGCGCGGCCGCGCCGGGAGCCTGTTTAGGATCGTAAGGTTACTATAAATGACTTCCTCCCTCGACATCGCCCGCGAGTCGTACCGCTTGATCGCGCTCTACGCGCCCAACCGCGCGCCGGCCCGCGTGGACCTGAGCGACAACACGAACCTCTGGGGCGTGCCTCCGGCGGCCGCGCGTGCGATCGCGGGCGCGGCCGCAGGCGCGGCGGTCACCCGCTACCCGAACCTCTACGCCGCCGAGCTCAAGCGCGAGCTCGCCGCGTACCTCGGCGTCGCGGCGGACATGGTCGTCACCGGCTGCGGCTCGGACGACGTGCTCGACTCCGCGGTGCGCGCGTTCGGGGAGCCCGGCGACCGCGTGGCCGTCCCCGACCCGTCGTTCGCGATGATCCCGATCTTCGCGCGCATGAACGCGCTCGAGCCGGTGCGCGTCCCGCTCACGGGCGACTTCGACGCCGACGCGGACGCGATGCTCGCGACGGGAGCGAAGCTGATCTACCTCTGCTCGCCGAACAACCCGACCGGGGCGGCGCTCCGCCCGGAGACGATCGAGCGAGTCGTGCGCGAGGCGCCGGGCGTGGTGATCGTGGACGAGGCCTACCAGGAGTTCTCGGACCGGCCGAGCGCGACGCGGCTCCTCGCGGCGAGCGAGCGCCTGCTCGTCTGCCGCACGATGTCCAAGGCGTTCGGCATCGCGGGGCTTCGCGTGGGCTACGCCGCGGGCGCCCCGTCGCTCGTGGCCGAAGTGGAGAAGTCGCGCGGGCCGTACAAGGTGAACGCGCTCGCCGAGCGGGCGGCGCTCGCGGCGCTGCGCGAGGACATGCCGTGGGTGCGCGCGCGCGTGGCGGAGGCCGTCGAGAACCGCGACCGGCTCGCGGAGCGCCTCCGGGCGCTGGGCCTCGCGCCCGTCCCGTCCCAGGCCAACTTCGTCCTCGTCCCGTTCCGCGGCGCGTGCGACGTGGCCCGCCGCATGCGCGACGCCGGCATCGCCGTGCGCCCGTTCGACGACCTCGGCGACCGCCTCCCGGCGTTCCGCGCGGCGAACGGCGAGGGGCTGCGGATCAGCGTGGGGCCGTGGGAGGTGCTCGAAGCGATGCTCGCCGCTCTGGCCGACGCCCTGGGCGGGTGAACTTAGTATCCACAGGCGCATTAATAGATGATCATCACGCTCTTCGACTACGGCGCAGGCAACCTCCACTCGCTCGGCAAGGCCGTCGCGGCGGCCGGGGTGGAGGTGCGCGTCGAGACCGACCCCGCGGCGGCGGTGCGCGACACGGACGCGCTCGTGCTTCCGGGCGTGGGCGCGTTCGCCGCGGCGGCGGAGCGGCTAGCGCCCGGGCGGGAGGCGATGCGCGACGCGCTCGCCGGCGGACTGCCCTGCCTCGGCATCTGCCTCGGCATGCAGCTCCTCTTCGACGAGAGCGAGGAGGGGCCGGGCGCGGGGCTCGGCCTCCTCGCCGGCCGCGTGACGCGGCTGCGCGCGCGGCGCGTGCCGCAGATCGGGTGGAACGCCGTCGAGGACCCGCACGACGAGCTGCTCGCGCGCTCGCGGCTCGACGTGGCGTACTACGCGAACAGCTTCGTCTGCCGCCCGGTGAACGAGGGGGTGGTGACGGCGTGGAGCACGCACGAGGGGGACCGGTTCCCGGCGGCCGTGCGCCACGGTCGGACGGTGGGCGTGCAGTTCCACCCCGAGAAGTCGTCCGCGCCCGGGCTCGCGATGGTGCGGGCGTTCGTGGAGGAGGTGCGCATGGCCCAGGGCGTGCCCGCCGGGCGCGCGGGCGCGGAGGGCGGGCGATGATCGCGATCCCCGCGGTGGACCTGCGCGGCGGCGCGTGCGTGCAGCTCGTCGGCGGCAGCTACGACCAGGAGAAGGTGCGCCTCGACGAGCCCGTCGAGGTGGCACGCGCGTGGTCGCGGCAGGGCTTCCAGCACCTCCACGTCGTGGACCTCGACGCGGCGACCGGGCGCGGCTCCAACGCGCAGATCGTGCGCGAGATCCTCGCCGCGCACGACCTCGGCATGAGCGTGCAGGTCGGGGGCGGCGTGCGCTCCGAGGAGGCCGTGGACCGGCTGCTGGACGACGGCGCGGCGCGCGTCGTCGTGGGGACGCGCGCGATCGAGGAGCCGGACTGGCTCGCCGAGGTGGCGAACGCGCACCCGGGCGTGCTGGTCGTCGCCGCGGACGTGCGCGAGCGGCGCGTCGTGACGCGCGGCTGGGCGCGCACGCTGCCGCGCGACGTCCTCGACGTGATCGAGGAGCTCAACGACCTCCCGCTCGCGGGCGCGCTGGTGACCGCGGTGCACCGCGAGGGGCAGCTCCAAGGGACGGACCTCTTCCTCATGGAGGACGTCGCGGAGGCGGCGCACTTTCCCGTGTACGCGAGCGGCGGCGTCACCACGATGCACGACCTCCGCTCCCTCGCCGACCGCGGCGTGGCGGGGGCGGTGATCGGAATGGCGCTGTACACCGGAGCGCTCGACCCACGAGCCGTCGCGGAGGAGTTCGGCGAGTGACCGCGAGGGCCGAAGGCGAGAGCGACCTACAACGCATCCCCATGCCAACGATCGTAAGAGAGACGCGAGAGACCCAGATCACCGTCACCATCACCGCCGGCACCGGCAAGGCGGACGTGGACACGGGGATCCCGTTCCACGACCACATGCTGACGGCGCTCGCGCGGTACGCGGGCTTCGACCTCGTCGTGAAGGGGCGCGGCGACCTGCGGCACCACCTCATCGAGGACGTGGCGATCTGCGTGGGGGCCGCGTTCGCGGCGCTGCTGCCGGCGACGGCCGCGCGCTACGGCGACCGCACCGTGCCGATGGACGACGCGCTCGTGCACGCCGCGCTCGATGCGGGCGGGCGCCCGTACTACCGCGGGCGGCTGCCCAGCCGGATGTACGAGCACTGGATGCGGTCGTTCGCGGACAACGCGAAGGCGACGCTGCACCTGCGCGTGCTGCGCGGGCGCGACCGGCACCACGTCGTCGAGGCCGCGTTCAAGGCGCTCGGCCTCTGCCTCCGCGACGCGCTCGTCGAGACGGGCGCGGTGTTCTCGACCAAAGGGTCGGTCGCGCTCCGCGCGCAGGAGTCCTGATGCTCACGCGGCGGCTCATCGTCTGCCTCGACGTGAAGGGCGGGCGCGTGGTGAAGGGGACGCAGTTCGTGAACCTGCGCGACGTCGGCGACCCGGTGGAGCTCGCCGCGCGCTACGAGGCCGAGGGGGCGGACGAGATCTGCTTCCTCGACATCTCGGCCAGCGCCGAGGAGCGGGGCACGCTGCTCGACCTCGCGCGCCGCACGGCGGAGCGCCTGTTCGTGCCGCTCACGATCGGCGGCGGCGTGCGGACGGCGGACGACGTGGGGCGCGTGCTGCGCGCGGGGGCGGACAAGGTCAGCCTGAACACGAGCGCGGTGCAGACGCCGGAGGTGATCGAGCAGGCGGCGTACCGCTTCGGGGCGCAGTGCGTGGTCGTGTCGATCGACGCGAAGCGGCGGAGCGCCTTCGGCGGACCCGAGCGCGACGGCAGCCCGGCCGGGGGGCCCCCCCCCGCGTTCATCGTACCACGCGAAGGCGCGGCGACCGCCACCAACGCCTTTCCCGCCGCGTCGGATCCTTCTGCGACGAGGTCGTCGTGGGAGGTGTACACGCACGGCGGCCGCACGCCCACCGGGCTCGACGCGGTCGCGTGGGCGCGCGAGTGCGTGCGGCGCGGCGCGGGGGAGATCCTGCTGACGAGCATCGACCGCGACGGGGCGCGCATCGGCTACGACCTCGAGCTCACGCGGGCGGTCGCTGGCGCGGTGGACGTGCCGGTGATCGCGTCGGGCGGCGCGGGCGAGGCGACACACGTGCGCGATGCCATCGCTCGGGCGGGGGCGGACGCGGCGCTCGTCGCCGGCATCCTGCACGACGGCCTGACCACGGTCGGCGAGATCAAGCGCGTGATGGCGGCGGCGGGCCTCCCCGTGCGGGGTGTCGAGGCAGTGGGAGCCGTCGCGTGAGCCGCGCCGTCGACGCGTCGCCGGAGACGCTCCTGCAGGCGGTGACGGACGTCGCGCGCGCCGCGGGCGATGCCGCGCTCGCGCACTTCGGGCGCCTGCGCGCCGGCGACGTCGAGACCAAGGGCGACGGCTCGCCGGTCACCGTCGCCGATCGCGAGGCCGAGACGGTGGCGCGCGAGCTGGTGGCGCGGCTGTTCCCGGACGATGGCGTCGTGGGCGAGGAGTTCGGCGCGACCGGCCTCGCCGCACGACGCCGGTGGGTCATAGACCCCATCGACGGCACGAAGTCCTTCGTGCGCGGCGTGCCGCTCTGGACGACGCTCGTCGGCGTGGCCGAGGGGGATCGGGTGGTCGCGGGCGCGATCTACGCGCCGGCGGTGAGCGAGATCGTGGCGGCGGCGGCGGGCACCGGCGCCTGGTGGAACGGCGCGCGCTGCCGCGTCTCCGACCAGCAGCAGCTTTCCGCTGCGACCGTGCTCACGACCGACACGGAGTTCATGCACGCCCCGCCGGGCGAGCGTGCGGCGCGGCGCGCGGGATGGGAGCGCGTAGCTGGGCGGGCGGCCGTGGTGCGCACCTGGGGGGACGGGTACGGCTACCTGCTGGTGGCGACCGGGCGCGCCGACGTGATGTGCGACGCCGTCATGAACGTGTGGGATACGGCGGCGCTCGGTCCGGTGGTGCGCGAGGCGGGCGGCGTCTTCACCGACTGGGACGGCGCGCCGACGGAGCTCGGCGCCAGCGCCGTCGCGACGAACTCCGCGCTCGCGCGCGAGGTCAGGGACATCCTTCGGAACGCGCCGGCATGATCGACATCGACTCGCTGAACTTCGAGAAGGGGGGCGGCCTCGTGACCGTCGTCGCGCAGGACGCGCGGAGCGGCGCGGTGCTGATGGTGGCGCACGCGGACCGCGAGGCGCTGGAGCGCACGGTCGCCTCGGGGGAGATGCACTACCGGTCGCGCACGCGCGGGCTCTGGCACAAAGGTGCGACGAGCGGGAACGTGCAACGGGTCGTGTCGCTCGCCGCGGACTGCGACGGCGACGCCGTGCTCGCGCGCGTGACGCCCGCGGGGCCGGCCTGCCACACGGGCGCGGTCTCGTGCTTCGGCGGAGCGACGCCGCCGGGCGCGGTGCCGGGCGACACGCTGGGCGAGCTCGACGCGACGATCGAAGGGCGGGCGGCGCAGATGGGGGCACCCGCAGGGGGTCCCCCCCCCGCTGGGGAATCTGGCGCGGCGCGCGCCGCGGAGCATCACCCGGCTGGTGCGCCGAGGAGCGATTCCTCGCGCCCGAGCTACACGGCTCGGCTTCTCGCCGACCGCAACCTGCGCCTCAAGAAGATCGGCGAGGAGGCGGCGGAGCTCGTGACGGCGTGCGCCGACGGCGACGCCGCGCGCGCGGCCGAGGAGTGCGCGGACCTCGTGTACCACGCGCTCGTCGCGCTGCGCGCGGTCGGCGCGGGGCTCGACGACGTGCGCGCGGTGCTGGCGGAGCGGGCGCGCAAGAAGTGAGGGGCGGCGCACTGGCGCCGCCCCCTCACGACATCCCGATCGCGGACGTCAGGCCGTCAGAACTGCCGCACTCTCCCCGGCGAGAGCCGTGACGGGTCGCCGACGTACGCGAAGCGGACGTTCTTCATGTACTGCCGCGAGACGCGCACGATGTCCTCGGGCGTGACCGCGCGCAGCTCGTCCACGAAGCTGTCGGCGGCGCGGTAGTCGCCGCGGAAGAGGTACGCGCGGGCGAGGAAGTCCGCCTGGTCCGCGTTCGTCTCGTTGTCGAGGAAGTACTCGGTGATGAACTGCTGGACGATGCGCTCGAGCGCCTCGGGCACGATCGACCGCCGCTGGAGCTGCTCGATCTCCGCTCGCATGAGCGCGAGCGTCGTGTCCGGCTGCACCGTGGTGACGTAGAGGCCGCCGGCGGAGATGGCGCGCTCGACGAAGGGCGCGTGCACCGCGTAGGTGAGATTGCGTCGCGAGCGGATCTCCTCGAAGAGGCGGCCCGACAGGATCGCGGTCGCCACGCGGAGCGCCTGGTAGTCCGGGCTCGTGGCCGGCGGCCCCCCGAAGTAGCCGAGGATGTAGTTCGTCGGGAGCGACCGCCGCACGAAGACGATGTCGGCGGGGCCCGGGGAGGGAAGCGGCTCGCGCGGTGGCGTCCAGACGTAGCTGCCGGCCGGGAGGCGGGCGATGGTGGAGCGTACGAGCCCCTCGATCCGGGCGCGCGGCACGTCGCCCACGACGACGAGGAGCATGCGCGAGGTCACGATCTTCCTCGCGTGGTAGGCGCGGAGGTCCTCGATCGTGATGGAGGAGAGCGAGGCGACGTCGCCGACGGGATCCAGGGCGTAGTGGCTCCCGAGGAACGCGATGCTGTCCGCAAGATGCTCCACCAGGGCGTCCGGGCTGTCCTCCCGCTGCCCCACCGCCGACAGGAACTGCTGCCGCACCAGCTCCACCTCGGCCGTGTCGAGCGTGGGGTGCATCAGGCGGTCGGCGAAGACCGTCCAGGTCGAGTCGAAGGTCGGGAGCGTGGCGCGGATGCCGAAGGTGGTCCAGTCCGGATCGGGGTCGACGACGATCTGCGTCCCGAGCTGGGCCATGCGGTTGCGGAGAGTCTCCTTGGGAAAGCGCCGCGTGCCGCGCTCGGAGGCCTCGAGGAGGAGCGGCTCGATCCCCGCCTTGCCGGGCTCGGCCTCGCCCGTGCCGCCGATGAGGTAGAGGTTGGCGGCGACGACGTCGGTGTTGGCGAGGCGGCGGAGGATGACGCGGACGCCGTCGACGGTGAAGAAGGTCGTGATCGAATCTTCGGGCAGGGCCGGGACGGGTGGTCGCGCGATGACGGCGGCGGCGCTGTGGTGATGCTCCTGCGCAGCGGCGGGTGAATGTTTGGAGTGGGGGGTCTCCCCCCCGGGTGGGGCTGCGGCCGCCAGCGTAACGGTGATACTTAGAATGACGGCATTGTTCACAAAGCGCATCATCGCTCTCGTCGGGCCCCCGTGGCCCACGCCCC
>JBJMNJ010000355.1:0-3154 GCA_045804325.1 Gemmatimonadaceae bacterium
AGCAGGTTGCCGGACGCGTCGAGCTCCACGGGGATCTCGGGAGTCTTCGCGGCGGCCTTCTCGAGCTGGAGCGTGCCCTTCATGTCGAACGGGAGCCCGCACAGCGCGTAGCGCCCGGCCTCGTCCGCGCTCGCGGTGCGCACGCGCTGCAGCTTGCGCGTCGCGAGCCCTGCGATCCCCTCCGTCTCCTCGTAGACCAGCGACGCACGCGCCCCGACCATCGGTTCGCCCGTCTCGGCGTCGACCACGCGCCCGATGAGCGCGCCGGGGCCGAGCCGCCGCGTCGCGGGGGCGCACCACGAGGCGGCGAGCGTGGCCACCGACGGGGTGGCGATCTCGACGTGCTGCACGCTGTCGCCGCCGAAGGGCACCGGGCGCGTGGCGATCTGGAGCCCGATCGTGTCGAGCATCGGGTGGTAGAGGGCGAGGCGCCAGCTCCCGGCCGGTACCGAGTCCACGCGGAACATCCCGCGCGCGTCCGTCACGCCCATCCGGGACGCGCCGTCCACGACGACGGTCGCCCCGGCGAGCGGTGCGTCGCTCACGCTGTCCCACACCGCGCCGACGAGCGACGTGAGCCGCTTCGGCGCTGGGGCGGCGGCGGGCTGCTGCGCGGCGATGAGCGCCGGCGCGGCGAGGGAGCAGGCGAGGAGGAGTCGGCGGAAGGCGGTCACGACCTGTGTGGCGGTGGGGGTGGTATCGCAGGGTGCCACGCGGTACGACGCGTGTCAATCATTACCACCCCGCAGCGGCCGCCCCGGGTCCAGTCACATGGCCAGGGAGGTGGATTCCACGCCGGCAGGGCGCGTCTCCGTGCCGCGGCGGCTGCGCAGGAGCCCCGCGCTCACCAGGGACATCACGAGCCCGACGGGGAACACCTCGAGGAACGTGTAGGCGACGTTGACGAGAGGGTTCTGGTAGCTCTTCCAGAGCTCCTCCATCTCGCGGGCCTGCCGGGCCAGGCTCTCCGCGGTCGCGCCGGCCGCCTTCGCCTTCGCCAGCACGTGGGCCGTGTAGTTCGCCGCGAAGTCGGGCACGAAGCCGCCGAAGTACATCACCTCCCACGTCGCGACGTAGCACAGGGACGTCACGAGCGCGATGAGCAGCCCCACGCCGAGCGCCCGGCCGAACCCGATCGATCCGCCCCCGGCGGTGTCGCGGTACGAGCGCACGCCGAAATAGACGAACAGGAAGGCCAGCACCATCGAGGTGTAGCCGACGACCATGCCTCGGTCGTGGCCGATCCGATCGATGAAGCTCATGCTCACGGCCATCATCGCGGACAGCAGCGCGCCGGCCAGGAGGCCGTAGGTCAGAACGATTCGCCGCATGGAGGTGCTCCGGAGGGTGAGGGTTGGGCCGGAGGATGGGACGGCCGGCGCGTCCGCGCCGTCGCCCGAAGGGGTGATTTTCTCGCGCCGGCCCCGAAATCACCGCTTCGGGCGACGGCGAAGCCTCACGGGATCAGTGCCCGCTCGCGGCCG
This sequence comes from Gemmatimonadaceae bacterium, assembly GCA_045804325.1. GTDB lineage: Bacteria > Gemmatimonadota > Gemmatimonadetes > Gemmatimonadales > Gemmatimonadaceae > JBJMNJ01. The sequence goes on from JBJMNJ010000355.1 coordinate 1,485, forward strand.
AGCTGCACGGCCTGGGTGCGGCGACGGGCGCCGAGCTTCTCGAACAGGCGGCTCGAGTGGGTCTTCACGGTGTTCTCGCTCACGAACAGCGCTTCGGCGATCTCCCGGTTGCTCATTCCCGCGGCCATCAGCCGCAGGATCTCGAGCTCGCGCGGCGTGACGCCGAGCGCCGCGGGCGGCGAGGCGTCGGGGATGGCCGGGCGAATCGCGGCGGAGGAGGGCGCGGACGCCGCCGCCTCGTCCTTCACGGCGGCGGGTGCCGACGCACGGGTCATGCGGTTCCCGAGCCAGATGCCGAGCGCCGCGAAGGTCGCGGCGACCACCCCGCCGTAGATCTCGATCGAGTGGTCGACGACGAGCCAGCGGTACTCGACGAGGCGAAGGAGGCCGATGAGGAGGCCGCCGGCGAGACCGTAGAGGACGACGTGCTTCTTCACGCGCCCAAGGTGCGAGCCCGGCCCGGGCACCGCAACGCCGGCGGGTCGGTCAGTATGACGGCGGCTCAGCCGAGCCCGAGATGCTCCATGAGCTCCGACGCGGCCGCGCGGCCCGCGCGATTGGCCCCGATGGTGGAGGCCGAGGGTCCATAGCCCACGAGGTGCACGCGCGGCTCCCTGGCGACCTGCGTGGCCAGCCGGCCGGTCATCACGATGCCGCCGTTCGGCTCGCGCAGCATGAGCGGCGCGAGGTGGTCGAGGGCGCTGCGGAAGCCGGTGCACCAGAGGATCACGTCGGCGCGGAGCGTCGTCCCGTCCGCCCAGCGCACGCCGTCCTCGGTGATCTCGCTGAACATCGGCCGCCGCTCGAGCACGCCGCGCGCGCGCATGGCCTCGACGGCCGGCGTCACGGGGATGCCGGTGACGGAGACGACCGACTGCGGCGGCAGCCCGTGCCGCACGCGGTCCTCCACCATCGCGACGGCCGCGCGTCCCGCCTCCTCGTCGAACGGGCCGTCGCGGAACCGCGGCGGGCGCCGCGTCACCCACGTCGTCGTGGTGACGCGCGAGATCTCGTCGAGGAGCTGGATGGCCGAGATGCCCGCGCCGACGACGACGACGTGCTTGCCCGCGAGCTCCGCCGCCGTGCGGTAGTCCTTCGTGTGGAGCTGGCGCCCCCGGAAGCGATCCGCGCCCGGGTACTCCGGGATGTACGGCGTCTCCCACGTGCCCGTGGCGTTGATGATCCCGCGGGCAGCGACATCGATGCGGTCCGTCTCGACGTTCAGCCAGTCTCCGCGGTCGCAGACGACCGTGACCTTCACGGGCCGATACACGGGGAGCTCGAACGCCCTCTCGTACGCCGCGTAGTACTGCGGCACGGCGACGGCCGCCTGGACTTCGGTCGCGTTCGGGTCGACCGCATCGGCGAAGGGCATGCCGGGCAGGTCGTGAATGCGGTTGACAGTGCTCAGCGTGAGCGACGGCCACCGAAACTGCCACGCCCCGCCGGCGTTAGGCGACTGGTCCAGGACCACGAAGCCCTTGTTCGGCGCGAGGCCTCGGCGCTTGAGGTGATAGGCCGAGGAGAGCCCGGCCTGGCCGGCGCCGATCACGACGATGTCGGCCTTGAGTCGGACGCCTGACGCGAGAGCCTCGGCCACGGTGACTGTCTGTTTGTAAGAGAGGCCGGCGGCCATCGCACGGTCAGGAGGAGCCCTGTGTCCGGACCTT
>JBJMNJ010000356.1:0-7130 GCA_045804325.1 Gemmatimonadaceae bacterium
GTGAAGTCCGCGAGCGCGTTGCGGATGCCCGTGAGCTCCGTCTCCGCCGGCACGAGCGAGAACGGGAAGATGCGGAATGGGTGGACGGCGGTGTCGGGCGAGGGATCGAAGTTGAGCTGCGGCGAGCGGCCGCCGTTCGTCGAGCCGATGCGGAGCTGCACCGGGGCGCCGCCGGCCGAGGCGCGCAGCCCGAGCCGCAGGCGCGCGACGCCCTCGACCTGCATCTTCGCCAGCAGCGCCGCGGCGGAGAGCGGCAGCTGCACCGAATCGCGCAGGCTGTCCGGCGGCACGACGCGCGAGCCGATCCGCCGGTCGGGCCGGAACAGCGGCTCGAGCGTCGCCGCCGTCGTGTCCGCCAGGTTCGCGACCGTCGTGTCCACGTCGAAGATCTCGAGCAGCACCGGCCCCGGCACGCGCCGGCGCGCCGAGACGGTGTCGACGACGACCTGGAGGTAGACGCTGTCGAGCGCGGTGATCGCGGAGTCGCCGTTGTGAGTGAACGTCTTGGGGAGCGAGTCGAAGCGGATGACGGCGTACGACACGAGCGTGTCGACGCCGTTGAGCGTGCGCTCGGCGAGCAGCAGCGACCCTTCGTTACCCAGACCCGGGAAGCCGGTGAGCGTCGTGTCGAGCGCGCCCGAGTCCGCGTCGGTGCCGAAGCCCTCGACGATCGGCTCGATGATGGTGTCGAGCACGGCGACGTTCTGGTCGGGGCAGAGCTCCGGGCACCCGATCCCGCTCTCGAGCCGCTCGGTGCACGCGGCGACGAGGGCCAGCACGGTGCCCATCGCGGCGAGGCGGCCGAGCGCGCGGCGCACGAGCCGGCGGCGCGGCGCGAGCGTGGAAGACGGACGTGACACTACGAAACCATCCACGGCGAAGGTCTTGGTTGGGAGTCGAACGCTGATGTGCCCGGGAGGCCGGCTCAACGCCGGCCGAGCGATGCCGGGGTGAAGGGCGCCGGCAGCAGCTCGCCGAGACGCCAGCGTGCCTCGCGGCCCGAGCGCGTCGCGCTCACGACCTCGAGGTCCGGGTCGGCGAACTCGGCGAGCACCTGCCGGCAGATGCCGCACGGAGGCGTCGCGTCGTCGGCCTCGGTGGCGATCACGAGCGCGCTCACGCGCCGCGCCCCGTGCGCCACGAGGGCGGAGACCGCCCCGCGCTCCGCGCACATGCCCGCCGGATAGGCCGAGTTCTCGACGTTGCAGCCGGCCGCCAGCTCGCCGTCGTCCCCCGCGACCGCCGCGCCCACGCGGAAGCCGCTGTAGGGCGCGTAGGCGTTCTCCATGGCGCGGAACGCGGCGGCGCGCAGGCGCTGCTCCTGGGCCTCCGCGCTCACGCGGCCGCCCCGGCGCCGAGCAGCTCCCGCGCGAACGAGGTGCCGCGCCCGCGGAACGAGACGCCGAGCAGCTCGCCCACGGTGGCGCCGAGGTCCGAGAACGTCGCGCGCCGGCCGAGCGCGCGGGGCCGCACCGGCCGTCCGAGGGCGAGCAGCGGCACGCACTCGCGGGCGTGGTCCGTGGACGGCGTCGTCGGGTCGTTGCCGTGGTCGGCGGTGATGAAGAGCAGGTCGTCGTCCCTCAGGGCGGCCTCGAGGCTCGGAAGCGCCGCGTCGAACTCGCGGAGCGCCCCGTAGAACCCCTCGGCGTCATTACGGTGGCCGTACAACTGGTCGAAATCTACTAGGTTGGCGAACAACAACCCATGCGACTCTGGGGAAGCCAGCCAGGAACGGATGAGCGCGACCCCTTCGGCGTTACCCCCCGTGTGGCGCGCCTCGATGCCCCGGCGGGCGAAGAGATCGTCCACCTTCCCCACCCCGTACCGCGGCACGCCGGCCGTCGCCAGCACGTCGAGCAGCGTCTCCGACGGCGGCACGACCGAGAAGTCGCGGCGGTTGGGCGTGCGGGCGTACGAGCCCGGGCGTCCGACGAAGGGCCGCGCGATGACCCGCGAGACGTTGTGCGGCGGCACGAGCATCCGCCGCGCGGTCTCGCACGCGCGGTACAGCTCCTCCAGCGGCACCGTCTCCTCGTGCGCCGCCACCTGGAAGACCGAGTCCGCCGACGTGTAGAGGATCCAGGCGCCCGTGCGCTGGTGCTCGGCCCCGTATGGATTCATCACCTCGGTGCCGCTGCCGACGACGTTGCCGACGACGGGGCGCCCCGTGAGCCGAGCGAACTCGTCGACCACCTCGCGCGGGAACCCCGCGGGGTACGTCGGGAACGGCTCGGCGAGGTGCACGCCCATGATCTCCCAGTGCCCGGTCGTGCTGTCCTTCCCCGCCGAGGCGGGCTGCATGATGCCCCACGCGCCGCGAGCGGCCGCGGCCGGTTGGACCCCGGCCAGCGGGGCGATGTTCCCGAGGCCGGCCGCCGCGAGGTGCGGCAGCCGGAGCCCGCCGAGCGCGCGCGCCAGGTTGCCGAGCGTGTCGCTGCCGGCGTCGCCGTAGCGCGCGGCATCCGGCGCCTCGCCGATGCCGACGCCATCCAGGACGATGACCGCGACGCGCCGCGACGTCATGCGCCCGCCCCCCGCTCGCCCGTATACGTCAGCTGCGGCTCGTCGGCCGTTGCCTCGTCCGCGTACACCCTCGGCAGACGGCCGCGCAGGCTCGTGAGCGCCTCGTACGGCGAGATCTCGCCGGCGCGCGCCACGTCCTCCACCTCGATGAGCGCGTCCCCGTCGCGGCCGATGAGCGTCGCGACGTCGCCGACGTCGCACGGCACGTCCGTCACGTCGAGCATCGTCATGTCCATCGTGACGGTGCCGGCGACCGGCACGCGCCGGCCCTTCACGAGCGCCTCGCCGCGGTTGCTCAGCGCCCGGCGATAGCCGTCGCCGTATCCCACCGCGACCGTGGCGATGCGCCGCGGACCGTCGGCGTGGTACGTCGCGTTGTAGCTCACCGTCTCGCCGCGGGCGATCGTGCGCACGTCCACGACGCGCGCCCGCAGTGACACCACCGGCTCCGCGCGCTCGAGCGCGCCCGCGCCGGTCGTCACGCCGTACAGGAAGACGCCGGGTCGCACGAGGTCCCAGCGCGAGCGCCCGCGCCGCGCCACCGCCGGCGAGTTCTCCGCGTGCAGCAGTCGCGGCCGCGCGGGCAGCGTCGCGAGGGCCTCCTCGAAGCGCCGCTCCTGCTCCTCGGCCGAGCCGTCGCCGGCCTCCGCCGAATGGAAGTGCGTGAACGCCCCCTCGGGCGGCCAGCGGCGCAGCACGTCGACGAGCGTGGTGACGTCCGCCCAGCGCACGCCGGCGCGGCTCATCCCGGTGTCGATGCCGAGGTGCCATGCCCCGCCGCCGAGCACGCCCCAGGCATCCACGCGCCGCTCGCCGTCGAGCATCGGGGTCAGGCCGGCGCTCATCGCGGCGCCGAACTCCTCCTCCACGATCGGGGTGACGATGAGGATGCGGCGGCCGATCCCCGCGGCGCGCAGCTCCTCCCCCTCGGCCACCGTGGCGACGCCGTAGCCCCAGGGGTCGAGCGCCTCGAGCGCGCGGGCGGCCTGCACGGCGCCGACGCCGTACGCGTCCGCCTTCACCATCGGCACGATGGGCACGCCCGCGCGGCGGGCGAGGGCGGCCGCATTGCAGCGCAGCGCACGCAGGTCCACCTCGACCCACGCGCGCGCGAACGAGCTCGAAGATTGACCGGGCATTGGCGAGCCGGGTAAACTACCGGCTCAGAGGAGGCCATGCAAGACAAATCCACGCTTGAAGATGCGCTCGCGATCATGCGCGATCTCCGCGCGCGCTGCGAGTGGGACCGGGCGCAGACGCACGAGTCGCTCAGGCCGTACCTCGTCGAGGAGGCGCACGAGCTCGACGACGCGCTCCGCGAGGGCGACGACGCCAAGATGCGCGAGGAGCTCGGCGACGTCCTCCTCCAGGTCCTCTTCCACTCGGTGGTGGCGGAGGAGCGCGGGGCGTTCGACGCGCACGACGTGGCGCACGCGCTGGTGACGAAGATGCGCGCACGCCACCCGCACCTGTACGGTGGCGGGGAACGCCAGGCCTGGGAGTCGATGAAGGCCCGGAAGCGGGCGAGCATCTCGGAGGGGCTGCCGGCGGGGCTCCCTTCGCTCCATCGGGCGCACCGCCTCCAGGACCGCGCGGCGGGCGTGGGCTTCGACTGGCCCGACGCGCATGGGCCCGCCGAGAAGGTCGGCGAGGAGCTGCGGGAGGTGCTCGCCGAGCTCGCCGCGGCGCCGGTGGGCTACGACGCGCAGGGGCAGCCGGTGCGCGAGGCGAAGCACGACGCGCTCGAGGCCGAGCTCGGGGACCTGCTGTTCGCGGTCGTGAATCTCTGCCGCAAGGCGGGCGTGCACGCGTCGCTCGCGCTCGACAGGGCGAACGCGAAGTTCGAGCGCCGGTTCGGCGGCATCGAGCGGCTGGCGGCCGAGCGCGGCATCGACGTCAGGACCGCGGGGCTCGAGGCGCTCGACCGGCTCTGGGACGAGGTGAAGGGGGCGGAATGAGTGCGGGACCGGTCTCGACCGGGACCGGGCCCACGCTCGAACGGGGCGTGGTGCAGCGGGATTTTTTTCGGCCGCCGCTGTCTTGCCACTAGCGCGTACAAAAGAGTACGATACGCCCCGCGCTGGTTCGCGTCGCAGCGAGCGCGCCCATCCCATCCAGTCATGACCGGCGCCCTGCCGGGTCGCTGCCCGAGGTGACGATGCCCCGGTGCAGCGGTACAGCTGAACACGTTTCGCGGAGGATCGCACTGCGTTGGGCCCTTCCCCGAGTGCTTGGAGGCGCGGCCGCCGTCCTCGCGCTCCAGCTGATGTCCGCCTCGGCGCTGTCGGCGCAAGGAACCGGCATCATTCGCGGCCGCGTCCTCGAGGCTGCCGGCAATCGGCCGATCGGCGACGCCCAGGTGCTCGTGGACGGCACGACCATGCGCGCCACGACCAACGCGGCCGGCGAGTTCACGATCCCCGGCGTCCCGGCCGGCCCGCGCGCCGTGAGCGCCCGCCGAATCGGCTTCGCGCCGGGCACGCAGCGCGTCGAGGTCGTCGCCGGCCAGACGGCCACGGTGAGCCTGCTCCTCAACGAGTCGGCCTCGCAGATCGAGGGCGTCGTCGTGTCCGCGTTCGGCGAGTCGGCCGCGAAGCGCGGTCTCGGCACCTCGTCGCAGACGGTCAGCGGCTCGGCGGTGGCCGAGACGCAGCGCGAGAACTTCCTGAACGCGCTCCAGGGCCGCGTCGCCGGCGTCCAGGTGAACAGCACCTCGGGCGTCCCCGGCGCGTCGTCGCAGATCACCATCCGCGGCGTCAGCTCGATCAGCAGCAGCAACCAGCCGCTGTTCGTGATCGACGGCATGCCGATGGACAACAAGACGCTGAACTCCGGCGTCCTCGCGTCGTCGTTCGGTGGGTCGACGGTGTCGTTCGAGAACCGCGGCGTGGACTTCACCAACCGCGCGGCGGACATCAACCCCGAGGACATCGAGTCCATCACGGTGCTGAAGGGGCCGGAGGCGGCGGCGCTCTACGGCATCGACGCGGCGAACGGCGCCATCGTCATCACCACGAAGCGCGGCACGACCGGCGGCGGGTTCGAGTACAACAACAGCTTCCGCATCGAGAGCGTGCGCGAGGCGCCGGAGGTGCAGCGCGTCTACGGGCCGGCCGACTCGCTGAACTTCAACTTCCGCTACTGGGGGCCGCAGTACGCGCCCGGTACGAGGTTCTTCAACAACGTCGGCGGCTTCTTCCAGAACGCGCTCACGCAGCGGCACAACCTCGCCTTCAGCGGCGCGTCACCCGACAACCGCGTGAACTACCGCGTGACGGGCGCGGGGCTGAAGCAGCAGGGCGTGGTCCCGACGACGGCCTACGACCGCTACAACGTCACGGGCGCCGGGCAGGCGCAGGCGACGAAGTGGATGCAGGTCGACCTGACCACGGCGTACTCGTACACGGACAACCGCCAGCCGTTCAAGGGCCTCGGGACGGTGACGGTCGGGCCGCTCATCGCGCTGCTCGCCTGGCCGCAGACCGACGACGCGTCCAACTGGCTCACCCCGGCCGGCACGCGCCGCCGCGTGACGAACCAGGGGGCCGGCGGCGAGATCGACAACCCCTACTTCAACGTCGAGAAGAACCACATCAACTCGACGAACAACCGCATCCTCGTCAACCTCGGCCTGCGCTTCACGCCCTTCGCCTGGGGCAACATCAAGACCCAGGTCGGGACGGACGCCTACGCGAACCACAACGAGATCCTGCGCCACCCCGAGAGCGCGTACGGCGCCGGGAACGGCGGCCAGATCGACGTGGCGGACGACAACACGCGCAACCTGTCCGCGCAGGCGCTGCTCAACGTCAACCGCCAGGACCTCGCCGGCCGCTTCGGCGTCACGGGCCTCGTCGGCACGTCGGCGCAGGACAACAAGTCGAACGTGGACGCGCTCTGGGGCTCGCAGTTCCTCGAGTCCGAGTTCGTCTCGATCAACAACACGACCGTCAACCGCAGCAAGACGACGATCGCCCAGCGGCGCCTCCAGAGCGTGTTCGGGCAGGCCACGTTCGACTACGCGAACTACCTGTTCCTCACGGTCTCGGGCCGCAACGACTGGACGTCCACGATCCCCGTCGAGCGGAACTCGTTCTTCTACCCCTCCGTCTCGGGCAGCTTCGTCTTCTCCGACGCCTTCCCGTCGCTCGGCGAGTTCATGACGGGCAAGCTGCGCGCGGCGTACGCCGAGGTGGGGCGCGACGCGACCCCGTACGCGTACCGCCCGTCGCTGCAGTACAAGACGACCTCCTTCGGCGGCTACGGCTACGACTTCTGGGGCCCGAACTTCAAGCTGCGGCCGGAGTTCGCGCACTCGTACGAGGTCGGCACCGAGCTCGGCTTCTTCGACGACCGCCTCGGCGTCGACGCGACCGTCTACCGCAAGGAGACGCGGGACCAGATCGTCCAGAACATCCGCGGCACCTACGCGACGGGCTTCATCCTGTTCAACCTCAACGGCGCCTCGACCCGCAACACGGGCCTCGAGCTGACCGTGCGCGGCATGCCCGTGCGGCGGCAGGACGCGACGTGGGAGGTCATCGGCAACTTCGACAAGTCGCGCGGCATCGTGCTGGCGCTGCCGAACGCGCTGCCCGAGTCGTACA
>JBJMNJ010000357.1:0-12653 GCA_045804325.1 Gemmatimonadaceae bacterium
TCGCGGATCTCGCGGTGGAAGCGGAGCGGGTCGGTGGCCGCGTCGGTGGTGGCGAGCACCTCGATGTTGAAGCGCTCGAACAGCGCGCGCGGGCGGAACTCCGCGCTCGCGAGCTTCTCGGCGATCTCGTCGTAGATGCGCCGCGCCGTGTCGCCGGTGAGCTTCACGCGGATGCCGAAGAGCTCGTGGAGCTCGTGGTCGAGCCACGCCCCGGTGGGCGTGCCGCGGAAGAGGTGGTAGTGCTCGCCGAAGAGCTGCCAGACGGCGCGCGGGTCCACGTCGGGGCGGAGGCCGTCGCGCGTCGGGATCCCGAGGGTCTCCATCGGGATGCCCTGCGAGTAGAGCATCCGGAAGATGTAGTGGTCCGGGAGGATCAGGAGCGCCGTCGGCTCGGGGAACGGCGTGTCCTCGGCGAGGATTCGCGGGTCGACGTGACCGTGCGGGCAGACGAGCGGGAGGAGGCGGGTCTCCGCGTAGAGCTCGCGGGCGACCTGGCGAACCGAGGGCTCGGGGTCGAAGTACCGGTCCTCGTGCAGCGATAGTGGCGCCTGAGTGGCGCCGCTGTACTGCGAGCTACCCGCCTGAGTGAACCGCTTCGACGTACGATCAGCCGACATGTGCTCGTCCACCTCGGAATCGAGTGGGCCCCGCAGGACGGAGGCCGTCGCGCGCTACTTTGCTCGTCTCCCGAACAATACAGCCCCGCTGGACGCCCTACCGCGCCGTCCGGGGCAGAGTGCCGAGTCCGCTCGACCTTATAGATCGGTCTTGCGCGAACGGGCTCGGCGACCGATTTTGCTCTCAGTCCGAACAAATGCGTTCGGGCCAATGTACGACCCTGACTCCCGATGCGCAACCGGGGTCCTCGGCGCTCTGTTCGCGACCGCTCGAACACCTACATTGGCACTGTGCGAAAGATCAACACCCTCAGCTTCCGGCGCGCCACCCGCTCCACCGCGCGCGAGATCAACCGCCAGATCGCGCTGAACCTCGTGCGCGAGCATCAGCCGATCTCGCGCGCCGACCTCGCGCGCCGCATGAAGATCGGCCGCGGCGTCGTGACCTCGCTCATCACCGAGCTGCTGGTGGAGGGGTCGATCTTCGAGGGCGACACGATCGACGCGCCGCGCGGGCGCCGCCCCCGCATGCTCTACGTCCGCACGCGCGACCGCCTGGTCGTCTCCATCGACGTGCGTCTGAGCCGCACGTACGTCATGCTGAACGACTTCGCGGGAACGCAGATCGCGCTCGAGACCTTCGAGACCCTCCTCGATCCCGCGGCGCTCGCCGCCGAGCTCGTGCGCCGCGTGCGGCGCCTGCGCGAGGAGCACGCCGCCGCCGGCGTCTGCGAGGGCGTCGGCCTCGTCGTCCCGGGCATCGTGGACCGCAACACGGGCCGCATCATCAACGCGCCCCAGCTCGGCTGGCGCGACGTCGACCTGCGCGGGCCGCTCGCCGAGGGCGTGGGGTGCTCGGTCGAGATCGAGAACGCGCCGATCGCCTGCGCGCTCGCGCAGATGTGGCTCGGCCAGCGCGGCGCCGCCGACGGCGACTTCGTCTACGTCACGGTCTCCGACGGCGTCGGCGCGGGCATCGTCGTGAACGGCGAGGTGCTGCGCGGGCGCGACCAGACCGCCGGCGAGTTCGGCCACGTCCCGCTCGACCCGGACGGCCCGGTGTGCCTCTGCGGCAAGCGGGGCTGCTGGGAGGTGTACACCTCGAACATCGCCACGCTCTCGCGCTACCTCGGCCGCGAGCTCTCCGGCACGTCGCCGCGCGCGTTCCTCCAGGCGATGCCGCTCACGATGTCGGACCTCATCGCGCGCTCGAACGCGGGCGACGAGCGCGCGCTCGCCGCCCTCGAGGAGACGGCGCACTACCTCGGCCTCGGCCTCGGCACGATCGTCAACGCGCTCAACCCGTCGAAGATATTCGTCTGTGGCGAGATAACGGCCGCGTGGGACCGCATCGAGCCCACCGTGCGCCGCGCCATGGCCGAGCGCGTGCTCGCGCCCTCCGCGGTGTCCACGCCGATCGTGCCGGAGCAGGCCGGCGGCCTCCCGCGGCTGCGCGGCGCGACGGCGCTGGTGGCCGCCCCGCAGTTCGCGGCACCGCAGGTAGCGTAGACGGCGCAGGCGGCGCTGCGTGCCGCGGTTCTCTACCCCTCGCGGCGTCAGCCTTCGTACGCGCTCGGTTCTCTACGTCGGCGCGCTGCGCGCGCCTCGTCGGTTCTCTACTTCGGGGCACTTCGTGCCCCCTCGTCGGTTCTCGGCCGGCCTCCGGCCGGCGGTTGCTCAACAGCACCCGCGGGGCGAAGCCCCGCCGAGAACCGACGAGCGCCGCGCAGCGGCGCGAAGTAGAAGACCGACGAGCGGCCCGCAGGGCCGCGAGGTAGAGAACCGCGTGGAGAGGAGCCGTGAGTGAAGATGGGTAGAGAACCGCGGCCCGAAGGGCCGCAGCTCGAAGGGCCGCACCTCCACGACTACCGCCTCCGCCTCGGCGACCGCGAGTGGTCCGTCCTGCACTCCGACGCGGTGCTGAGCTGGGCCGACGAGTCGCGCTTCCTCTCCGAAGGGAAGGACCGGCTGCCGTACGGCGTCGTGCTCTGGCCCGCCGCCATCGCGCTCGCGCACGAGGTGGCCGGGCGCGTCGACGAGATGCGCGGCGCGCGCGTGCTGGAGCTCGGGGCCGGCACGGGGCTCCCCGGGATCGTCGCCGCCTCGCTGGGCGCCCGCGTCGTCCAGACCGACAAGCAAGCGCTCGCGCTCTCCGTCTGCCGACGGAACGGCGAGCGGAACGGCGTCGGCGGCGCCGACGGGAGCATCGAGTACCGGCTCGCGGAGTGGTCGGCGTGGGACGACGCCACGCGCTACGACGTCCTCCTCGGCTCCGACATCCTCTACGCCGAGTCCGGCCACGCGCACCTCCGCCGGATCTTCGACGCGAACCTCGCCCCGGGCGGGCGCGTGCTCCTCTCCGACCCGTTCCGCGCGAAGAGCCTGCCGCTGCTCGAGGCGCTCGAGGCGGACGGCTGGCGGATCGCGCTCTCCAAGTGGACGGTGGGCGAGGAAGCGACGCCGCGGCCGATCGGCGTGTACGAGCTCAGGCGGCGCTGATGCGTTGGGCGGCGCTGCGCGCCGCGGTTCTCTACTCCTCGTCGCGCACGGCTCCTCTTCATCCCGTTCTCTACGTCGCGGCGCCTTCGGCGCCGCTCGTCGGCGCTCTACTTCGCGGCGCTGCGCGCCGCTCGTCGGTTCTCGGCCGCGCTGCGCGCGGCGGTTGCGGCCGGCGACACGCTGTCCAGCAGGCGGATCAGGGCGCGTCGCACCAGAAAGGCCTGGCGAGCTAGTGGCGTCATCGACTTGCGGTCGATCAGGCCGAGGTCGTGCGCGAGGAGCAGGTGGTTCAGCAGCTCGCACGCCGAGCCCAGCGCGATGCGAAAGCACCGGCGCGTGTCGAGGCTCGATGACCGTCCGCATCCCTCGGCGAGGTTCGCTCCGATCGACGCGGCTGCCCGCCGAAGCTGAGAGGTCAGCCCAAAGCGCTCGGTGTCGGGGAACTCCCCCGTCGCGCGATAGACGGCCGTGGTGAGCGCGTGTGCGCTGTGCCAGACGTGAAGCTTCCGGAAGCCCTGCATGCGGCCAGTGTACCGCGTGGAGACCTTCTCGGCGTCACCACCGCACTCTACGAATCAGCAATCCGCAACCGCCGGCCGCAGGCCGGCCGAGAACCGGCGAGCGCCGCAGGCGCGAGCCGAGAACCGGCGCGAAGCGCCGAGAACCGCGCCGAAGGCGCCGAGAACCGCGCGGCGTCAGCCGCGCCTGAGCGCCAGCCCCAGGCTCACCAGCGACAGCACCAGCGCCGCGCCGGCGACCAGCAGCGCCGTCCGGTCCCCGCCCGCCGCGGCAGGCGCTGACGCGCTCGCGCCGATCTCCGTGGCCGACGCAGGGCGCTTCGAGTCCGCCGGGCCCGTCCACTCCACGCGCTCGCCGTCGGCGTACGTCTGGTACGCGGGCCAGACGATGCGCGTCGCGGTCTTCGGGTTGACGGCGACGAACGGGAGCTCGACGAAGCGCTTCGGCGGGAGCGTGCCGGTCCAGACCGCCGCGGTGATGTTGCCGGCCGAGTCGGTGAGCGTCTCGAGCGTCCACCCCGACACGTCGCCGAACGAGGTGACGCGCACGCCCGCGGGGAAGCGGAGCTCGACGCGCGTCGTCGCGACGTTCTTCTCGTTGGGGACGCGCAGCACGTACCGCTCGTACGCGCCCGGCGCGGCCGTCCTGGGATAGACGACGGCGTGCGCGTGCGCCGCGGCCGGGAGCAGGAGCAGGAGCGTGAGGGCGTGCACGGAGCGGACGGCGAGCGTGGGCATCGGGGTCACGGAGTGGTGTGGACGTGGGCCCCGGCGCCGTCAGGCGGGGGCGGCACGTAGGCGAGGAGCCCGCCGAGCAGGACGACCGCGGCCATCACGGCCATCTCCGCCCGCAACGAGCGCGCGAGGCGCGCGGGCATGCCGGCGGCGGCGAGCCGCGGCAGAACGCGGTAGCGGTGGTGCGCCCCGAAGAGCGCGAGGACGCCGAGCCCCGCGAGCTTGGCGAGCACCAGCGCGCCGTATGCCGACCGGAGCGCGTCGAGGTGGCGCGGGAGGAACAGGACGGTCTGCAGGATGCCGGTCGCGAGCACGACGGCGATCGCCAGGAGTGCGACCGCGGAGACGCGCGAGGCCGAGCGGCCGAGCGGCGCGGCGGCCGGCTCGGGAGCGCGCGCCTGGAGCGCGAGCCACACGACCCCTCCAAGCCACGCCGCGAGCGCGGCGAGGTGAAGCGCCTTGGTCGGCACGGCGACGAGCGGCTGCACCGCGGCCGCGTGCCCCGTGGCGCCACTCGCGAGCACGGCGGCCCCGGCGAACGCGAGCGCCAGCCCCTCGCGCCGCGCGAGCGCGAGTGCCCACAGCGCGAGGACGGCGAGCGCGAGGCGCGCGGTCTCCACGCGGCCCGGACCGGTGGCGAGCGCGGCGGCGGCCGCGTCGCCGCGCAGCCGGCCGTCGGGCGCGACGTGCGCGAGCCACGCCGCCGCGTGCAGCGCGAGGAGCACGGCCGCCGCGAGCGCGAGCCACGTCGAGAGGCGCAGTACCCGACCGTCGGCGGGGCCGGCGCCCCACACCGCGAAGCCGAGCAGGCCGGCCAGCGCCGCCAGGGCGCCGACACCGAGCCCGCGCAGCGCCGAGGCGAGCGGCGGCGCCGCCGCGAGCGCCCGACCTTCCCCGGCGGCGTGCGCCTCGTCCGAGCCGTGCCACTCGTCAGTCATCTCGGGCGGCGGCGCCGCGGTGGAGTCGCCGACGGAGAACGTGAAGCTCCCGTCCACCGGATGTCCGTCGGCGGAGACGATGCGCCACGCCACGCGGTACCCGCCGTCGGCGAGCGCGGGGAGTGGGGCGACGAGCGAGTGCACGTCGCGCGGGTCGCCGCCCGCGGCCAGCGCCATGGCGCCCGAGGCCGCGAGGAGCGTCACGCGGCCGAGGGCGCCCTCGATCGGCTCGCTGAAGACCAGCCGCAGCCGCGCCGGCGCTGCGGCGAGCCGGCTCCCGGGGGCGGGCTCCGCGGACACGAGCGTCGCGTGCGCCCGCGCCGCCCGGGGAGCGAGCGGCAGCGCGAGCAGGGCGAGCGCGAGAGCGAGCCGGGCGCGCACCGCGGAATCAGAGCGCGTACTTCATGCTCCCCACGATCGTGCGCTGGGGGAACGGGTGGAAGAGGAAGTACTTCCGGTCGAGCAGGTTGTCGACGCCGAGCGAGGCCGACCAGTGGCGGTCGAGCGCGTAGTGGGCGCGCGCGTCCATCACGAGCCAGTCGCTGAACCCCTGGTAGGTGTTGAAGCGGACGTCGGCGTTGTCGAGCGTCGTGAACAGCTTCCCGCTGTACCGGCCCGCGAGCGAGACGGCGAGCCGCTCGCGCGGGTGCAGCGTGCCGAGGAACGAGGCGCGCCACTTCGGGATGTTCGGCAGGTACTTGCCGACGGCGCTCCCCTCGGGCGCCGTGGCGCTCGCGCGCCCGGAGAGCTCCAGGGTGCGCGCGTCGAGCCATGTGACGCTTCCGGAGAGGTCGAGGACGCCCTTCACCGCGTTCGCCCCGAGCGCGAGCTCGGCGCCGCGCGCCCGCACGCGGTCCACGTTGGAGACGTAGGAGTAGAGCGTCGCCGAGCCGGGGACGAGCGGGCGGAACTGCGACACGATGGCGTCGTGCACGTCGTCCTGGAACAGCGCGAGCTGCGCGAAGCCGCGCGCCGTGCGCACCTCCGCGCGCAGCTCCGCCGAGAGGACGTCGTCGGGCTTCAGGCTCGGGTCGGGCGACGTGAACGTCGCGCCCGTAGAGACGAGCTGGTAGAGCTCCGCCGCCGTCGCGAAGCGGTAGGCCTTCGCGACGGACGCGCCGAGCGTCCACGCGCGGCTCGGCGTCCACGCGAGCGAGGCCTTCGGGGAGAAGCGCGACTGCGCCGCCTCGGGCTGGTCGACGCGCGTCGCGCCGTTCTGGTTGAGGCCCTCGGAGGCGCGCCACGACTCCCACCGACCGCCGAGCGTGAGGTGCAGCCCGCGCGCGATCCGCAGGCGGTCCTGGGCCCAGAGCGCGCGCGTGCGCGTGCCCCCGCTCCCCTCGGTGACGACCGCGCCGAGCGTGTCCCCGCGCCAGTCGCTGGTGCCGAGGGTGGGGTTCTCGAGGCGGTAGCGGTCCTCGTGTGCGCCGAAGGAGACGATGTGGCGCGCGGCGGCGCCGCCGCGGTGCCACGCGCCCTTCACGTCGAGCGTCGACCACCCCGTGCCGTCGAGCACCGCGACGCGCCCGGCCGCGCCGAACGTGTCCGCCGCGGTGACGGCCGTCGGGAAGCGCTGGCGGTCGCGGTCGAAGGCGTAGCGCGTCGCCACGGCCTCGACGTCCCACTCGCGCGAGCCGTCCGTGCGGAGCGAGAGGCTCTGCGCCGTGTGGCGCTGGAGCAGCGCGTAGGTTCCCGTCGCGAAGCCGCTCTGCCCCGCGAACGTCGGGCGGGTGGCGCGCTCGAGGTACGTCTCCGCGCCGGAGTCGCCGTCGTTCTCCCAGCGCCCCAGCGTGTACGCGGCGCGCAGCCACGGTGTCACGTCGTACGCCGCCTTGAGCTTCGCGTTCGTCATGCGCGTGTGCAGCAGCCCCGTGGCGCCGAGCACGTTGGCCTTGGCGCCGAGCTTGTTGTACGCCGGGATGGCGCCGGTGACGGCGGGCGCCGGAAAGGTCGGGCTCGTGACGTAGAGCAGCGGTTGGCTGTGGCTGTCCTGGTAGCTGCCGCTCGCCCAGAAGGCGAAGCGCCCGAAGCGGTCGCCGACCGTCGCGTTGGTCTGCGTCGTCGTGAACGTCCGTTTCGTTCCATAGAGGTCGAAGCCCTGCGCGGACTGCGTCTGCGTCACCGAGCCCTCGAGCCGCTCGGGGAGGCGCGTCGTGATCTCCAGGACCGCGCCCATCGAGCTCCCGCCATATGCGGCGGAGTACGGCCCGTGCATGACGTCCACGCGCGCGATCTCCTCCGGGGACACGAGCCCCCAGCGCGGGCCGCCGATGGTGTTGTTGTTGGCGATGAGCGCCGTGAGCGGCACCCCGTCCGCGAAGACGAGGCTGCGCGCGCTGGAGCTCACGCCCCACACGCGCGTGGCCACCGTCGCCTGCGTGTCGCCGTTGTTGCGCGTCCTCAGGAAGACGCTCGGCACGTACTTCACCGCGTCCTCGGCGTCCACGACGTTGACGGTCACCGCCGCCTTCTGGGCGGACACCGCGAACGTCGCCGGCAGCGTGAGGCGCTGCATCGCGCTCGCCGCGCCGACGTCCGCCCGCCTCGCGACGACGCGCACGCCCTCGAGCGTGCGGACGGTGTCCTTGCGGGCGCTGTCGGCGCGGAGGCTGTCGGCGCGGGCGACGGGCGCGCCGGGCTGGCGCGCGAAGAGGCTGGCCTGTGCCCGCAGGGCGGGCGCGGCGAAGAGCATCAGGGCGCAGAGCGCGCCCGAGCGAACGGTCTGGCGGAGCACGGTCCCTCCGATGGTCGGAACGGATGCGCGGGCGCCGGCGCGGGAGCTCCGCGGGCGGCAGCGCGCAGGGGTCGGCGGCGGTCGGTCGCGTCCGCCTGACGAGCCCCGGGACGGCGGGCGTGAGGCGGGCTACGCGACGAGGGCGCGCGCCGGCGGTCCGTTCGCGAAGGGAAGGACGTGCGCGCCCCGCGGGCGGGCCGCGACCGGCGCCTCGGGGCGCCGCGCCGCGCGGACGACCGCCTCGGGCGCGGGGACGAGGCTCACCGCGACCGACGGCGCGCCGACGATCGACGGCGCCGAGCAGGCGCCGGGGCAGGAGCACGAGTGCCCGGCCTCGGCCGGGCGGGAATCGCGGCTCCCGGCGTCGGCCGCCGCGCCGTGCGCGGAGTGCGCCGCGTGTGCGTCGTGCGCCGCGCCGGCACTGGCGCTGCCGCCGGCGCCGGCGCCGCCGTGCGTCGGGCACGCGTGCAGGACCGCCGGCTCGCTCGTGTAGAGCGAGAGCCAGAGGGCCATCACGAGGCCGAGCAGGCGCGACCAGGGGGAGCGGCGCATGGGGGTGAATCTAGGGACATTCCGGCGGACGACATGGGTCGACTGACCGGGTTCTCCGTAAGGATTGTCCCGACACGGCCCAGGGCTGAGGGCGATGACTCTCTTACAGCCACTCCCCTTGCACTTCTACACGACTGGGCGCTTCTTGTAGAAGCGAAAGGGGAACCTGATGACCGACGAACGGCTCGACCTCCCGCAGGGCACGCTCGACCTGCTCATCCTCAAGGCGCTCTCCCTCGGCGCCATGCACGGGTGGGCCATCTCCGAGCGCATCCACCAGGTCTCGCGGGCGTCGCTCCAGATCCCGCAGGGCTCCCTCTACCCCGCCCTCCACCGCCTCGAGCGGAAGGGGTGGGTCCGCACGGAGTGGGGCACCTCGGACAGCAACCGCAAGGCGAAGTACTACGAGCTCACCGCGACCGGCCGCCGGCAGCTCCAGGCGGAGACCGCCGCGTGGGAGCGGCTCACGGCCGCGATGCGGCTCGTCCTCGACATGGCCTGACGGAGACCACGACGATGCTCGTCGACTGGCTGCACGAGCGGGCGAGCGACGCCCGCTACCGCCTCCGCGCGCTCTTCCGCCGCTCGGCCGTGGAGCGCGAGCTCGACGACGAGCTCCGCTTCCACGTCGAGATGGAGGCGGCGAAGCTCGAGCGCGCCGGCCTCCCGGCTGACGAGGCGCTTCGGCGCGCGCGCCTCGCGTTCGGCGGCACCGAGCGCTTCAAGGAGGAGAGCCGCGACGGGCGCGGCGTCCGCACGCTCGAGACGCTCGCGCAGGACCTGCGCTACGCGGCGCGCGGGCTCGCGCGCACGCCCGGGTTCACGCTCGCCGTCGTAATCACCCTCGGCCTCGGCATCGGCGTCAACGCGGCGATGTTCGGCGTCGTGGACCGCATGCTGTTCCGCTCGCCCGCGTTCCTCGCCGAGCCGGACGCCGTGCACCGCGTCTACTTCGCGCGCAGCGAGCGCGGCACGGAGAGCGTCGAGAACAACACCGAGCTCGCGCGCTACCTCGACCTGCGCCGCTTCACGGCGGCCTTCTCGACCGTCGCGGCGCTCCGCGTGCGCCCCATCGCCGTCGGCGACGGGGAGGACGCGGCGGAGCTGCCGGTCGCGACCGTGAGCGCGAGCTACTTCGACCTGTTCGACGCGCGCGCGACGCTCGGGCGCTTCTTCGACGCGTCGGAGGATGCCCTGCCCGCGGGCTCGCCCGTCGTCGTCCTCAGCGACGCCTACTGGCGCTCGCACTACGGCGCGCGCCGCGACGTGCTCGGCCAGACGCTCCGCATCGGCCAGATCGTCTGCACCGTCATTGGCGTCGCGCCGCCGGGTTTCGCGGGCGTCGTGGACGCCGCGCCGCCGCAGCTCTTCATCCCCATCACGACCTTCGCCGTCGCCATCGCCGCGAGGGACGACGCCGCGACCAGCTACGAGTGGAGCTGGCTCTCCGTCCTCGTCAGGCGGAAGCCCGGCGTCACCGTCGAGCAGGCGAACGCCGACCTCACGAAGGCCTACCGGCGGAGCTGGGAGATCGAGCGGACGTCGGCCAGCGGCATCCCGACGCTCGAGGTCGCGCGCCCGCGCGCGATCGCGGCCCCCGTCGCGCTCGACCGCGGCCCGCGCGCGCGTGAGGTCAGCCGCGTCGCGCTCTGGGTCGGCGGCGTCGCCGTGATCGTGCTGCTCGTCGCGTGCGCCAACGTCGCCAACCTCCTCCTCGCCCGCGCGCTCGGGCGGCGGCGCGAGCTGGCGCTCCGGCTCGCACTCGGCGCCGGCCGCGGGCGCATCATCGCCCAGCTCCTCGCCGAGTCGCTGCTCCTCGCCGTGGCCGGCGGCCTCGTCGGCGTCCTCGCGGCCGAGTGGGGCGGTGTCGCGCTCGGCAGGCTCTTCGTGCCTGACGACCCGGGCGCGGGCGCGCTGCGCGACCCGCGCACACTCGTCTTCGCCGCGCTGGCCGCGCTCGCCGCGGCGGTGGTCACCGGCCTCGTGCCGGCCGCGCAGGCGGGGCGCCGTGACCTCGCCGCCTCGCTGCGGGCCGGCGGCACGCACTCGCTCGGCCGTGCCGAAGCGCGCCGCGGCGGCGTGCGTACCGTGCTGCTCGTCGTGCAGGGGGCGCTCTCCACGCTGCTGCTCGTCGGCGCCGGGCTCTTCGTCCGAAGCCTCGAGAACGTCCGCGCCGTTCCGCTCGGCTACGAGCCCGACGGGGTGGTGGCCATCTACATGAACCGCCGCGGCGTGAAGATGGACGAGGACGACGCGGCGGCGAAGCGCCTCGGCCTGCGCCTCGAGGAGGCGGCGCGCGCCATGCCGACGGTGGAGCGCGTGTCGGTCGCCGCGAGCGTCCCGCTGATGGACACGTGGTCGACCGGGTTCCGGGTTCCCGGCGTCGACTCGGTGCGACGGCTCGGCCGCTTCACCTTCCAGGCGGGCACCGCCGACCTGTTCCGCACGCTCGGCACGCGCATCGTGCAGGGCCGGGCGTTCACGGCCGAGGACCGCGAGGGCGCGCCACCGGTGGTCGTCGTGAGCGAGGGCGCGGCGCGCGCGCTGTGGCCGGGGCGGAGCGCCATCGGGCAGTGCATCAAGATGGGCACCGACACGATGCCCTGCACCACCGTCGTGGGGGTGGCCGAGGACATCAAGCAGACGGGGCTGGGCGCCGACCAGCGCCTCCAGATCTACCTGCCGATGCTGCAGGCGCGCGAGCCCAACGTGCTGCTCCTCGTCCGCGTGCGCGGCGACGCGGCGGCGCAGGCGGAGCCCGTGCGCCGCGAGCTCCAGCGGCTCATGCCCGGCGCGTCGTATCTCGTCGCCTTCCCGCTGCGACGGGCGGTGGACCAGCAGCTGAGCGCCTGGCGGCTCGGTGCGGCGATGTTCCTCGCCTTCGGCGCCCTCGCCGTCCTCGTCGCCGCGGTGGGTCTGTACGGCGTCATCGCCTACGACGTGGCGCAGCGCACGCGGGACCTCGGCGTGCGTGTCGCGCTCGGCGCGCGCGGCCGCGACGTCGTCGGCCTCGTCCTCCGTGAGGGCGTGCGCTTCGCCGCGCTCGGCACGGCGATCGGCCTCGCCGTCGCGCTCGCCGCGGGACGCCGGCTGGCGCCGCTGCTCTTCCGCGTCTCGCCGAGCGACCCGGCGGCGCTCGCGGGCGCCGCGGGCGTGGTGCTCGCCGTGGCCGTGCTCGCGAGCCTGCTGCCGGCGTGGCGCGCGGCGCGAGTGGATCCGGCGGTGGTCCTGCGCGCGGAGTAGCGGCCCTTCGGGCCGCGGTTTTCTAGCCCTCTTTCATTACGGCTCCTCAGCGCTCGGTTCTCTACGTCGCGGCCCTGCGGGCCGCTCGTCGGTTCTCTACTTCGCGCCGCTGCGCGGCGCTCGTCGGTTCTCGGCGCGCTGCGCTCGCGGTCGCAGTGAGCAACCGCCGCGTGCAGCGCGGCCGCGAACCGACGAGGGGCACGAAGTGCCCCGACGTAGAGAACCGACGAGCGGGGCGAAGCCCCGCGACGTAGAGAACCGGATGCCGAGGAGGGCCGGCGCCGCGAGGAGTAGAGAACCGCGCGGCGCAGCCGCGCCTAGGGCAGCGGAAGCGACACCGACACCCCCCCCGACAGGCTCAGCGTCGCCCGGTGGCGGAGCTGGAGCAGGCGCGACTCGAGGCCGCCCATGTCGCGCACGGCGCCGTTCTCGACGCTCGCGATGACGAGGCCGGCCCTCACGCCCGCCCGCGCTGCCACGCTGCCGTTGTCGACGCGCACGACGCGCACGTGGCCCTCCGCGGTCTCCTGCAGCGTCACCCCCCACGCGTCCACGCGCCTCGGTGCGCCCACCGGCGTCTCGCCGCCCATGACGCCCTCCCAGGCTACCCCTTCCGGGAGCTCCACGGGCTGGAGGATTCGCGCGGGCCGCCCGTCGCCGACGACGCGCGACTCGTCCACCGCCACGAAGCTCGTGTACTGGCTCACGAGGCGGTGCGCGACGGCGGTGCGCGTGATCTCCTTCTCGATCGCCGCGGCGCGGTCGGCGTTCGCCGTCAGCATCTCGGCCGACAGCTCGGCGATGCGCGCGCGCGCCC
>JBJMNJ010000358.1:0-14446 GCA_045804325.1 Gemmatimonadaceae bacterium
CCTCGAGCGCGCCGTCGCCGCCGCGCCGCAGGGCACCCGCCTGCTCCTCGACGCGGAGGGGCCGCCGCTCCTCACGATCGACGTGCAGTCGCCCGTGACCATCGCCGTCGGACCCGAAGGCGGCGTCGAGCCGGACGAGCGTGACGCGCTCGTCGCCGCCGGGTTTGCGCCCGCCCGCCTCGCCGGCCACATTCTGCGCTTCGAGACCGCCGCCGTCGCCGGGCTCGCCGTCGTCCGCGCGGCGCTCGACCGGGGCGCGTGACACCGAGAGCCATGTCCTCGAGCTGCCTCTTCTGCCGCATCGTCGCCGGCGAGATCCCCGCGAAGATCGTCGCGCAGACGGACGACTGCGTCGCCTTTCGCGACATCGACCCGAAGGCGCCGACGCACGTCCTCGTGATCCCGCGCGAGCACGTGCCCTCGCTCGCCGAGGCGGCGGACGCCACGCTCATCGGGAAGATGGCGCTGCTCGCGGCCGAGATCGCGCGCACCGAGGGCATCGCGCAGTCGGGATACCGCACCGTGTTCAACACGAACGCCGACGCGGGGCAGACGGTCTTCCACCTCCACCTTCACCTGCTCGGCGGGCGGCGCATGTCGTGGCCGCCAGGGTGAGCGGGCGCGCTCGTTGACCCCTCCCCGCGCGGTTTCTAGCTTTCGCTGCGAGCGCCGAGAGCCGCGGCGATCCCGCCCGCCTGCGGCGGGCACCCGCGCCGAGAGCCGAGAGCCCACACCGTGTCCGACCTGATCGCGCGCCTCCAGGGCGACCTGAACGCCTCCCGCAAGGCGCGGGACAAGCCGCTCACCCTCCTCCTCTCCACGATCCTCTCGGACGTGAAGAACCGCGAGATCGAGGCGGCGCGCCCGCTGACGGACGACGACGTCGTCGAGGTCTTCCGCCGCGGCATCAAGCGCCGGCGCGAGTCGGTGGAGATGTACGAGAAGGGCGGGCGCGAGGAGCTCGCGGCGAAGGAGCGCCAGGAAGTCCAGGTGCTCGAGCGCTACCTGCCCGCGCGCCCGCCCGACGACGAGCTCCGCGCCGCGGTGCGTGCCGCCATCGCCGGCGGCGCGGCGACCGTCGGCGCGGTGATGGGGAAGGTGATGCCCCAGTTCAAGGGGCGAGTGGACGGCGGCGCGATCAACGCGATCGCGCGCGAGGAGCTGAGCGCGAAGAGGTGACGGAGTGAACGCGCACGCGCTGGCAGTACTGGAATTTCCGCGCGTGCTCGATCTCGTGGCCGAGCGCGCGTCGTCGTCCGCGGGCGCGGCACGCGTGCGCGGCCTCGCGCCCGTCGACCAGCGCGCGTTCCTCGAGGGCGAGCACCGGCGCGTCGCCGCGGTGCGCTCCCTGATCGACTCCGAGCAGGGTTGGAGCCCGGAGCCCATCCCGGAGCTCGGGCAGTCGCTCGCACGGCTCCGCGTCGAGGGCGCGCCGTTCTCCGGTCCGGAGCTGCTCGCCGTCGCGACCCTGCTTCGCTCGTCGCGCCGCACGGGCGACGCGCTGACCGACGAGAAGCGACCGGCGATGCCGCTCGCCGTGCTCGCCGAGTTCCCGCCGCGCCTCGTGAGCGCCAAGGGCGAGGAGGACGCCGTCGCCCGCGTCGTCGACGACGCGGGCGAGGTGCGCGACGGCGCGTCGCCGCTGCTCTCGCGCCTGCGCCGGGAGCTTCGTGCGGCCGAGGGGGAGCTCGTCCGGCTGCTCGAGCGCATCATGGGGCAGCTCGAGTCGCACCAGGCGGTGTCCGACATGTCGGTGACCGTGCGCAACGGGCGCTACGTGATCCCGGTGCGGCGCGGCGCGGCCGGCGCGGTGGGCGGCATCGTCCACGACACGTCGGGCACCGGCGCCACGGTCTTCATCGAGCCGCCGGCGGCGGTGGAGTTCGGCAACCGCATCCGCGAGCTCGAGGCCGAGGAGCGCCGCGAGGTCGACCGCATCCTGCTCGAGACCACCGACCGCGTGCGGCCGCTCCGCGAGCGCATGATCGAGTCGCTCGACGCGCTCACCGAGCTCGACTCCCTGTACGCGCGCGCCCGCTTCGCGCGGGACTTCGACTGCTCGCCGGCCGAGCTGTGTCTCCCCGACGAGGGGTTCGCGATCCGGCGCGGACGCCACCCGCTGCTCCTCGCGCGTCAGGGTGCCGTGGTGCCCTTCGACCTGGAGATGCTCCCGGGCGAGCGCACGCTGCTCGTGAGCGGCCCGAACACGGGCGGCAAGACCGTGCTGCTCAAGGCCATCGCGCTCATCTCCGCGCTGTTCCAGGCGGGCGTGCCGGCGCCCGTCGGCGCCGAGAGCCGCATCGCCATCTTCGACGACCTGTTCGCCGACATCGGCGACGAGCAGTCCATCGAGGCGAGCCTCTCGACCTTCAGCGCGCACCTCAAGAACCTCGGTGAGATTCTCGCGAGAGCGACCGCCCGCTCGCTCGTGCTGATCGACGAGCTCGGCTCGGGCACCGACCCGCTCGAGGGCGCGGCGCTCGGCGGCGCCATCCTCGAGGAGCTCACGCGGCGCGGCACGCTCACCGTCGCGACGACGCACCTCGGTGCCCTGAAGGAGCTCGCCGCCGAGGTGGCCGGCGTCGTGAACGCCTCGCTCCAGTTCGACGCCGCGGCGCTCGCGCCGACGTACCAGCTCCTCAAGGGGATTCCGGGGCGATCATACGGCCTCAGCATCGCGCGCCGGCTCGGCCTCCCCGAGCACGTGCTCCGGCGCTCCGAGGAGCGCGTGCCGCAGGCCGAGCGCGACGTGAACGCGCTGCTCGCGGAGCTCGAGACGCGCGAGACCTCGCTCGCGGAGCGCGAGCGCGAGGCGACCGCCATCGCCGACGACGCGCGCGAGCGCGTGCGCCGCGTGGTGGAGCGCGAGCAGCGCGTGCGGGAGCGCGAGCGCGAGGCCGAGAAGCGCGCGCGGCAGGAGGCGCGCCGTTATCTGCTCGACGCGCGGCAGGAGATCGAGCGCACCATCCGGGACCTCCGGAAGTCCGACGCGGAGGCGGTCGAGGACGCGGCCAAGGCGGCGCGCAAGAAGGCCGAGGAGCTGGCGGCGAAGCAGGGCGAGCAGCTGGAGCGCCTCGACCGCGAGGAGGCGAACGCGCAGCGCCGCGCCGCGCGCGAGGTGCTGGAGCGCTCGGGCGCCGCTCGCGAGCGCCGCGTCGCCGGCCCCCCCGAGGCCGGCGACTACGTCGAGGTCGGCACGCTCGGGGGCAAGCTCGGGCGGCTCATGGACGTGCGCGACGGGCAGGGAGTGGTCGCGGTCGGCGCGATCAAGATGACCGTCCCCATGGCCACGCTTCGCCGCGCCGAGAAGCAGGCGCCGGCCGAGGTGGCCGTGCCGGTCTTCGGCGACATGCCCGAGGTGTACGCGCCCACGGAGATCGACCTGCGCGGCATGCGCGCCGACGAGGTGGACGAGGCGGTGCTGCAGGCGGTGGACGCGGCCGTGCGCGCCGACCTGCGGTCGCTGCGGATCATCCACGGCAAGGGCACGGGCGCGCTCCGCGAGCGCGTCACCGCGATCCTCCGCAAGGACACGCGCGTGCGCTCGTTCCGACTCGGCGTGTTCGGCGAGGGGGGCACGGGCGTGACGGTGGCCGAGTTCTGAGGCCGCCGCCGTGATCCCCGACGCGGTCGTCGAGCAGGTCCGCGAGCAGTCGGACATCGTCGCCGTCGTCGGCGAGCACGTGAAGCTCAGGCGCCAGGGCGCGAGCTTCCGCGGGCCGTGCCCGTTCCACCACGGCAAGGACCCGAACTTCTCCGTCCACCCGAAGACGAACACCTACCGCTGCTTCGTCTGCGGCGAGAGCGGCGACGTCTTCGACTTCGTGCGCAAGCACCTCGGACTCGACTTCACGGACGCCGTGAAGTACCTCGGCGCCCGCGCGGGCGTCGAGGTCGTCGAGGTGACGTCGGCGCGCAGCCGCGAGGAGCGCGACAAGCGCGAGCCGCTGTGGGAGGTGATCGGCGCCGCCGCCGACTTCTTCCAGCGTGCGCTCTGGGTGGGCGAGCAGGGGGCCGCCGCGCGCGACTACCTCGCCAGCCGCGACGTGGACCGCGCGACCGCCGAGCGCTTCGGCCTCGGCTTCGCGCCGCGCGAGACCGACGCGATGCGCGGCGCGCTCGAGGCGCTCGGCTTCGACGCCGCGCGCCAGCTCGAGGCGGGGGTGCTCCTGCAGCGCGAGGGGTATCCCGAGCCGCGGCCGCGCTTCCGCGGGCGGCTCATGTTCCCCATCTGGGACGCCGCGGGACATCCCGTGGGCTTCGGCGGCCGCGCGCTCGACCCCGCGACCGAGCCGAAGTACCTCAACTCCGCCGAGTCGGCCGTCTTCAACAAGGGGCGGCTGCTCTATGCGCTGAACTGGTCCAAGAACGCCATCCGGAAGGACGGGCGCGCCGTGGTGGTCGAGGGCTATTTCGACGCGCTGCGGCTCATCGCCGCCGGCGTCGAGAGCGTCGTCGCACCGCTTGGTACCGCGCTCACGGAGGACCAGGCCGCGCTGCTCACCAAGTATTCGCGAAACGTCTTCCTGCTCTACGACAGCGACAAGGCGGGGCTCAAGGCGACGTTCCGCTCGGGCGACGAGCTGCTGCGGCAGGGCGCGTCCGTGCGCGTGGTGACGCTGCCGCCGGGCGAGGACCCGGACACGTTCGTGGCGGCGAAGGGCGCCGCGGGGCTGGAGGCGCAGCTCGCGGCGGCCATCGACGTGTTCGAGCGGAAGATCCAGCTCCTCGAGCGCGCCGGCTGGTTCGCCGACCTGCACCGGCGGCGGCGCGCGCTCGACCGGCTGCTGCCCACCGTGCGTGCGACGGCGGACCCGCTCACGCGCGACCTCTACCTCGCGCGGGCGTCGGAGGCGTCGGGGGTCGACAAAGCCCTCCTGCTTCGCGAGCTTGAGGAAGTCGCGCGGCGTGAGTCGCGCGGCGCGCGCGCCGAGGCGCGGCCCGCGGCGTCGGAGCGGGGCCGTCCGGAGGCAGGTGGAGACCGGCGGCGCAGCAACGACCGCCGCGTGCCACAGATGGTGCGGGCGTTCGGGGCGGAGCGCGACCTCGTCCGTGTGATGCTCCACCACCGCGAGCAGGTGGAGCGAATCGCCGAACAATACGGGCCGGAGGCCTTCCGAGACCGGCACTATCATGTGATCTTCGCGCAGTTGCTCCACTTCGGGCACGACGCCACGCTCGACGAGATCGCCGGCGCCATCCCGGACGAGGAGACGGTCCGGGAGCTCAACGAGCTGCTGAGCGAGCCGGACGCGGTGGGGGACGTGGAACGGACGATCGAGGCTGCGGTGGCGCGATTGCGGATCCGGGAGCTGAAGGACAAGCTCGACGAGCTCCAGTCGATGATCGGGGTCGCCGCGGACCACGAGAAGGATGCCCTGATGCGGGAGAAGGATCGACTCGCGCGCGAGCTCCGCGCGGTGAACATGGTGCGATAGCCGGAGGCTGTCCCGATGGAAACCGTTCCAGCCACCGAGAGGCGCGGAGGGGGGGTGCACGCGGACGTCGAGGCCTTGCTGGCGCTCCAAGCGGACGACGCGACCATTCACGACCTCGAGCAGCGTCGCGCGGGGCTCGAGCCCCGGCGGCAGGACCTGGAGCGACAACGCCAGGTCGCGGCGGACGCGCTCGCGCGCGCTCGACACGCGCTCGAGGGCGAGGAGAAGCGCCAGCGCGAGCTCCAGGGGCGGCTCGGGCAGCACAAGGACATGCAGACGCGCTACCTGGCGCAGATGGAGCAGGTGCGGACGCTGCGCGAGTCCACGGCGGCGCAGAGCCAGGTCGACCAGGTGCGCCGCATCGTGGCCGACGAGGAGAGCGAGATCGCGAGCCTGAGCCGGCGCATCGGCGAGTTGCGCGTCCAGGTGGACCAGCAGCAGCGCGGCCTCGCGGACGTCGAGGCGGAGCAGGCCGAGCGGCGCGAGGCGCTGGAGGCGGAAGCGCGCCAGATCGACGAGGAGCTCGCCGCGGCGCGCGCCAAGCGCGGGCACACCGCCGGCCGCGTGGCGCCGCCGCTGCTCGCGAAGTACGACCGCATCCTGAAGCGCCGGAAGAAGGACGTCGTCTTCGCGCTGCGCGGCGGCTCGTGCTCGAACTGCGACACCGCGATCCCGCTGCAGCGTCGCACGGTGATGCAGCGCACCGGCGCGATCGAGATGTGCGAGGCGTGCGGCGTGCTCCTGTACGCGCGGGATTGATGTTGTTGGGCCCCGGGCGCGGGGCTAGCTTTCGGGCGTGACCGCCTCCGCCGCCCGCCCGGGCGCCGCCCCGGCCGGGACCTCGGCCGCCGCGCACCAGCCCTTCGCGCGCCCGCGCGCCCGCTGGGTCTTCCCGGAGCCCCCCGACCCGGCGGCCGTCGCCGCGCTCGCCGCCGAGCTCCGGCTGCCGGAGCCCGTGTGCGCGCTGCTCACCGCGCGCGGCTACTCGGCGCCCGAGGACGCGAAGCGCTACCTGCGCCCGAAGCTCGATCAGCTCCACGATCCCTCGCGGCTCCGCGGGCTCGACGACGCGGTGGAGCGGCTCGCGCGCGCCGTCCGGGACGGGGAGACGATCATGGTCCACGGCGACTACGACGTGGACGGGATCTGCTCGACGACGATCCTCACGCGCTCCCTGCGGACGTTCGGCGCCCGCGAGGTCGTGCCGTTCATCCCGCGCCGCATCGAGGACGGCTACGATCTCACCATGGCCGGCGTGCGCGCGGCGCAGGCGTGCGGCGCGAAGGTGGTGGTCACCTGCGACTGCGGCACGAGCGCGCTGGGGCCGATCAAGGCGCTCTGCGAGGCCGGCATCGACGTGATCGTCACCGACCACCACCTGCCGGGGGGGCCGCTACCCGACTGCCTCGCGGTGCTCAACCCGAAGCGCCCGGGCTGCGAGTACCCGGACAAGGACCTCGCCGCCGTCGGCGTCGCGTTCAAGCTGGTCCTCGCGCTCGCGCGGCGGCTCGGCGCGAGCGAGAACGTCGCCTACCACTGCCTGGACCTCGTGGCGCTGGCGACGGTCGCGGACATCGCCCCGCTGCGCGGAGAGAACCGCGTCTTCACGCGCTTCGGCCTCAAGCTCCTGAGCGAGACGCGCAACCTCGGGCTCCGCGCACTCATCCGCGCGTCCGGGCTGGAGGGCAAGTCGCTCACCGCGGGGCGCGTCGGCTTCATCCTCGCGCCGCGCCTCAACGCGCTCGGCCGGCTCGGCCACGCCCTCCGCGGCGTGGAGCTGCTGCTGACCGGCAGCGAGCACGAGGCGAACGCGATCGCCCGCGAGACCGAGGAGCTGAACCGCCGGCGGCAGGAGATGGACCGCGCGACGCTCGCCCGGGCGCGCGAGATGCTCGCCGCGCTCGACCTCGAGCGCACCTACGGCATCGTGCTGGCCGAGGAGGGGTGGCACCCGGGAGTCATCGGGATCGTCGCGTCGCGCGTCGTCGAGGAGACGGGGCGGCCGACGGTGCTCGTCGCGATCGACGAGAAGGGAGAGGGGAAGGGCTCCGGCCGATCCATCGGCGCGTTCGACCTGCACGGCGGGCTCGCGCAGTGCCGCGACCTGCTCGTCCGCTTCGGCGGGCACCGCGCCGCGGCGGGCGTCACGATCGCGCGAGAGAACGTCGCCGACTTCGCGCGGCGCTTCAACGAGGTGGCGCTGGCCGCGCTCCGGCCGGCCGACCTCGTGCCCGACCTCAGGGTGGATCTCGAGATCTCGCTCGACGACGCGTCGGGGGACCTCGAGTCGCTGCTCCGGCACTTCGAGCCGTTCGGCATGAGCAACCCGGCCCCGGTGCTCGTGGCGCGCGGCGTCCGGCTCGCGGCGCCGCCGCGCCCCGTCGGCTCCGACGGTCTGCGCCTCCGACTCGCCACGGCGAGCGGGCCGCTCGACGCCATCGGGTGGGGGCTCGCGCCGCGCGCCGGCGAGCTGTCGCTCGACCGGCCGTTCGACCTCGCGTTCCGCCTCGAGCGCGACGAGTGGAACGGCGAGTCGCGCCTCCAGGCGCGCATCGCCGACTTCCGCGCTCCCGGCGCGGGCGCGTCCACGGCGTAAGGGGGTAATGCGCATCGTCGCCGGCCGCTGGCGCGGCCGCCTCATCAAGCCTCCCGCCGACGACCGCGTCCGCCCCACCGCCGACCGCGTGCGCGAGGCGTGGATGAGCATCGTGCAGCGCGACATCCCCGCCGCCTCCGTGCTCGACCTGTTCGCGGGCTCCGGTGCGCTCGGGCTCGAGGCGCTCTCGCGCGGGGCGCGGCGTGCGGAGTTCGTGGACTCGGCCGCCGCGAGCCTCCGCGCCGTCCGGGAGAACGCCGAGGCGCTCGGCGCCGGCGACGAGGCGGTGATCACGCGCGCCGATGCCGTGCGCTTCGTCGGCTCGCTGGAGGCCGGCGCGTACGACGTCGCCTTCGCCGACCCGCCGTACCGCCTCGGGCTCGCGCGCCAGATCGCCGAGCGCTGGCTGGAGGTGCCGTTCGCCCGCGTCCTCGGCATCGAGCACGAACGCGCCGAGAAGCTCCCCGGCACGCCGGACACGCGGAAGTACGGGACGGTGGCGGTGTCGTTCTACCGGCAGGCGGAGTAGCTTCCCAGCCGCCGACAGCGGTCAGCCGCCAGCGGGCTCGCGGCCCACAGCCCAACAGCATCCAGCGATGACCAAGATCGCCATCTACGCGGGCAGCTTCGACCCGATCACGCGGGGCCACGAGGACCTCATCCACCGGAGCCTCGAGTTCTGCGACCGGCTCATCGTGGCGGTCGCGAACAACGCCGCCAAGAAGCACCTCTTCACGCTCGAGGAGCGGATCGCCTTCATCCGCGCCGCCTCCGCCGGCGACGCGCGCATCGAGGCGCGCGAGTTCCACGGGCTGCTCGTGGACTTCGCGCGCGAGGTCGGCGCGAGCCTGCTGATTCGCGGGCTGCGCGCCGTCGCCGACTTCGAGTACGAGTACCAGATGGCGCTCATGAACCGCCACCTCAGCCCCACGCTCGAGACGGTGTTCATGGTGCCGTCGCTCGACACGACGTACATCAGCTCCAGCATGGTGCGCGAGGTGGCCCGCTACGGCGGCGACGTGAGCGGGCTCGTTCACCGCGGCGTCGCGGAGGCCCTCGCGCGCGCCTTCCGGGGCGGCGCCACGGCCCTCGCTGCGGGCGCCGGCCAGACGGCGGACGGACCCGGCGCGTGAGCGACTTCGCCGGGATGATCCGTCGGCGGGCCCAGGCGACCCGCCGCCGCATCGCGTTTCCCGAGAGCGCCGACCCGCGCACGCTGGCCGCGGTCCGCGTGCTCGCCCTCGAGCGCATCGTCGAGCCGGTGCTCGTGCTCGACCCGGCCGACCCGGCGAGCCACGACGCCGCGCGGGTGCTCGACGCGACGGTGGTGGACCCGGCGACGGACCCGCGTCGCGAGCGAATCGCCGCCGAGCTGTTCGAGGCGCGGGCGAAGAAGGGCCTCACGAGGGAGCGCGCCGAGGCGCTCGCGCGGACGCCGCTCTACTTCGCGGACGGCCTCGTGCGCCTCGGCGAGGTGGACGGGTGCGTGGCCGGCGCGGCCCACACGACGGCGGACGTGCTGCGGGCGGCCTTGTGGCTCGTCGGCACGGCCCCGGGCGTCCGCACGGTGTCGAGCGCCTTCTACATGGTGTGTCCGGAGTTCCGCAACGCGGGGGAGGAGGTGCTCACCTTCACGGACTGCGCGGTGGTGCCGTACCCCACCGCCGAGCAGCTCGCGGACATCGCGCTGGCCGCCGCGGCCGACCGGCGCCGCATCGTGGGGGACGAGCCCCGCGTGGCCTTCCTCTCCTTCAGCACGCGCGGCAGCGGGGATGGGGAGTCGGTGGCCCGGGTGCGCGAGGCGGTGGCCCTGGCGCGCGCGAAGGGGCTCGGGGCCGCCGTGGACGGAGAATTGCAAGGGGATGCCGCGCTCATCCGTGCCATCGGCGAGCGGAAGGCGCCGGGGAGCGAGGTCGCCGGGACAGCCAACGTCCTGGTGTTCCCATCGCTGGACGCGGGAAACATCGCCTACAAGCTGGTGCAGCGGCTCGCTGGCGCGGCAGCCATCGGGCCGATCGTGCAGGGGCTCGCGCGGCCGTGCAGTGATCTCTCGCGCGGCGCGGCGGCGGATGACATAATCAATGTGGCCGCGATCACCGCCCTCCAGGCGGGCGGTTAGGCGGTCGGGTACCACGCGCAGAGAACGCTCCGGAGAAACGCAATGAGCTTCGCGATCAAGAAGCAGGGCGAGGTTGTCGTCGTGGACGTCGAAGGGCAGCTCATCGTCGGGAACCGGCAGGAGCTGAAGCAGCGGGTGCTGGACGAGCTCGAGAAGGGCGAGCGCAAGTTCCTCGTGGACTTCAGCCAGACGGGCTACATCGACAGCTCGGGCCTCGGCGTGCTCGTCTCGCTCTCGAAGAAGATCCGCGAGCAGGGCGGGGAGCTGCGCCTCGCCAACCTGAACGACGACCTCAAGACTCTCTTCGAGCTCACGAAGCTCGACACGCTCTTTCAGATTGCCGACACGCGTGAGCGCGCGCTCGAGAGCTTCTAGCGCGCGTCCCCACCGCGGCCCGGGGGGCGCGTGGTAGCCCTCGGCGCCGCGGCGCGCCGGGGCGGCCCGGCCGACGGCATGCGCGTCCGGATCGAGGTCGAGGTTCCGAGCGACGTCCGATACATCGAGAAGATCGTGGATCTGGTCGCGCGGCAGTGCGCGACCCTTTCCTTCTCGCCGCGCCAGTGCTCGTTGAACGTCCCCGTGGCCCTCAGCGAGGCGCTGTCGAACGCCATCCTGCGCGGCAACCGCGAGGACCCCGCCAAGCACGTGCGCGTCCGCGCCGCGCTCGACGAGGTGGAGCTCGTCGTGGAGGTCGCGGACGAGGGCTCCGGCTTCGACCTCGACAACCAGCACGACCCGACCTCGCCCGAGCACCTCGAGGACGAGGACGGGCGCGGCATCTTCCTGATGAAGCGGCTCATGGACAGCGTGGAGCGCTTCACCGACGGCGGGAACGTCGTCCGCCTGGTCCTCCGGCGAACGTGAAGGAGCTCGCCGAGGTCCTCGAGGCGTTCTACGACGCCACCGGGTGCGCCGCGGCGGTCTGGTCGCAGTCCCCGAAAGGCGACGGGCTCGTGGCGCTCGGGGCCGCCCCCGTGCGCGCCACGCCGCCGCCCATCGACGTCCTCCCGACGTCCGGCGCGGGCCGCGAGTACAGCCTCGAGGGCGGGCGCATCCTGCTGACGCCGGTGCCGGGGCCGCGCCGCCTCTGGCTCGTCGTGGGGCCGTGCCTGCGCGCCGACGGCTCCGACCCGGTGCGCGGCTTCATGAAGCTGCTGCTCCCGGTCGTGACGCAGTACGTGCAGGCGTCGCTCGAGGTGGAGCACGCCGCGAGCGAGCTCGCGGAGCGCTACGAGGAGATCAACCTCCTCTACACCACGAGCGAGATCCTCGGGCGCACGGTGTCGCTCGAGGAGGCGGCGACGACGATCCTCACCGAGATCTCCGAGACCGTCGGCGCCCGCCGCGGCGCGATCCTGGTGCACGACCGCGTGACCGACACGCTGCTCCCCGCCGCGGCGCTCGGCACGCCCGTGGAGGACGTCCTCCCGATCGCCGTGGACGACCAGACGAGCCTCATGGCCCGCGTGTTCCGCACGCAGCACGGCGTGCTCGCGGACGACGAGGAGGTGCCGACGGCGGCCGAGGCGACCTACCGCAAGGGATTCACGCTCTCCGTGCCGATCATGTGGACGACGCCCGACGGCGGCGAGCCGCTCGGGGTCGTCTGCCTCTCCGACCGGCGCTCGCGCCAGCCGTTCACGGCCGGCGACCAGAAGCTCGTCGCGGCGATCGCGACGCAGATCGGGACCGCCATCCAGAACGCGCGCCTGGTGCGCGCGTCGCTCGCGCAGCAGCAGCTCGTGCACGAGATGCAGATGGCGCACGACCTCCAGATGAAGCTCCTGCCGAGCGCGAAGGTCGTCGCGCCGGAGGCCGAGGTGGCGGCGCGCGTCGTGCCGGCGGAGAGCGTCGGCGGCGACTTCTACCACCTCTTCCGCCTCGGCGGGCGCCGCACCGGCGTGATGATCGGCGACGTCTCCAGCCACGGCTATCGCGCGGCGCTCATCATGGCGCTGGCGATGAGCGCGAGCGCCATCCACGCCCAACGGAGCGACGCGCCCGAGCTCACGCTGGAGGCCATCCGCGCCTCGCTGCGCGACGAGCTCGAGACGACCGAGATGTTCATCTCCGCGTTCTACGGCGTCATCGACGCCGAGGCCCGGGTGCTCCGCTACGCGAACACCGGGCACCCGCATGCGTTCGCGATCCGCGAGGACGGCACCGCCGAGCGCCTGCGCGCGTCCGACCCGCCGCTCGGCATGGCGGACGAGCCGCCGTCGGCGTCGTCGTGCAGCTGGAGTCCCGGACGCGACCTCCTGCTGCTCTTCACCGACGGGATCAGCGACGCGCGCAACCGCGTCGGCGCGCCGCTCCGCGAGGAGTCGGTGCTCGCGGTCGTGCGCGACCTGCGCGCGGCGCCGGTGGAGCAGATCCTCGAGCGCGTCTTCGCCGTGGTCGCGGAGCACGCGGGGGGCGTCCCGCCCCGCGACGATCAGACGCTCGTCGTCGTCCGCGCCTGACGCGCCGGCCGTGAGCGCGCGCGCCCCACGCGGCGGCGGCCGCGAGTTCCCGCCCACTCTCAAGCGCTTCGGCCAGCACTTCCTCGCCGACCGCCGAGTGCTGGAGCGCATCGCGGACGCGCTGGAGCTCACGGGGGCCGAGACGGTCCTCGAGATCGGCCCGGGGCGCGGCGCGCTCACCGACCTGCTCGTGGAGCGGGCGGGCCGACTCGTGGCGGTGGAGCTCGACCGCGCGCTGGCCGCGCTGCTCCGCGAGCGCTACGCGTCGCGGACGAACGTCGAGATCGTCGAGCGCGACGTGCTCCAGGTGCCGCTCGCCGAGCTCGCGGGTGACGACTTCGTGCTCGCCGGCAACGTCCCCTACTACATCACGACGCCGATCATCTTCCACGCGCTCGAGCGCCCGCGGCCGCGCCGCGCCGTCTACCTCGTGCAGAAGGAAGTGGCCGACCGGGCGGTGGCGGGGCCGGGAAGCAAGGTGTACGGCGCGCTGTCCGTGAACGTGCAGTCGGTGGCCAGGGTCGAGTCGCTGCTCGCCGTCCCGCCCGCCGCCTTCCGCCCGCCGCCCAAGGTGGACTCGGCGGTGATTCGCGTGACGCCGCGGGCCGACCCCGTCATCGCGGCCGAGGAGGAGCGGCCGTTCCGCAGCTTCGTGCAGGGCGCCTTCGGTCTCCGCCGCAAGCAGATGCAGCGCGTCGTCCGGACGCTCTTCGCCCTCGACGCCGAGGGGGCGGAGCGCCTGCTCACGGCCGCGGGCGTGAGGCCCGACGCCCGGCCGGAGACGCTCGGCGCGGAGCAGTTCGCCGCGGTGCTGCGCGCAGCAAGGGAGCAGGGAGGAGGAAGGAGGGAGTAGGGACACGAACCCTACTCCCTCCTTCCTCGTCCCTATCGCCTACTCCCTGTTCGTGAGCGCGAAGCTCAGCCCCTCGAGCTCCATCGCCATGTTCACGGTCTTGAGCGTGACGTCGGGCGGGACCTGGAGCTGCGCCGGCGCGAAGTTCAGGATCGCCTTGATGCCCGCCCTCACGACGCGGTCGACGACCTGCTGCGCGGCCTCGGCCGGCACGGCGAGCACGGCGATGTCGGGGGATTCGGTCCGCGCGTCGGCCTCGAGCTGGGCGACGTCGCGGATCACGACGCCGTCCCACCGCTTGCCGACCTTCGACGGGCTCTCGTCGTAGACCGCGAGCACGTGGAAGCCGCGCCGCCCGAACCCGGGGTACTGCGCGAGCGCCGCGCCGATCTTGCCGGCGCCGATGATCACCACCCGCCACTCGCGCTCGAGGCCGAGGATCTCGCGCAGCCGGCGCTTGAGCTCGGGCACGGAGTAGCCGAGGCCGCGCTTGCCGAACGACCCGAAGAACGAGAGGTCCTTGCGCACCTGCGCGGACGTGGTGCCGCCGCGGCGCGCGAGCTCGTCGCTGGAGATGGTCGTGAGCCCCCGGCCCTCGAAGTCCTCGAGGAACCGCAGGTAGAGCGAGAGCCGCCGGACGGTCGAGTCGGAGATGCGTTTCACGGCAGACTGGGGCTTGTGAAATTGTTCACAAGTTAGGCGCGAAGGTCCGGCCGTGGTAGGGGGATGCGCCCGACGGCCTGCGTCCGGTACCAGGCGCGGCGGCGCGGTCGTTACTTTGGAGCCATGCTTGTCAACGTCACCTCGGAGATCGGGCGCATGCGCTCGGTCATCGTGCACACGCCCGGGCCGGAGCTCCTCGCCGTCACCCCGTCCACGCGCGAAGACTACCTCTACGACGACATCATCGACGTCGACTGCGCACAGCGCGAACATCGCCGATTCGTGTCGATACTCGAGCGCTTCACGCAGGTGCAC
>JBJMNJ010000359.1:0-5706 GCA_045804325.1 Gemmatimonadaceae bacterium
GGATCCTGCCCATCCAGCGCGCGAGGAACTCCCCCGCGCCGACGAGCCCCTGCGCGGAGATGTTCGTGACGCGGCCGGTGCCGTTGTCCTGGTTGAAGAGCGCCTGCAGCCCCTTCACGATCTCGGCGTGGTCCGCGGCGAAGGCGCGGGAGCCGTTGAGCCCCTGCTCCTCCCCGCTCCAGTGCCCGACGAGGATGGTGCGCTTCGGGCGCGGGTACGCCTGCCGGAGGATGCGCATCGCCTCGAGCATCGTGACCGTGCCCGTGGCGTTGTCGGTGGCGCCCGAGGCGGCATCCCACGAGTCGAGGTGCGCCGAGAGCATCACGTACTCGTCGGGCTTCTCGCTGCCGCGGATTTCCGCGATGGTGTTGAAGACGGGCACGTCGCCGAGCGCCTGCGACTGCGCGTCGACGCGGAGGCGCGGCCCCTGGTTGCGCGACGCCAGGCGGTACAGGAGCCCGTAGTCCTCGCACATGACGTCGAGGGACGGGACGCGCTCGGTGCGCGCCTGGAAGACCTTGTCCACGCCCCACCCGCGCGACCAGAGCGACGTGAGGAGGCCCGCGGCGCCGGCGCGCTCCAGGGCGACGGGCAGCGTGCGCGCCGTGTAGCCCGTCCGGCGCACCCGCTCCTCCCACGCGGCGCTGTCGGCCGAGCGGGAGCGGACGTGGCGCTCCCAGGACTCCGGGGTGGCGAACTGGCGGAAGCTCGAGTCCGGCCGGCAGCTCGGCTGCGGGAACGAGACGAGGACGAAGGTGCCGCGCGCCTCCGGCAACCAGCGGGCGAAGGCGGCGGAGTCCGCGAGGTCCGGCAGGGCGACCACGCGTCCCTCGACGGGGCCGCGCGTGCCGGGGCTCCACGCGAGCATCGTCGCCTCCAGCGTGCGCACGCGCGGGGCGACGAGGTCGGCGTGGGTCACCCCGCGGCGCCAGCCGCGCCACGTGCCGTACTGCTCGTTGCGGGCGGTGATGCCCCAGCGGCCGTACGTCGCCACGAGCCAGTCGTTGGCGGAGCGGAGGCCGGGGGAGCCGGTGAGGCGCGGGCCGATGGAGTCGGCGAGCGTCTGCGCGAGCGAGTAGGCCTGGGAGCTGTCCATCCCGAGCTGCCAGATGCGGCGGATGACGGCGTCGTCGGTGGGGAACGACTGGGCGCCGGCGACGGCGGACGCCAGGGCGAGTGCGGCGCCGAGGCGGATGGTGCCGGCGGCGAACGAGGGTCGACTCATTGTTGCGGCGGTGGGGTTGGCAGTCGGGTCGTGCGGGGCGCTGTCCAGTCCAATCTACGCTCGGACCGCGGCGCTCGTTGGGCCGAAAACGAGAGGGCCCGGCGCCTAACGCGCCGGGCCCATGCCCAGGCCGGGACTCGAACCCGGATGACCTTGCGGTCGGGGAATTTTAAGTTCCCTGTGTAAAGCCAGTTCCACCACCTGGGCTCGGCTCCGAAGATAGGCGCCGGTCCGCTCGCGCACCACACCCCGCTTGCGTCGACGTACCCGCCGACGTTGCGGCCGGCGCAGGCTTCGGTTCGGCCGCGGCCCTTCGGGCGGGGCGCTCGGAGCGTCGTTAGGCGGACCCGGCCGGCGACGCCGCCGGCGTGGCGTCACGTCGGGCCTCCGCGGAACGGAAAGGGAGCGGCACCTTTCGGCCCGCTCCCCTCCACGCCATGCGTTCGACCGCTGAGAGCGGGAAACGGGACTCGAACCCGCGACCCCAACCTTGGCAAGGTTGTGCTCTACCAACTGAGCTATTCCCGCGAACGAGGGAAATTTAACGGCCGGCCCGAGGCGCGGCAAGCGCCGCGCGCCGGCGGCTAGGGGCGCACGCCGAGCGCGTGCACCGCGTACCACGCGGTATACGCGAGCAGCCCCGCCAGCGCCGCGTCGCCGCCGTTCGCCGTCGCCCGCCCCTCCTCGTCCACCACCTCGGCGGCCTGGCCGCCGTCCAGCGGCGCGCGCCGGAGCCACTCCAGCACTGCCCTCGCGTCGGGGCCCATCAGCCGCGCGCACTGCTCCGCCAGCAGCCGCGGCACCCCGCCCAGGCCGCGGACGCTGCGCCGGTACGTCGAGTCGTTGCGGTCCACGGCCTCGTACAGCGGGAGCCAGAGCGCGGACGCCATCGGGTCGTCCGACTCACTCGTCCGACCGGAGAGGTCCACGGCCGCCGCGAAGACCTGCTTCCCCTCGCGGGCCACCGAGAAGTGCCGGCGCAGCGCCGCGCGCACCGCCTCGGGATCCTCGAGCTCGCGCGACGTCTCCTCGTCCAGGGTGCGGCGAAAGATCTCGAGCGCCTGCGCGACGACGGCGTTGCCGTGCAGCGTGAACGGGTACGGCGCCGGCTGCCCGGCGGCCGTCACCTCGGTGGAGTAGAGCGGGACGCGCTTGTCGCGGCGCGCGGCGAGGTCGTCGGAAGCCAGGTAGAGCGTGTCGGCGACCACCGGCTCCTCGACGATCTGGTCGTCGCCGGTGTCGCGCACGTAGCGGTCCGTCGCGATGGCGTACGCCGCCGCGCCGTCGAGGCAGAAGCCCGGCTCGAAGAGGGTGCCGTCGAAGTAGTGCACGCCCTGCCCCGGCGCGTAGCCGTGCAGCTCGCACGCCCGCAGCAGGAGCTCCCGCGCCAGCCCGTGGTCGGCGAGCTGCACCGCGGGCAGCGTCCACGCGAGCGCCTCCCACTCGCGCACCGTCACGCCGTGCGAGTTCCACGGCGCGCGCGTCCGGACGAAGTAGTAGTGCGCGTCGTCGAGCGCGCGACCGACGGCGTAGAACATCGCGAAGAGCAGGTTCCGGTTCACGAGGCGGTCGACGGCCTCGTGCCCGGTCGTCTGCTCCAGCGCCTGCAGGGCGTCGCGCGTCGCGGCGAGCAGGTCGCGCCAGCCGCGCCGGCGCATCACCGCGACGGTCGACTGCGCGCCGTCGCGCTCGGGCCCCGCCGCGAGGTAGAACGCGGCGGGCGCGCGCCCGTTCGCCGGCACCGCGACGCGCCGCCGGAGCGCGAACGTCGCCGCCGCGCCGTCGCTGCCCGTCTCGACCTCCGCGTCGCCGTCGGCGCCGACCGCGAGCGCCACGAGCCCCGGAAGCGCCGCGCCCTCGAGCACCACGACCCCGTCGTCGCACGCGACGACCCGATGGTCGTCGTCGAACGGCCGCGGCGTGCGCACCCGCTGCTGCCGGTGGCCGAGCCGCCCCTCGAGGGCGACGACGACCTCGACGTCCTCGGCCCCGCGGTTCTCGAACGAGAGCGCGTACACCGCGCCCGCCATGTCTGCGTCGCGGCCGTACGGCGCGAAGATCGTCCCCCGTACCAGCAGCGGCCCCACGGTGCACGTGAACGTCGGGAGCCAGTTCAGCGCGCGCTCCCACGCCACCCCCTCGGCGGCGAGCTCGCGCCGCTCGCCGTTGACCAGCAGCGCCGGCCGGAGCAGCGGCGCGCCCGCGCCGGATGCGAAGTCCGGAGCGCCGGCGAACTCGACGGACGCGCGCGCCCCCCGGTGCAGGACGCCGACGGCGTGCAGCGAGCCGTCGGCCGGGTGGATGCACGGGAGCGCGAGCCAGTGGTTCCCCGTGACCTGCCAGGGAATCGACGGAATTGCGTGCGTGTTCACTGAGTGGTGGCGAAGTTGACAGGCGCGGGGAACATGGCTAGCCTACCCCCCGTCCGTCAACGACCGTTTCGCGTTTCGGCGCAACGACTTACCGCTCCTCGAGTCCCCGTTCATGCCAGGTCGCACGCCCGCGTCCGCGCGCGCGCTCGTGCTCGCGCTCGCGGCGGTGGCGGCGGCCGGCGGCCGGGCCCGCGCGCAGTCCGTCCTCGGGCCGTTCGAGGACGCGACCCCCGCCCCGCGCGGCATGCTGCGGTTCGGCGCGGTCGCGGCATTCACGCACTACTCGGAGCGCTTCGGGCCCGACGGCACCGTCGGCCCGTACTACGGCCTCCTCAACGCGGACACGCTCGGCGTCCGGCAGCTTCCGCAGCTCGCCTCCGTGCAGGAAGACGTCCGCACGCTCGCGGCCTCGCCGAAGCTCTCGCTGACGCTCGGCCCGCTCGCGGTGCGCTCCCGAACGCGCGTCGTGACGCTGCCGCTGCAGGTCGAGATGGGCCTCACGAGCCGGCTCTCCGTCGGCGTGACGGCGCCCTACGTCCGGAGCTACAACACCGTCGTGGCGGAGCTGGGCAGCGACCCCGGCGCGGGCAACATCGGCATCAATCCGGCGCTCGACCCGGGCCAGGACGGCGACGCGGCGCGCGACGCGAACGAGGGCGTCTACCAGGACCTCGAGGACGCGCGCGCCCAGCTCGCCGCCCTCCTCGCCGCGTGCAGCGCCAATCCGAGCGGCGCGGGCTGCGCCGCCATCAACGCCGATCCGGCGGCGGCGCAGGCGCTCGTGAACGAGTCCGCGGCGTTCGCCGCCGCGCTCGCGCGCGTCTACGGACTCACCAGCGGCGCGCGGAGCCCCTTCGTTCCGAGCCTCGGGAGCGTGGCGGCGCAGGCGGTCTCGGCGCGTCTCGTCGGCTTCGACTCGCTCTATCGGGCGTTCCTCGGACGGAGCACGAGCGTCATCGGCGGACGGCCGGTATCCGCCCTGCCGCCGGCTCAGGGCACCCTGCAGCAGGCCCTCGGCGACACCGCCGTCGGCATCGTGTCGGGCCCGCTCGACGCGACGCGCCGAAGTCATTTCGGCGACATCGAGGTCGGCGCGAAGCTCCTCCTGCTCGACAGCTTCGGCGGCTCGGCCGCGCGGCGCATCGCGCCCAGGCCCGGCTCCCTCAACTACCGGCTCGCCGTGGGCGCGCTCGTGCGGCTCGGCACCGGCCAGGCGGACGACCCGAACGATCCCACCGACGTCCCGACGGGCGGCGGGCAGACCGACGTGGGGGTTCGCGCGATCGCCGACGTGCTGGTGGGCAGTCGCGCCTGGGCGTCGGTCGTCGCGCGCTACGAGCGGCAGCTCCCCGACGAGCCGACGGTGCGCGTCGCGGCGCAGGAGCTCTTCGTCTTCGCCCCGCTGTACTCGCGG
The DNA here is from genome assembly GCA_045804325.1 of Gemmatimonadaceae bacterium. Lineage (GTDB taxonomy): Bacteria > Gemmatimonadota > Gemmatimonadetes > Gemmatimonadales > Gemmatimonadaceae > JBJMNJ01. The sequence goes on from JBJMNJ010000359.1 coordinate 5,012, forward strand.
CAGCTGGTGAGCCGCGACCTTGGGGACGTGTTCGCGCTCGAGGTCACGCCGCGCCTCGTCGCCACGCAGAACCTCGCGCTCGCCGCGCACTACGAGTACACCGAGAAGGCGAGCGACGTCTACACGGGCACGTTCACCGTGGACAGCGCGACGACCGGGTTCGGCGCCCTGGAGCTCGATGCCGCGGTGCTCGGCGAGAACACGGCCGAGCGCGTGCAGCGCTGGGGGCTCGGCGCGACGTACTCGACGCTCGCCGACTACTACCGCGGCCGCACGCGCCTGCCGCTCGAGGTCAGCTACCTCCACCGGCGCACCGCCGCCGCGACGCGCGGCTGGGTTCCACGCACCGCGACCGACGAGCTGACGGTCCGACTGTACTTCCGGCTCTTCGGCCCCCGGCCGCCGCGCGCCTCGGGGCCGGCGCGGCCGCGGGCGGTCCCGCCGTCGCGCTGACGCCTAACGACGCTTGCCCCGCCGGCCCGCCACCGCGGGCTCGGCGGGCGCCGCGGCGGTCTCGAGGAGCTCCCGCGCGTGCGCGCGGCTCACCTCGCTCTCCGGGTCGCCGCCGAGCATGCGCGCGACCTCGTGGACGCGCGACTCGCCGTCCAGGACGGTGCAGTCCGCCGTCGTGACGCCGCCGCGCGCCCCCTTGCTCACGAGGATGTGGTGGTGGCCGCGCGCCGCGATCTGCGGCA
>JBJMNJ010000360.1:0-6866 GCA_045804325.1 Gemmatimonadaceae bacterium
CGGGAGGCCGAGCCCCCGCTCGCGGCGCGCGACACTCACCGCTCGGACTCCGACTCGGCGACCAGCCCGACGTCGCCGACGCCGCTCGCGCGCATCGTCGCCAGCACGCGGACGACCTGCCCGTACGGCACGCTCTCGTCCGCGCGCAGGTACACGCCCTCGCGCCCGCGCTGCGCGGCGAGCGCCTTGAAGCTCGCGCGGAACTCCGTGTACGACAGCCGCGTCTCGTCGACGAAGATCTGGCCCCGCCGGTCCACCGTGACGACGAGGCCGCTCTTCGGCTCGAGCGGCCGCGCCTCGGCCCGCGGCAGCGCGACGTCCACCCCGCCCTGCATCATGGGCGCCGTGATCATGAAGATCACGAGCAGCAGGAGCATGACGTCGATCAGGCTGACCACGTTGATCTCCGCGTTGAGCGCCATGCGCCCGCTGCGCCGCCGGGTGGACATCTCAGCCCCCTCTCGTTCGCGAGGTCAAATCCGCCCCTCGCGCGCCATCATGGCGATGATCTCCGAGCCGAACCCTTCGAGCTCGCTGTCGATCCGATTGAGCCGGCTCGCGAAGATGTTGTACCCGAACACGGCCGGGATGGCCACGGCGAGCGCCGCGGCGGTCGCGATGAGCGCCTCGGCCACGCCGGGTGCCACCGCGCCGATGTTGCCCGAGCCCTTCGTCGCGATGCCGAGGAACGCCTCGATGACGCCGAGCACCGTGCCGAGGAGCCCGATGAGCGGGCTCACGGAGCCGATGACGGCGAGCGTCGGGATGAAGCGGCCGAGGTGCTCGCGCTCGGTGTTCGTCTCCGCGTCGAGCACGAGGCGCAGCGCCTCCACCTGCGATCCCGAGAGCGTGCTCGTGCCGACGGCGGCCGTCCCGTACGCGGGCGTGTTCCCGGGGATGGCCGCCGGACCGCCCACGAAGTGCGTCACGCGATCGAAGACGCGGATGAAGGGGCTCGGCCGCGAGCGGCGGGCGAGCCCCACCGCCTGGTCGAAGCTCCGCACCTTCTCGAACTCCTGCATGAACGCGCGCGACTGGCGGCGCACGCCGCCGAACTCGCGCCACTTCGCGAGCATGACCCCCCAGCTGACCAGCGAGAGGATCGCGAGCAGCACGAGCACGCCCTGCGTGAGGCGGCTCGCGTTCGTGATGAGCTCCAGGGGCGTGCTCGGGACGGCGGAGCCGACCTGCAGCACGAGAGACGGCAGCAGCATGATGGTCACGGTGTTCAGGCGGGCTGCGCGGCGCGGGGAGGGCGCGCCGCGGCGAAGAACTTGAACGTCTCGGTCAGCCCACGCTCCAGGCCGACCTCGGGGCGCCAGCCGAGGACGCGCGCCGCCTTGTCGATGCGCACGGCGGAGCGGAGCTGCTCGCCCGGACGGACCGGCGCGTACTCGAGCGCCGACGTCGCGCCGGACACTCGCGTGAGGACGCCCGCGAGCGTGTTGACGTCGGTCTCGACGCCGGTGCCGACGTTGAAGGCGCGCACGTCGAGCCGCGCGACGGGCGGGAGCGTCGCCTCCGCGGCCGCGAGGTTCGCGCGCGCGACGTCCTTCACGTAGACGTAGTCGCGCGTCTGCTTCCCCTCGCCGAACACCGTGAGCGGCCGGCCGTCGAGCAGCCGGTTGCAGAAGATCGCGACGACGCCGGCCTCGCCGTGCGGGTCCTGGCGCGGCCCGTAGACGTTCGCGTAGCGGAGCGACACGACGTCGAGCCCGTGGATGCGCCCGTAGAACGCCATGTAGTACTCGGCCGAGAGCTTCGCGATGCCGTACGGCGACTCGGGGTCCTTGGGGAACTCCTCGTCGTTCGGCGGCGTGACGAAGTCCCCGTAGATGGCGCCGCCCGTGCTCGAGAAGATGAACCGCGTCGGCCGCCCGCTCGCCCGCACCGCCTCGAGGAGGTTCAGCGTCCCGACGACGTTCACCGTCGCGTCGAACATCGGGTCGGCGACGCTCTTGCGGACGTCGATCTGCGCGGCGAGGTGGGAGACGACGTCGAAGCCCCCCTCGCGCACGAGGCGCGCCGCGTCGGGCGACCCGACGTCCAGCTCGTGGAACGTCGCCTGCGCCGGGACGTTCGGGCGCTTGCCGCTCGCCATGTTGTCGACGATCGTCACGTCGTAGCCGCGCTCCAGGTACAGCTCGGCGACGTGCGAGCCGATGAAGCCGGCGCCGCCGGTGACCAGTGCCCTCTTCGTCATTCGTGCTCCTCGTCGTGCGCGAGGCCCGACGCGTGAGTGGGGACGGGGACGTGCTCGGGTGCGCGGGCCCCGGCGCCGTCGTCCGGCGCCGCCTCCCGGTCGAGCGCGAACAGGTAGCGCGCGGCCTCCGCCATCGCGAGGCCGCGCCCCTCCGCCGCGGCGGCCCGGAGGCGCACCGACGGCGCGTGCAGGAACTTGTTCATCAGCGCGCGCGAGAGCTGCTCGACGGCCGCGCGCTGCTCGGCGGTCGCCGGCCCGAGGCGACGCAGGGCCTCGGCGACCTCGCGCTGCCGCAGGCGCTCCGCCTCCGCGCGCACCTCGGTGAGCACCGGCACCGCCGCGAGCCCGGCGAGCCAGTCCCAGTAGCGGCGCACCTCGCCGCCGATGAGCTGCTCGGCGCTCGGCAGCTCGGCGCGCCGCGCCTCGAGGCTCGCGCCGACCACCGCCTGGAGGTCGTCGAGGTCGTAGAGGTACACGGCCTCCAGCTCGCGCACCGCCGGGTCCACGTCGCGCGGGAGCGCCACGTCCAGCACGCAGAGCGGGCGGCCGCCCCGCGCCGCCAGGGCGAGCTGCGGCACGCCGACCACGGGATGCGGCGCCGACGTCGAGCACAGCAGCACGTCCACCAGCGGCAGGGACGACCAGCACTCGTCCCAGTGCACGGCGACGGCGCCGAACCGGCTCGCGAGCGCCTGCGCGCGTTCGAGGGAGCGGTTGGCGACGATCGAGGCGCGGACGCCCTCGCTCGCGAGAGACTCCAGCGCGAGCTCCGCCATCTCCCCGGCGCCGAGCACCATCGCGCGGCGTCCGACGAGCGAGCCGAAGATCTGCTTCGCGAGCTGCACCGCCGCCGAGCTCACCGAGGCCGCGCCGCGGCCGAGGGCCGTCTCGGAGCGGACCCGCCCCGCGACGAGCAGCGCGGACTGGAACAGGCGGTTGAGCACCGGGCCGGCGTGCGCGCGGCCGTGCTCCCACGCGTCCCGCACCTGTCCGTGGATCTGCGCCTCGCCCAGCACCATCGAGTCCATGCCCGCGGCGACGCGAAAGAGGTGCGCCGCCGCCTCCTGCCCCCGGCGCACGTACGTGTACGACGACGCGTCCGCGCCGAGCCGGGTGGAGAGAACCGCCAGCGCGTCCGCCGCGCGGGTCCCCTCCTCGTCCACCAGGTAGAACTCCGTGCGGTTGCACGTCGACAGGAGCACCGCCTCGCGCGCCCCCGCCCGCACGAGCGCCGCCGCGGCGTCCAGCGCGCCGCGGATGTCGTGCGCGAAGCGCTCGCGCACGTCCAGCGGCGCCGTGTGGTGGCTCGCGCCGACGACGGTCAGCGCCATGCCACGCCCGCCACGCTCACAGGAACTGCCCCCGCTCCGCGGCCACGACCCGCAGCGCGACGTACAGCACGACGACGGCGACGAACGTCATCCCCGACAGCAGCGCCGCACGCCGCGCGCGCCACCAGCCGAGCAGGCGGCCGATCGCCAGGGCGCTGGCCCCGAGCCACGCGGCGAGCGCCCAGACGAGCTTGTGCGCCTCGACCGCCTCGTACTCCGCCGAGTACGTGACGGCGAGCACGACGCCGAGCGTCAGCACGAGCCATCCCGTCACCGCGGCCACGTGGTTCACGCGGTCGAGGGTCTCGAGCGGCGGGAAGAAGCGGAGGATGGCGCCGAAGCGCCGCGCCTTGAGCTCGCGGCGCTCCACCAGGTACATCGCCCCCGCGGCCGCGGCCGTCGCGAGCGCGCCGATGCCGAGGAAGCTGAGCGCGATGTGGGAGTCGAGCCAGACGGCGCGGGCGCCCTGCGCGGTGAGCACGGGGCGGAAGCCGATGGCCAGCGCGGCGGCCGTGCAGAGCGCGGCGAGCGGCGCCGCGGCGAGCGTCATCGTCACCTCGCGGGCCGCCGCCTCGACGACGAGCAGGTTGAGCGCGAGCACCATCCCCGCGAACGACAGCGCGGGACCGAGGCCGGTGAGCGGCACCTGTCCCTGGCTCAGGCCCACGGCGCCAAGCGCCGCGACGTGCGCGCCGACGCCGCCGGCGAGGAGCGCGAGGACGCCGCGCAGCGGCGCGGCCATCGGCCGCGCGAACGGCGCCGCGGCCAGCGCCGCCGCGCCGGCGTAGCAGAGGACGGCGAGAGCGTGGGCGACGTGTACCATGGGGACTCGAAGGATAATCTAACTCGTTGCGGCACCGCGTCGAGCGCCCCGTCCGCCGCGCGCCCGAGACGAGCCGAGGGGGCGGGCGCCGCGCGGCGCCCGCCCCCTCGAGAGCCCCGCGGCACGGGCGGCCCTACGGCATCTTCGCGATGAGCTTCGCGCGCGAGCCGACGCGGACGACCGGCTCCGTCTGGCTGATGATGATCCCGGCCAGCGCCCACGGCGTCACCTTCAGCACCTGGATCACCGCGATCTCCCGCTCGGGCAGGACGGCGCCGCTGCGATCGTCCACCGTGCGGTCGCGCACGACGGCGTACTGGTCGCCCGGACGTGCGCTGCGCGTGTCCCTCGTCGAGAGCATCACGCGGTGCTGGACCGTCGCGAGCTCCGGGTTGGCGTCGATCCAGACCACGTGCGCCTCCGCGCCGCGCTCGATCGCCGTCGGCCGTGCGTCCAGCGGGATGGCCAGGGTGTCGAACGCGTAGAAGCTCTGGTCGATGCGCATGTCGTCGTACTGCTCGACGACGAGCCCGATCGCCGACTCGCCCGGGGTGGCGCTCTGGACCCTCACGATGCCCGTGGGCACGACCACCTGTCCGCCCGTCTCGAGCTCCTCGTCGAGGCGGAACGACACGTACCGGTCGCCGATCAGCGGCACCGTGCTGCCCGGAATCTGCAGGTAGACCTGGTCGCCGATTTGGAGCCGCTCGCGGCCCACGCGCATCGCCGTGCCCGGGATGGACGCCTTCGCGACGATCTTACCGCGCTCGCGCGGCCCGCCGCGGCGGTCGACGAAGGGACTCGACACGTACTCGCCCGTGCGGATCTCGGGGCGCGCGTTCCGGCCGACGACCCCCTGCCGCATGATGATGTTCTGGCGCGCGGCGCTGGTCGCGAAGACGGTCGGCGGCGGGCCGCCGCGCGGGTCGTGCTGCCCCTGGATGTGTCGCTGCGCCTCCTCGGCCTCGGCGACCACCGCAGGCTCCGCGCCCGCGATGCCGCCCGGGATGGTCAGCACCTCGCCGGGATAGATCCAGTGCGGATCCTCGACGATCTCCGTGTTGACCCGGTAGATCTCGGGCCAGAGGAAGGGGTCGCCGAGGTAGGTGCGCGCCAGGTCCCACAGCGTGTCGCCGGGGCGCACGGTGTGGGTCCGCGCCTCGGCCGGCCGCGCCGCGGGCTCCTGGCCCGACACGGCAGCGGGGGCCAGCGCGGCCCCCACTGCGAGCGCGACCACCCAGCTAGAACGGGAGATCGTCATCCTCATCTTCGAGCGCTCCTGGGAAATCTTCGAAGTCCCCGCCGCCCGCCGCCGCGCCCTTCGCCGTCGGCGCCGCCGCCCGGGGGCGGCTCTGCGGGCGCTGCTCCTCGCCGTCGTGCTCCGACGAGCCGCCGCCCTGCCGCGGGCCGCCGAGCATGATCAGCTCGCGGACGTTGATCTCGGTGCTGTAGCGGGTCTGCCCTTCCTTGTCCTGCCACTGCCGGTACTCGATGCGCCCTTCCACGTAGATCTTGTCGCCCTTGTGGACGTAGCGCTCGACGATGTCGGCGAGCTGCGAGCCCTTCGTGTTCCAGACGACGCAGCGGTGCCACTCCGTCTTCTCCTGCTTGTTGCCCTGCTGGTCGTTCCAGCTGCGGCTCGTCGCGAGGGAGAAGGTGGCGACGCGCCCGCCGCCCGACGTCGAACGGACCTCGGGGTCGTTCCCGAGGTTGCCGATCAGCATCACCTTGTTGAGACTGCGACTCACGGTGCCTCCTGGGCGAGAGTGGGATGTTCTCGCCGCGAAGTGTAAAGGCCTCATCCAACCCAGCTATCACCAGATGCGTGCGCCCTTCATCGTAACACGGCGCCGCACGTTCACGCGCTACTGATCCAGTCCGAGCCGCAGCACCAGCGCATCCTCGACCGGCCGGCGGTAGTAGCCCCGCCGGCGCCCCACCTGCGCGAACCCGCGCGACCCGTAGAGCGCGCGCGCCGCGGCATTCGACTCGCGGACCTCGAGGAACAGCTCGCGCGTTCCCCGCGTGACGGCCCCGCGAATCACTTCGTCGAGAAGGAGCCCGCCCACCCCCTGCCGGCGCGCCTCGGGCGCGGTCGCAAGGTTGGCGAGCTCCGCCTCATCGACGACGAAGGTCGCGACGGCGTAACCCAGGAGACGCCCCGGGGCCGTCAGCGCCCCGTCGCCGGGGCCGACCGCCACGATGAAGAGCACGCGCGGGTCGGCCAGGAGCGCCGCGAACGACCCGCGCGACCACGGGTCGCTGAACGAATGCCGCTCGATCGCGTGCACCGCGTCGAGGTCCGCGGCCGCCGCACGGCGAATGCGCAGCCCCGCCCCCGACGCGCGGTCCCCGGCGGCGCGCTCGCCCGCCGTCGTCACGCCTGCGGCAGCGGCTGGCCGTGGGCCGCCTCCCACCGCGCCTGCGCCTCCGCCACGCGGCCGTACGCGGGCTCCCACGCGTCGAGCGGCACGGGCGCCGCGTCCACGCCGCGGGCGCGCAGCACCCG
>JBJMNJ010000361.1:0-8633 GCA_045804325.1 Gemmatimonadaceae bacterium
CTACCGTCGTTGCCCAGCATCGCGTCCCGCGTCCCGATTCCCTCGTCCCGTTCCTCAGGGACGCAAGCGTTCCATCATTCTGGGAAATGGTATCACTTCGCGGATGTGCTCCACTCCGCAGATCCACGCCACCGTGCGCTCGAGACCGAGGCCGAAGCCCGAGTGCACGAACGTGCCGTACCGGCGCAGGTCGAGGTACCAGTCGTACGCCGCCTCCGGCAGGCCCTCGTGGCGAATGCGCCCGAGCAGCTTGTCGTAGTCGTCCTCGCGCTGCGAGCCGCCGATGATCTCCCCGTACCCCTCCGGCGCCAGGCAGTCGTCGCAGAGGACGGTGCGCGGGTCGGCGGGGTTCTCCTTCATGTAGAAGGCCTTCGCCTCCTTCGGGTAGTTCTTCACGAAGATCGGGCGGTCGTAGTCCTCCACGAGCAGCGCCTCGTCCTCGGCGCCGAGGTCGTCGCCCCACTTGATCGCGCTCCCCTTCCCCTGGAGCGTCACGACCGCGTCCGAGTAGTCGACGCGCGGGAACGGGGCCTTCACGGGCGCCAGCTTCGAGACGTCCCGCCCGAGCTCCGCGAGCTCGGCGCCCCGGCGCTCGAGGGCGCGCTGCACGAGGAAGCTGACGAAGTCCTCCTGCAGCCGCATGTTGTCCTCGGAGTCGTTCCACGCCACCTCCGGCTCGATCATCCAGAACTCGGTGAGGTGGCGCCGCGTCTTGGACTTCTCCGCGCGGAAGGTGGGCCCGAAGGTGTAGATTCTTCCGAGCGCCGCGGCCGCGGCCTCGCCGTAGAGCTGGCCGGTCTGCGCGAGGTAGGCCTTGCCCTCGTCGAAGTACTCGGTCTCGAAGAGCCCGGAGCGCTCGCCGATGGCGGAGGTGAGCAGCGGCGTGTCGACGCGCGTGAAGCCGCGCTCGTAGAAGAAGTCGTGGATGGCCTGCTCGAGCTCGTGGCGCACGCGCATGATCGCCACCTGCCGGGGGCTGCGCAGCCAGAACGCCCGGTGGTCGAGCAGGAAGTCGATGCCGTGCTCCTTCGGCTGGATCGGGTAGTCCGTCGGGCTGGGTCCGACGACGGTGAGGTCCGTCACACCAAGCTCGTGACCTCCGGGCGCGCGCGCCTCGGCACGGACCTCGCCGGTCACGGCGACCGAAGTCTCCGTCGTGAGGTCGCCAAAGCGCTGCCACACCTCCGGCGGCACCGCACTCTTCACCACCACACATTGCACCGTGCCACTTCCGTCCCGCACGACCACGAAGGCAACTTTGCCTGACGAGCGCACGTGGGTCACCCAGCCGCGCACGACGACTGGGGTGCCTACGTGCGCGTGCAGGTCGGCGATGCGTACGAACGGGGGTGTCATGGAGCGGCGAAAGCGGCGTGACTGAGCGGCACCGCCCCAGGGGGGCGCACGTGAACCGGCAAGCTAGACGGGCCCGCCGTGGCGGTCAATCGCGCGCGGGGCGCGCCGCATGACGCTGCGCACCCGCCTCTCGCTCGGCATCGCCGCCGTGGCGCTCGTGCTCGTGCTGCCGCAGCTGCTCTCCATCCGCGCGCTGCGCAGCGTGGACCGCTCCATGGCGAGGCTGCGCACGCAGGAGTTCGGCGCGTCGCTCCTCGTGGGGCGCATGCGCGCGGCGGCCGAGGAGCTGGCGCAGCTCGACCTCGCGTCGTACGCGGTGCCCGACAGCGCCGGCCCGCGCGAGCGGCTCGAGGCGCAGCTCGACACGCTGGCGCGCCTCACCGACTCGCTCCGGGCCCTCAAGCTCGAGGGTGAGGCCCGCGCCGGGCGCGCCCAGGTGGACACGCTCGTTCGCAGCACCGCGCTCCAGCGCCAGCTCGCCCGCGCCGGGCGCGTGGCCGAGGCCGAGCGGCTCTCCGACAGCGTCAGCCAACCCGCCATCGCCGCCCTGGAGCGCACCACCCGGCGCGCGGAGGCGCAGCTCTCGCGGCGCACGAGCGAGCGCGTGGACGCGGCCGAGCAGCTCACGCGGCAGGCGCGCGACGGGTCGATCGCCGCCCTGCTCGTGGCGCTGGCCCTCGCCGCGCTCATCGCCGCCCTGCTGACGCGGAGCATCTCGAACCCCGTCCGCGACCTCGAGCTGGGAATGGCCGCCGTGGCGGACGGCGACCTCGATCACCGCCTCCGGATCCCGTCCGACCGGCGCGACGAGTTCGGTCGTCTCGCGGTGAGCTACCAGGCCATGACGGCGCAGCTCGCCGAGCTGGACAAGCTCAAGGCCGAGTTCGTCTCCGTGGCGTCCCACGAGCTCAAGACCCCGATCAACGTCATCCTGGGCTACCTCCAGCTCCTCGACGAGAACGTCTACGGGGACCTGACGCCGAAGCAGCGGGAGATCCTCCGCACGCTCACGACCCAGAGCCACACGCTGAACCGGCTCGTGAAGCACCTGCTCGACATCTCGCGCTTCGAGGCGGGCGGCGGCCGGGTCGAGCCGCGGCCGATGAACCTCGACGCCTTCCTCCGGGACCTCGAGGAGGCCTTCCAAGTGCTGGCCCACCAGCGCGAGGTGGAGTTCGAGCTCGTGCGAGACGAGGGGCTCCCGGACGAGGTGTGCTGGGACCCGGACCGGGTGAACGAGGTGCTCGGGAACCTCCTGTCGAACGCCTTCAAGTTCACGGAGCGCGGCGGGCTGGTACAGCTCGTGGCGACGCCGGTGGCAGGAAAGGTGCAACTCGAGGTGCGCGACACGGGCGCAGGCATTCCGCCGGAGCAGCTTCCCCGCATCTTCGAGAAGTTCTACCAGGCCGACAACCAGGGCGCGGCGTCCGCGAAGGGCACCGGGCTCGGGTTGGCCATCGCCAAGGGCATCGTGGACGCGCACGGGGGCACCATCTCGGTGGCGAGCACGCCCGGCCACGGCACGACGTTCACCATCGTCATGCCCGCGGAGGTCCACGGACACCGCCGCACCTATTCGCACCCGCACGCCGTGATGGCAGAGACCGCCGCCACGTGAGCCCGCGCGCCGCCCGGATCCCCATCGCCCTCGCGCTCGTCCTCGGGGCGGCTGGATGCGCTCCCCTCCGGAGCCTGTTCGGCCGCGGCGAGCCCTCCGCGTGGCGCGACGCGCGCGGCGCGGCCGCGCAGGCCGTGCGTGACGGCCGCTACGCCGTCGCGGACAGCGTGCTCGCGCAGTACGCCCGGCAGCGCCCCAAGTCGGACGAGGCGCACGAGACGCTCTACTGGCGGGCGCTCTACCGCCTCGACCCCGCCAACCCCGAAAGCTCGGCAGGGGCCGCGGCGCAGCTCTTCGACGCGTACCTGAGCGACTCGACGGCCGATCGCCACCTCGAGGCGACGCTCCTGCGCCGGGCCGCCGTCTCCACGGACTCGCTGGAGCGCCAGGTGGCCTCGCTCCGCGCCGCGATCGACGACGCGACCGGCCGCGAGGCGGACAGCCGCGAGGGGGCGGCGCGCGACCGCACGGAGCGCGACCGTGGCGACCGCTCGCGCGAGCAGGAGCTCAGGCGACTCCGCGAGGAGCTCGCCGCCGCGCGCACCGAGCTCGCGAGCACGAAGGAGGAGTTGGACCGGATCAAGAAGCGGCTGGCGACGCCCAGGCCCTGAGGCCCGGTCCTCGGCCCTCGGCCCTCGGCCATCGGCCCTCGGACGCGTCAGCCCACGCGGAAGAGCGCCAGGCTCCGCGCGTACCGCTCGCCCATCACGCGCCGCAGCCCCGCGTGCTCCGGGCGCGTCAGCTCCGGGTCGCGCTCCAGGATCGCCGTCGCCGCCACGCGCGCGCGCTCGTTGAGCTCCTCGTCGCGCAGCGGGTCGGCCACTCGGAAGGTCGGCACCCCGCTCTGCCGCTCGCCGAAGATGTCGCCCATGCCGCGGAGCTGGAGGTCGGCGCGCGCGATCGCGAAGCCGTCCTCGGTCTCGACGAAGATGCGGAGCCGCTCCCCCGCCTCGCGCCCGACGTCGCCGAGGAGGATGCAGAACGACTGCTCGCCGCCCCGGCCCACGCGGCCGCGGAGCTGGTGCAGCTGCGAGAGGCCGAAGCGCTCGGGGTGCTCGATGAGCATCACCGTGGCGTTCGGCACGTCGATGCCCACCTCGATCACCGTCGTCGCGACGAGCGCGTCGACCAGCCCGTCGCGGAACCGGCGCATGACGTCGTCCCGCTCGTCGTTCGGGATGCGCCCGTGCAGCAGCTCCACGCGACGGTGCGCGAGCGGGCCCTCCCTGAGCTCCGCGAACGCCGTCGTGGCCGCCCGGAGGTCCGTCTTCTCCGACTCCTCGATCACCGGGTAGACGACGTACGCCTGGCGCCCCTTGTCCAGCTCGCGGTCGAGGAACTGCAGCACGCGCTCGCGCGCCGACTCGGGCCGGAGCGCCGTGGTGATGGGCTGCCGGCCCGGCGGGCGCTCGTCCAGCACGCTCACGTCGAGATCGCCGTAGAGCGTGAGCGCGATGGTGCGCGGGATCGGCGTCGCGCTCATGAGCAGCACGTCGGGCCGATGCCCCTTCGCGCCGAGCGCCGCCCGCTGCTCGACGCCGAAGCGGTGCTGCTCGTCGATGGCGACGAAGCCGAGCTTCGCGAAGGTCGTCGCGTCCTGCACGAGCGCGTGCGTGCCGACCACGAGCAGCGGCGCGGGCCGCGCCATCACCTCGGCGGCCGCGCGGCGCTCCTTCGTCGACAGGCTGCCGGTCACGAGGAGCGGGCGGATGCCGAGCGGCTCAAGCAGCTGCCCCATCGATCGCGCGTGCTGCTCGGCCAGCAGCTCCGTGGGGGCCATCACGGCCGCCTGGTAGCCGTTCTCCATCGCGAGCAGGCAGCAGAACAGCGCGACGATCGTCTTGCCGCTCCCCACGTCGCCCTGGAGCAGGCGGTGCATGCGGCGGTCGCCGCACATGTCGGCGAAGATCTCGCGCAGCGCGCGCACCTGCGCGCCCGTGAGCTCGTAGGGGAGCGCGGCCTTGAGCGCGCTCGTGAGCTCCCGCCGGTTCGCGAACTCGATGCCGCCCCGCTTCTCGCGCGCGAGCGCGTTCGCGCGCCGGTGCAGCACGTGGACGAAGAACAGCTCCTCGTACGCGAGCCGGGAGCGCCCGCGCATCGCCTCGGGAATGGACGGCGGGCGGTGCACGAGACGCAGCGCCTCGCGCAGCTCCGGCACGCCCCCCTCGGCCACCACCTCCGGCGGGAGGTACTCCTCGACGAGCGGCAGGAGCTGGTCGAGGTGGCCGTCGATCAGCCCGCGGATGGCCTTGAAGTTCAGCCCCTCCGTGGCCGGGTACACGGCGAGCACGCGTCCTCCGGCCGTTCCTTCCTCGTCCTCCTCCTCGCCGAGGTTGACGAACTCCCGCGGCTGGAGCTGGCGGCCGTGGAAGAACTTCACGGTGCCGGTGAGGAGGAGCGAGTCCCCCTTCTGGATGGTGCGGTCGAGGAAGGGCTGCCCCGGCCACGAGCACTCGATCATGCCCGTGTCGTCCTTCACGACCGCCTGGAAGATGCGCAGGCCCTTCCGCGTCGGGATGACGCCCTTCGACACGACGCGCCCGATGATCGTCGCGTCCATCCCCGGCTCGAGCGACTTGATCGGGGCGACGGTGCTCGCGTCCTCGTAGCGGTGCGGGACGTGGAACAGGAGGTCGCGGGCGGTGAAGATGCCGAGCCGCGCGAGCTGCTCCGCGCGCCGCGGCCCGACGCCCTTGAGGTAGGTGACGGCCGTGTCGAGGTAGAGGCGGGCCTTGGGCGTGGGGGCGGGCATCGTCAGCGTCGGCTGCGGGCTGCGGGCTGCGAGCTGCGGGCCCGAATCGCCCGGAGGCCACTGCTGGGGTCCCGGGGGTTTTCCGCAGCCCGCGGCCCGCAGCCCGCAGCCTTCATCCTTCCAGCACCTCGCGAGCGAACTCCCTCGCGTCGAATGGCACGAGATCCGTCGCCTTCTCTCCGGTGCCGAGGAACTTCACCGGGACATCAATGGCCTCGTGCACCGCGACCGCGACGCCGCCGCGCGCGGTGCCGTCGACCTTCGTCACGACGAGGCCCGTCACGGGCACCGCAGACGAGAACGTGCGCGCCTGCTGCACCGCGTTCTGGCCGATGGTGCCGTCGAGCACCAGCAGCGTCTCGTGCGGCGCGTCCGGGAGCCGCCGCTTCACCACGCGCTCCACCTTGCGCAGCTCGTCCATCAGCGCGTCGCTCGTGTGCAGCCGCCCCGCGGTGTCCACGATGACGACGTCGGCCCCGCGCGACACGCCGGCGTCCACCGAGTCGAAGGCGACCGCGGCCGGGTCGGAGCCGGGCTTGCCGCCCACGAACTCCGCGCCGACGCGCTCGGCCCAGGTCCGCAGCTGGTCGATGGCGCCGGCGCGGAAGGTATCGGCCGCGCCCACGATCACGCGCTTCCCCTCGCCTCGCAGCCGCGCCGCGAGCTTCGCGATGAAGGTCGTCTTGCCTGCGCCGTTCACGCCGATCACGAGGATGACGGTCGGCTTCGACGCGGATAGCCGCAGTGCGGGGTCGCCGTTGCCCGTGCGCAGCGCGGCCTCCACGCCGTCGCGCAGCGCGCCGAGGAACTCCTCCTCCGACTTCACCTTGCCGCGCGCGGCCAGGCGTTCGACGTCGCCGACGAGGCGCAGCGTCGTGGGCACGCCGAAGTCCGCGCCGATGAGCAGCTCCTCGAGCGCCTCGAGCGAGCCGGCCTTCACGCCGCCCTTCGCGAGGACGGCGACGTCCATCAGCGCGACGTCCTTGATCTTCTGCCACAGCGACCGGCGGGGCTGGTCGCCGCTCTTCTGAAGAATTCGCATGGTCACAAGTTAACGCGCCCTCGGCCCTCGGCCCTCGGCCCTCGGCCGCGGAACGGCGTACGCGGCGTGGCGGCCCGTGTACGCCGTCCGCGCCGCGAGGAGTCGCGTGAGCAGGCCGAGGGCCGAGGACTGTCGGCCGCGGCCCAGGGCCGAGGGCTGTAGGCCGAGGGCCGCTACCTCATCCCCGCCCTTCGCCGCAGCAGCCACTCCGCGCACAGGAGCACCACGACCGCCAGATACGGCCAGCGCGCGTCGCGGAGTGGAAGCGAGGGGCCACTCGGCGCGGTGCCGGCGGACTGCTTCGCGGCGGCCGCCGGGCGGCGCGGGAGCCACTCGCGCGACGGGTTCACCACGAGCACGCCGCGCGCGCCGCGCGCGGTCACGTCGTAGACGCCGGCCGGGAGCGGCGGCGCCTCCGCCACGGTGGCGCCGGCGGGCCAGCGGAGCGTCACCGTTCGCGTGCGGCTCGAATCGCCGCGCGGCGCTCCCATCGGTGCGAGGGTGACGGCGAGCGCGGAGTCGCGGCCTCCTCGGCGCCAGCGCACCGGCTCCCCCTCACGCACGGCGGGATCGGCGGGGGCGGCGGCGCGCGACTCCGGCCGCTCGGACGCGAGCCAGTCGAAGACGCTCCCCCAGAACGCCGCGTGCGCGTCCACGCCGGTGCCGCCGTGGAAGCGCCAGCGCCAGAAGCCGGACGCGCCGACGACCACGACGCGGCGCCCATCGGCGGCGCTCGGCTCGAAGCCCACCACCGCCGGGCGTCGCTCGAAGCGGCGGCCGCGCCGGGTGTCGAGGCCCTCCCAGTCGCCGCGCGGGAGCGCGGGCGCCACCTCGAGCGGCGCGAGGCTGTCCCAGGGGATTCCCGCGAGCGCTCCCGAGAGCGGCGACGGCGTGGCGCCCACGGCGAACCACTCGGCCTCCTCGCGCACGGCCGGAGGCGCCACCAGGGCGAGCGCCCCGCGTGCGGCGCGGCGCGGCGGCCCGAACGCCGCCGTGTCGCCGTGCAGGACGACGAGTGGCGCGTCGCGCACCGCCGCGCGCACGACGCCCTCGTCCACCGGCGCGAGCGTCCCCTCGACGCGCCACTGCCCGGGCGCGACGCGGAAGTAGCCGCGCGTAGGGAGCGCCGACGTGCCGCGCAGCACCGCGAGCGCGAAGCGCGCGTCGTAGTCCGGCGCGGTGGACACGAACACCGCGCCCGCGGCGGGCGAGACGTCGATGGCGGCGGACGCCGTGTCGTTGCGCCGCTCCGCGTCGCCGGGCGTCGTCACGATCGCCGAGAGCACTGCCGTCCCCTCGGACGACAGCGGCGCGCGGAGCTCCACGCGCGCCTCGCCGAAGGGCGAGAGCGCCGCGAGCGGGGCACGCGCGAGCTCGCGACCGCCCAGCCGGAGCGCCACCGCGCCCGCCGCCGCGCCCGCGCCGCCCGCCGCGACGGTGACGCGCGCCGAGAGCGTGTCGCCGCGGCCGAGGGCGCGCGGCGCCTCGAGCGTGAGGACGGCGGCGTCGGGCGCGCTCGGCGCGCCGAGCGTCTCGACCGACGAGCCGGTGGGCAGGAGGTCGAGCGCGTCGGGATCGTCGACCTCGCCGTCGGTGACGAGGACGAGCGCGCGGCCGGCGGCGAGCGCGCGGTCGACGGCGGGGCGAACGCGCGACGCCGCGTCGCCCGGGACGGCGGGCAGCGCGCCCGGCGTAACGGCGCGCGCCGAGTCGCCGACGAGGAGCACGGAGTCCGCGCCCAGCGCCGCGACGCGGCGTCGCGCCTCCTCCCACCGCGCCGCGCCGCCGCGCCGCCAGCTCGCCGAGGCGTCGAGCGCCACGAGCGGCCGCGGCGCGGTGGCGCTGCCGAGCGGCGCGTCGAGCGC
>JBJMNJ010000362.1:0-5610 GCA_045804325.1 Gemmatimonadaceae bacterium
GCGGCGCCGACCACGGCCAGCGCGAGCACCACCCAGAGCGCGGCCGGCGTGGTGAAGACCCGGCGGTAGTGCGCGTGCACCGCCAGCGGCACGAGCGCGGCGAGGGTGATCCCCACCCAGTCGAGCGGCGCGACGCCGCCCGCCCGGGCGATGCGGTAGAGCTCCCACGCGCCGACGGCGGCGGCGACCGCGAGCAGCGTCGCGAGGGGCGCGTCGCCGAACCAGACGATCGCGATGGCGAGCGGCGCCGCGACGACCGAGAAGAGGACCCGCTTGACGAGCTCGCTCACGGAATGCCGCGCGCTACGCCGGCACGCGGCCGAAGCGGCGCTCGCGGCCCTGGAAGTCGCGCACGGCCTCGAAGAGCTCCCGCCGCGTGAAGTCCGGCCAGAGCACGCGCGACATGAACAGCTCCGCGTAGGCGATCTGCCACAGGAGGAAGTTCGAGATGCGCTGCTCCCCGGACGTGCGGATGAGGAGGTCCGGGTCCGGCGTGTCCGCGGTGAACAGCCGCTCCGCGAAGGCGCGCTCGTCGATCGCCTCCGGGTCGAGGCGCCCCGCGGCCGCCTCGCGCGCGAGCAGGCGGGCGGCGCGCACGATCTCGGCGCGGCCGCCGTACGAGATGAAGAGGTTGAGCGTGAGCTGCGACCCGTGCGCCGTCTGGCTCACGACGCGCCCCACCGCCGCGGCGGCGCTCGGCGTCAGGCGCTCGACCTCCCCGAGCACGCGCACGCGCACGCCCTTCTCCTCGAGCTCGTCCGCCTCGCGGCTGATGTACTCCTCGAGGAGCGACATGAGTGCGGAGACCTCGGTGACCGGCCGCTGCCAGTTCTCCTGCGAGAAGGCGAACAGCGACAGGTGCTCGAGGCCCACCGCGAGCGCGCCCTCGACCACCTCGCGGACCGACTTCATCCCGGAGCGGTGGCCCATCGGGCGCGGCATGAGGCGCTCGCGCGCCCAGCGCCCGTTGCCATCCATGATGATGGCGACGTGGCGCGGCACGCCGCCGTGCACGCGGATCTGGGCCAGGAGGTCGGCCGCGCTCGGACGCTTCACGGGCTGGCCTCACACCTCCATGATCTCGGCTTCCTTCACCTTGATCATGTCGTCGACCTTCTTGATCGCGTCGTCGTGGAACTTCTGGAGCTCCTTCTCGGCGTGCTTCTTGTCGTCCTCGCTCACGCCGTCGACCTTCTTCAGCAGGTCGCGGCCGTGGGTGCGCGCGTGGCGGATGGCGATGCGCCCCTCCTCCGCGTACTTGTGGATGACCTTGATCAGCTCCTTGCGGCGCTGCTCGTTGAGCGCGGGGAGCGGCACGCGGATGAGCTGCCCCTGGGTCGAGGGCTCCACCCCGAGATCGCTCTCGCGGATCGCCTTCTCGATGACCTTGATCTGCCCCTTGTCGAACGGGGTGACGATCAGGAGGCGGGGCTCGGGCGAGGAGACGGTCGCCACCTGGTTCAGGGGCATCTGCGTGCCGTACGCCTCGACGCGCACCGTGTCGAGCATGTTCGGCGAGGCCTTGCCGGCGCGCACGCTGTTGAACTCGCGGCGCGTGTTCTCCAGCGCCTTGTCCATGCCGGCGCGGGCGTCCTTCGTGATCTGCTGGATCGTGACGGGGGCCATTCGAGCTGTCAGTTAACGGTGTCGTGGGCGCCGCGCACGGCTCACCGCACCAGCGTGCCGACGCGCTCGCCGCGGATCGCGCGGGCGACGTTCCCCGGCGTGTGGAGGTTCAGCACGATCACGGGCAGGTCGTTCTCGCGGCACAGCGTGATCGCCGTCTGGTCCATCACCCTGAGGTCCTCGAGCATCACGTCGCGGTAGCTGATGCTCTCGTAGAACTTCGCGGTCGGGTCCTTCTTCGGGTCGGCCGAGTAGACGCCGTCGACGCTGGTCGCCTTGATGATGACGTCGGCCTTGATCTGGATGGCGCGGAGCACCGCCGCCGTGTCCGTGGAGAAGTACGGGTTGCCCGTCCCGGCCGCGAAGATCACCGTGCGCCCCTTCTCGAAGTGCCGGAGGGCGCGGCGCCGGATGTAGGGCTCCGCGAGCTCCTCCATCCGGATCGCGGTCATCACGCGCGTGTCGAGCCCCTTCCGCTCGAGCACGTCCTGCATCGCGAGCGCGTTGATGACGGTGCCGAGCATGCCCATGTAGTCGGCGCCGACGCGGTCGAGGCCCATCTTCGAGATCTGCGAGCCGCGGACGATGTTGCCGCCGCCGATCACGAGGCCCACCTGGCAGCCGGTGGACGCGAGGCCGGACACCTCGCCGGCCACGCGGTCCATCGTCTCGAAGTCGAAGCCGAACTTGTTGGCGCCGGCGAGGGCCTCGCCGGAGATCTTCAGCAGGACCCGGCGGTACGCCAGGCCCGGCTGGGGCTCGACCACGCGGTACGCGCCGGACACGGGCGCTGCTACTCCTCGCCCATCTTGAAGCGGGCGAAGCGCCGGATCTTGAGCTCCGCGCCCGCCTCCTTGCTCGCCTCCTTCACGAGGTCGCCGATCGTCTTGCTGTCGTCGCGCACCCACGGCTGCTCGAGGAGCGTGATCTCCTTGAAGTACTTGTCCACGCGGCCCTCGACCATCTTCGCGACGATGTTCGCCGGCTTCCCGCTCGCGGCGGCCTGCTCGGAGAAGATGCGGCGCTCGCGGTCCACCGCGTCGGTGGGCACCTGGTCGCGCGAGACGGCGAGCGGCACCGCGGGCACGCCCGCGGCGACGTGCTCGGCGACCGTCTTCGCGAGGCGCGTCGCGGCCTCGCCGTTCGAGCCGCCGACCTCGACGAGCACCGCGACCTTGCCGTTGTGGTGCACGTACGTGCCGAGGGCGCCGTCGGTCTTGAAGCGCGCGTAGCGCCGGAGAACGACGTTCTCGCCGGTCTTCGCGGAGCCCTGCTTCACGGCCTCGGCGACGGTCGCCGCGCCGCCGCCCTTGTACGGGCGCTCGAGGAAGGGCGTGCCCTCCGCCTTGTGCACGACGGCGTCGGTCGCGGCGTCCTCCATGAGGTGCTGCGCCAGGTTCTCGGCCAGCCGCTGGAACTCCTCGTTGCGCGAGACGAAGTCGGTCTCCGAGTTCAGCTCGAGCAGGGCGCCGTGGCGGCCGTCGGGGCTCGTGAGGCTGACGATCTTGCCCTCGGACGCGGCGCGGTCGACGCGCTTGTCCGCCTTGGCGATGCCCTTCTTGCGGAGGTTCTCGGCGGCGAGGTCCATCTCGCCGTTCGCTTCCTCGAGCGCCTTCTTGCAATCCATCATCCCCGCGCCGGTGCGCTGGCGCAGCTCCGAGATCTGCTTCGGTGTGATCGTCACGGTGCCCATCGAATCTCCCTCGTGGAAACGCCGCCGGCGAGTGCGGCCGGCGGCGTCTTGTAGTCTACCGATTCCCCTGCGGCGTGCCAGTGCTCACTCGCTCTCGCCGCCCTCGGCCGCCTCGGCCGCCTCGGGGGTCTCTCCCTCGGCGCCCTCGGCACCGCCCTTGAGGCGCGCCGCGATGGCCTCGGGCTTCGCGCGCCGCCGGCGCGGACGCCGGTTGCGGTCGCCCTCTCCGCCGCCGCCACGACCGCCGCGGTCGCCACCGCGGTCGCCGCGACCCTCGCCGCGGTCCGAGCTGTACGTGGAGCCGTCGCCGCCCTCTTCCTCCTCGCTGCGGGGCGCCGGCGCCTCGCGGCGCGCCTCGCCGATCGAGTCGGCGATCGCCTTCGCCACGAGCTCCACCGAGCGGATCGCGTCGTCGTTGCCGGCGATCGGGACGGTGATGAGGTCGGGGTCCGCGTTCGTGTCGACGAGCGCGATGATGGGGATGCCGAGCTTGTTCGCCTCGCTCACCGCGATGCGCTCCTTCTTGGAGTCGATCACGAAGAGCAGGCCGGGCAGCCGGGTCATGTTCTTGATGCCGGCCAGGTTCTTCGTGAGCTTCTCGCGCTCGCGGCTGAGCATGAGCTGCTCCTTCTTCGTGTACTGCTCGAAGTCGCCGCCCTCCTCCGCGCCGCTCTCGAGCTCCTTGAGGCGGCGGAGCTGCTTCTTGACCGTCTGGAAGTTGGTGAGGAGGCCGCCGAGCCAGCGCTCGGTGACGTACATGGCGCCCGAGCGGTCCGCCTCGGCCATGACGATGGGCGCGAGCTGCCGCTTGGTGCAGACGAAGAGCACGTTCTCGCCGCGCATCACCACCTCACGCGCCTTCTGCTGCGCGAGCTCCAGCTGCCGGAGCGTCTTCTGGAGGTCGATGATGTGGATGCCGTTGCGCTCCGCGAAGATGAAGCGGCGCATCTTCGGGTTCCAGCGACGGGTCTGGTGCCCGAAGTGGACGCCGGCGGCGAGCAGCTGCTCGAGGGAAGGCTGGTACATAAAACCTGAATCCTGATGGGGTTTTTTCTTCCGCGACCGTCGTTGCGCCCTGCGACCGACCGTGTCGGCACCCGCAGCACGCTCGGGACGCGTGTGAGATTGACTGCTACGAACCTGGCGACAGGCGACTGGCGACCGCTGCTCCTCCGCTCGAGCAGTCGCCGGTCGCCCGTCGCCGGCCGTTTAACGCTTCGAGAACTGGAAGCGCTTGCGGGCCTTCGGGCGGCCAGGCTTCTTGCGCTCGACGGCGCGGGCGTCGCGCGTGAGGAGCCCGAGCTCGCGGAGCTTGCGGCGGTGCTGTTCGTCGATCTTCACGAGCGCGCGGGCGACCGCGAGGCGGAGGGCGCCGGCCTGGCCGGAGACGCCGCCCCCCTCCACGTTCGCCTTGACGTCCCACTGGCCGAGGTTGTCGGTCGCGGTGAACGGCTGCTGGATGGCGGAGACCAGCGTCGGGCGCGGGAAGTAGTCACCGAGCGTGCGCCCGTTGACGTCCCACTTGCCCGAGCCGGGGCGCAGGTAGACGCGGCAGGTGGCCTCCTTGCGGCGGCCGATGGCCTGGAAGGTCGTGTTGTCGGCCATGGCTTACTTCTCCGAGAACTTGGCGTTGGGAAGGTCGAGCGGCGTCGGCTGCTGCGCCTTGTGCGGGTGCTCCGCACCGGCGTACACGCGCAGCCGCCCGCGCAGCGCGCCGCGGCCCAGCGCCGTCTTCGGCAGCATGCCGTACACGGCCTTCTCGATCACCCGCTCGGGGTGCTTCTTGATCATCTCGGCGAACGGCGTGAAGCGCTCGTGCCCCATGTAGCCCGTGTGGCGGAAGTAGCGCTTCTGCTCGTCCTTGCGGCCGGTCACACGGACCTTGGACGCGTTGATCACGATGACGCCGTCACCCGTGTCCATGTGCGGCGTGAACATCGGCTTGTGCTTCCCGCGGATGACGCGGGCGACCTCGGTCGCGAGGCGGCCGAGCACCATGCCGTCAGCGTCGACCACGTACCAGTGGTGCGTGATGTCCGTCGGCTTTGCAGAATAGGTTGCCATGTCCTACAGCGTAGACGTCCGGCCTCACCGGTGCGGAATGCAACCCGGGTCTCGGCAGCCCGCGAGGGGCGTTTTTGCACAGACACCTAAGCTAGGCAACGAGTTAGGCGAAGTCAACCGAACCGGCGAGCGTCTCCCTTACGCGACGCGGGGCCGCGACTCGATGGTCGCGGCCCCTCCATCCCGAACGGTCGGGTCCGTCAGGGCACGACCTGGACGGCGTCGGT
>JBJMNJ010000363.1:0-15395 GCA_045804325.1 Gemmatimonadaceae bacterium
TCGCCGCGCCCGACGCGTGGGGGATGCGCGCGGTGCGCGAAGCCGTCGCGCTCGTCGACGCCGGCACGCCGGTGCGTCGCATCCTGCAGGGCATCGTCGACGCGATGGAGCGCGCGCGCGAGGTGGACATCGCCGCCGTCGCGCCGCGGCTCATGGCGTATGGACGCGCGCTCGACTACGAGGGCCGCTGGCAGCTGGCGGCGGACGTGTTCCGCACGCTCGTCGAGCACGCGCACCCGATCGAGGACGCCGACCTCGCCGCCGACGCGAACATGCAGCTCGGCTACTGCGCGCGCATGCTGGGCGACCCGGCCGAGGCGGCCTCGTCCTACCGGCGCGCGGGCGAGGTGGCGCGCAAGGCGGGCGACATCGTGAAGGTGCTGCGCGCCACCATCGGCGACGCGAAGGTGGCGCTCGACAAGGGCAACTTTCCCGGCGCGGAGTCGATCCTCGACGACGCCATCGGCGCCGCCGAGCGGCACGGCCTGACGGAGGTGCGCGCGACGGCGCTGCACGATCGCGCGGACGTGGCGATCCGCCGCGGCGACTTCGCGCTGGCCATCCGGCTGGGCTACGAGGCGCTCCGCGGCACGAGCAGCCCGGCGGCGCGCGACCGCGTGCTCGGCGACATCGCGGGCGCGTTCCACGAGCTCGGGGTGCGGAGCGCGGCGCGCGATGCGTACCTGCTGCTCGCCGCGACGGCGCAGGAGCAGTACGTGCGCTGGACGAGCACCGTGAACCTCATGGAGATCGCGATGCTGGACCGGTGCGAGCCCGTGTTCGAGCAGTACCGGCGCGAGCTCGCGGACGCGGACCTCCCGCCGATGGTGGAGGCGTACTTCCACCTGTACGCGGGGCGCGGCTACGAGACGTTCGGCCACCTGGCGCTGGCGCGCGACGCGTACGAGCGTGCGCTCGCGCTGGCGACGCGGCACTCGTTCCACAAGGTGGCGTTCGACGTGGAGGCGGGGCTGGCCGGGCTGGGCCGCAAGCGTTCGGCGGCGGCGGCGCCCGAGGCGCAGGCGCCCGAGCCGGTGCGGGAGGTGGCTCGGGCGATCACGCGGATGCGCGCGGCGGCGGGCGTCGGGTGACCGACGGCCCGCCGCGCGGGGTGGTCAGCAGCCGCGGGTGTGCGAGCCGTTCGTGATGATCGAGCAGGCGCTGTCGGTCGTGTCCGCGCGCGGCGCGGTGGGCGCGGCGCAAGCACCGAGAACAAGCGAGGTGAGGGCGAGCGCGAGGAGGACGATACGACGGGGCATGCGAGCCTCGAGGGATTGGGCGCGGCTGGGAGGGATTTGCTACCCCCCGAAAGTCGCGGCGCCGGGCGAAGGCAGAAAGGTGCGTTTTCTGCCAGAATGGTGCACTTTTCTGCCACGCCATGGACGTCGTCGCCCTCCTTCCCCCGTCGCTGTTCGCCCACCTCAAGCGGGTCCTCGAGCGAACGGAGGCCGACCGCGACCCTCATAGTGTGGTCGGGACGGCGGATTGGGGAGAGCTCGCGCGAAGGTTGCGGCGCGAGCCGGTGGATGTCCTGGTGGTGGACCCGCTCGCCGAGGGCGGGTCGAGGGTGCCGGAGCTGGCGGCGATCGTGGAGCAGCAGCCGTCGCTGCCGGTGGTGATCTACACGACGTTCTCCCCGTCGGCGGCGCGGGCGCTGGTGGAGCTGGCGAAGCACGGGGTGCACCAGGTGGTGTTCCACCGGTTCGACGACGAGCCGGGCCGGTTGCGGGAGCTGATCGAGCAGCAGCCGGGGATCAAGCTGGGCGACGAGGTGCTGGAGCGGCTGGCGGTGCCCCTGGCGCTGCTGCCGGTGCCGGTGCAGCGGGCGGTGGAGCGGCTGTTCCGCCACCCGCGCGAGTTCGAGGCGGGCGACCTCGCGTCGTCCGCGGGGGTGCCGGTACGCACGCTGTACCGGTTGCTGGAGTCGGCGGGGCTCGCCTCGCCGGCGGTGGTGGTGCGGGGGGCGCGGCTGTTGCGCGCCTACTCGCTGCTGCGGGGGGCGCGGACGACGGCGGAGGAGGTCGCGTCCAAGCTGAAGTACAGCTCGCGGCAGCTGTTCGCGAAGCACGTGCGGGGCGCCTTCGGGGCCACGGTCGCCGAGCTGCGGCGGCGGGTGGGGCCGGGGGAGCTGGTGGAGCGGTTGGTGGAGATGGTCTACCCGGGGCCCGGCGCCGAGCGCGTCGACGACCCGGAAGACGCAGACGAGCAGTCGACGGCGACGGACGCCGCGCCGGACGAAGAGCCCGACGAGGAGCCCGATATGAATGCGAGGGAGCAGTGAGGATCTTGGCGGCAACAGGCACCCGAGGAGGCGTCCGAGGAGGCGTTCGCGGACGCGTGCTCGTCGTGGACGACGAGCCGTCGATCTGCCTCGCGCTCGAGCTCGCGCTGCGCCGTGCCGGCTTCGCCGTCGTGGCCGCGCACTCGGGCGAGGCGGCCGAGGCGCGCCTCCGCGCCGAGTCGTTCGACGCGATGGTCGTGGACCTGCGCATCCCCGACGTGCGCGGCGACGTGCTCTTCCACCAGGCGGTCGCCCTGCAGCCCCACCTCAAGACGCAGACGCTCTTCTTCACGGGCGACGTGACGGCCCGCGCGCAGCGCATCATCGAGGCGTGCGGCTGCCCCATGGTGCGCAAGCCCTTCGACCTCGGCGACGTGATCGATGCCCTCTGCGCGCTGATGCCGGGGAGCGTGGTCGAGAGCGCGTAGCGTAGAGCGGTCGCGGGTCGTGGTCGTGGGTCGCGGGTCCTGGGCTGCCGAGCGGCGCCCTCGCCTCACGACCCACGACTCATTTTGCCTTCCGCGCCTCGATCTCCGTCAGCCGGTCCACGGCGCGCCGCAGGTGCGGGATCACGATCGACCCGCCGACGACCAGCCCCACGCTCATCGCCTCGACGATCTGCGCGCGCGTCAGCCCCTCCTCGTCGCAGCGCAGCAGGTGGTAGGTGACGCAGTCGTCGCAGCGGAGCACGAGCGACGCGACGAGGCCGAGGAGCTCCTTGGTGCGGACGTCGAGCGCGCCCGCCTCGTACGTGCGCGTGTCGAGGTTGAAGAAGCGGTTGACGACGAGGTTGTTCTCGGCGAGGATCTCGGCGTTCATCCGCGCGCGGAACGCGTCGAACTCGTCGAGCGCCCCGCGCCCCGCGCCCGACCGCGCGCCGTCCGGCGCGTGCGCGTCGTGGGCCACGGCTACAGCCTCCAGGCGCGCAGCGTCCGCAGCGCGCCCTCGAGCGCCTCGCGCTGCGCGGGGACCGCGGTGCGCGCGAGGAGCTCCTCGTAGGAGTGGATCGCCAGCGCGAGCGCCTCGGTGTCGTGCTCCGCGCCGGCGAGGCTGGCGGCGTTGTCCGCGAGGTTCGCGCGCGCGAGGTCGTCCTCGGGGAAGCGCTGGCTCACCTGCCGCCAGCGGCGCGTGCGCTCGCGCGGGCTCCCCTCGGTGAGCGCCCAGAGGTGCCACGCCCCGCGGTTGCCCGGATCGGCGGCGATGGCGCGCGACGCGAGCTCGCCCACGACCTCCGGGCCGCGGCCCGAGAGCCAGTACGCGCTCGCGAGCACCACGAGCGCGTGCGCGTCGTTCGGCCGCTGCGCGACGATCTTCTCGTACACCGGGCCGGCGACCTCGGGGATGTCCCGGTAGGGCTCGACGGCCGCGGCGAGCGCGTCGGCGTCCGCGCCTTCCGCGGCGCGCGCGAGCCGGTCGAGCAGCTCGGCGATGTTGGCGTGCTCCTGATAGCGGACGACGGCGTCCGCGATCTCGGCGCGGACGGAGTCGATGTGCGAGGTGGCCATGGGGGCAATGTAACCACCACCACGGCGTACCACGCACCGCGCGGTGCGCGGTGGCAGCTCACATCGTCGGCGTGAACATGATGTGCGCCTTCGGCGTGCCGGGGCTCATGAGCCACGCGCTCCCACGCGCGGGGGCCGTGGAGAGCCCCGTCGTCTCGCTCGTGGCGAAGGGGATGTAGACGACGTGGAGCGCGGAGGCGCCCTTCGCCTCGCCCGTGGCGGGGTCGAAGGCGTCCGCGGGGCCGGTGAGCGAGTAGAGCGACGACGGGTGGCCGGGCATCTTCAGCGTGCCCGCCTGGATCTCCGCGAAGCGCGCGCTGTCCACCCGCTCCTGCGAGGTGATGCCCGCCATGCGCAGCGCGCGGCCGCGCGCCATGAACGGCTCGAGGTCGCGGTGGTAGCAGGCGACGTGGAAGCGGGTCGTCGTCGGACTGTCCGTCAGACAGATCATCGCCCCCGCGCCGCGACGGAGCACCGAGGTGGCGCCGGTGCCCTCGAGGCGCAGCACGGTGGCGCCCTCGCGCAGCGCCGGCGGGAGCGGCAGGACGGCGGACGCGATGAGCTGCGCCGGCGTGAGCAGCGGGGCCGCCGGCGTCGCGCTCTGCGCGCGCGCGGTGCCGGCGCCGAGGACGGTGGCCGCGAGGGCGGCGGCCGCGAGCGTTCGCGTGGTCACTGGGACGTCCTCCGAGGGTGTGGGCGAGGCGCACCAAGGTCGGTGGGGAGCGCCGGCGGGGCAAGCGCGCCGTGCGCGGCCGGGCGGATACGGCACGAAGTTCGCACGGGCTCCGAGGTGCGGCGGCGGGTGCGCGACGGGATTGCGCAACCGCCGCCGCGAGGACATAATCTGGTGTCCGTCGGCGCGGCCTCTCTGCCGCGATCCGTCGAGCGTAGCCTGCGCGGCCCTCATCGGCGCTCCCGGTGCGAGACGCCGCCACGGAGGACTGAATCGCCCGCACCGCGTGAGTTGTCCGCGGCCGTGGCGAGCGAGAGACCCACCCGCCCCTGCGGATCAGGGACCCGGGTACGCGCGCGTGAAGCGCGCAGACCGCCCCGTCTCGAGAACTACCAGGTCGGCCCGCCCGGCATCTCAGTGCGCCGGGTGCAGCCAGCCCGAGCCCGCGCCGAGCGAGGTCGCTCCGGCCCGGGGGTGCCGGCGAGTACGCCGGCACGTGCATCAAAGCGTCGGAACCCGATGGAGTCACCGCCCGCCGCGTGCGAATGCGCCGCGCCGCGTGCGCGCCGCTCGACTGCTCGGGCGTGCCAGAACGTCCCACACCACTCTTTTCGCCAGCTGAATGAACGAACGTCGACGCCCCCACCGCCGCCGCCCCCGCGCGGCCGGCCGCCCGACCGATGACGTGACCGCCGAGAACACCGAGTCGGGAGACGACGACGTGAACCCGTACCGCGACGTCGGCGGTGCGGCGCCCGCGGCCACGGCGGCCGCGCCGCGCGAGCCCGAGGAGCGCCCCACGCTCGACGCGCGGCCGGCGCCGGACGCGAGCGACGGGCGGGACGCTCCCGAGCCGCGCGACGCGACCGAGACACGAGAGACACGAGAGGCGCGCGAGCCGCGCGAGCCGCGCGAGCCGCGTGAGCCGCGTGAGCCGCGCACGCCGGACGACGCCGCACCCGGTGCCGCGGACACGGCCGCCGTCGCGCGGCCGGAGCGCGGGGACCGCCCCGACCGCGGCGAGCGTGCGGACCGCGGCGAGCAGCGTGGAGACCGCGGCGACCGCGGCGACCGCGGGGACCGGTTCGAGCGCGGCGGACGCCGGAATCGCCGCAATCGCGGCCGCGATCGCAACCGCGGCGCGGGCGGACAGCAGGGCCCCGGCGGCGAGCGGCCGCAGCACGAGCAGCGCCAGCCCGCGGTGGCCATCGCCGCGGACACCGAGGTGACTGGCTGGTTCGAGCCGGCGCGCGACGGCGGCTACGTGCGCCGCGCTGCGAACAGCTACCTCGCCGACCCCGGCGACGCGTTCATCCCGCCGCAGCTCGCGCGGCAGCTCGGCCTGCGCCGCGGCGACCTGGTGCACGGCATGGCGGGGCGCGACCACCGCGGGCGCCTCGTGGTCGCGAGCGTGGCGTCGATCAACGACGCGGACCCCGCGCTCGCGCTGAAGCGTCCCGAGTTCGGGACGCTCACTGCGACCTACCCCGAACGCAAGCTGTACCTCGAGACCGGGCGGCCGGCGCGCGGCGGCCCGGAGGTCACGCGCCGCGCGGTGGACCTCATCGCGCCGATCGGCTACGGCCAGCGCGCCCTCATCGTGGCGCCGGCGCGCGCGGGCAAGACGATGCTCATGCACGCGATCACCGAGGGGATCGCGATCAACCACCCGAACGCGGCACTCCTCATCCTCCTCGTGGACGAGCGTCCCGAGGAGGTGAGCGAGGCGATCTCGTGGGGCGTCGGCGAGGTGATCGCGTCGAGCTTCGACCAGCCGGCGGACCGGCACGTCGAGGTGACCGAGATGGTGCTGGAGCGCGCGCGGCGCCTCGTCGAGATGGGCCGCGACGTCGTCATCGTGCTCGACTCGCTCACGCGCATGGCGCGCGCGCACAACACCGCCGAGCGCGGGAGCGGGCGCACGCTGTCGGGCGGCCTCGACGCGACGGCGATGGCCAAGCCCAAGGCCTTCTTCGGCTCGGCCCGCTCCGTCGCGCCGGCCGCGGGCGGCGGCTCCCTGACGATCATCTCCACGGCGCTCGTCGAGACGGGCTCGCGGATGGACGACGTCATCTTCGAGGAGTTCAAGGGCACCGGCAACTGCGAGATCAAGCTCGATCGCTCGCTGGCCGAGCGCCGGATCTTCCCCGCGTTCGACGTGGCCTCGAGCGGGACGCGGCGCGAGGAGAAGCTCTTCCGGCCGGAGCAGCTCGACTCGGTGCACACGCTGCGGCGCGGCCTGCACCAGATGCCGCCGCAGGCGGCCATGGAGTGGCTGATCAAGCGGATCGCCGCCACGCCGAACAACGATACGCTCCTCGCGGGCCTCTAACGGCCGACGGCTGGCGACAGGCGACGGCTCGACCCCCGGGAGGCCTCTACCGGCTTCCCGGGGCTCGTTTTCGGTACCCGGTGAATGGCCGAGCGGCAGCCGCCGGCCGCCGGTCGTCGAACCGTGAGCGCCCGGGAGTCGGCCTGGGGCCCCTAAATCCCGGGGTCGAGGTGGCGAGCGCGACGGCCCAGCCCTTGCTCCTGGCTAAGGCCGCCATGGCACTTCACTTACGCAGGCTCGGAGCCCTCCGGCTCCCGGTCTGGGCGGGGCTCATCGCGGGCTGCGCCCTTCCGGCGTCCGCGGCCGCGCAGGACCGCACCGCGGACCGCGACCAGCGCGAGGCGCCCGAGGTCACGGATCTGCGCTTCGAAGGCGTGAAGAGCGTCGACAAGAGCGAGCTCGAAGAGAGCATCGCCACCGACGCCTCGCACTGCCTCAGCGCGCTGCTCGCGCCCGTGTGCTGGGTGAGCAAGGCGCACTTCTTCTACCGCCGCGAGTATCTCGACCGCTCGGAGCTGCGGCGCGACGTCATCCGCATCCGCGCGTTCTACTGGAAGCGCGGCTTCCGCGAGGCGCGGGTCGACACCGCCGTCACGCGCACGGGCCACGAGAAGGTGCGCGTCACGTTCCGCGTCGCCGAGGGGCGGCCGCTCACCGTCGCGGCGTTCCGCCTGGGCGGCGCGGAAGGCATCCTGCCGCAGCGGCTCGCGCGCCAGCTCCGGCGCAAGCACGAGGGCCAGCCGCTCAACCTCATCACGCTCGACTCGACGAAGGTGCGCGTGGAGCAGGAGCTCTGGGACAAGGGCTACGCCGACGCGGTCGTCGACACGATCATCCAGGTCGCCGCCGGCGAGCCGCCGCGCGCGGTCGTCGGGCTGGCGGTGGACCCGCGCTGGATCGCGCGCGTCCAGTCCGTCGCCATCAAGGGCAACGAGGGCGTGTCGGAGCGCACCATCCGGCGGTCGCTGCGGATCCACGAGGGGGAGATCTATCGGCTGCACGACGTGCTCGAGAGCCAGCGCGCCCTCTACGAGTCGAACCTCTTCCGACGCGCCGCCATCATCGTGCCGCCGCAGGGCGACTCGCTGAAGCTCATCGAGGTCGACGTCATGGAGGCGCCGGCGCGCGACGCCCGCGTGGCCGGGGGCTTCAACACGACCGAGTTCGTCCAGCTCGACGGGCGCTTCACGCACTACAACTTCCAGGGCAGCGCGCGTCGGCTCGAGCTCCGCGGCACCATCGGGAACCTCCTCGCGAGCGCGCTGAACGGCCACGGCATCTTCCGCGACGTCACCGAGGACATCTCGGGGGACGCGAGCTCGTTCATGCAGCCGACCTGGCGCATGAGCACCGAGATCACCTTCCCGTGGTTCCTCGCGTCGCGCAACACCCTCTCGTTCAGCGCCTTCACGCACCGGCGGTCGTTCCCCGGCGTCGTGGTGGACCGCAGCGTCGGCACCAGCGCCACGTTCACCCGCGAGGTGGCGCAGCGCGCGTTCGCGAGCCTCGACTACCGCTTCGAGGTCACCGACGTCGACGCCGGGGACGTCTACTTCTGTGTGAACTTCGGCGTCTGCGACCTCGCGACCATCGACGCGCTCCGTCGGCGGCAGCGCCTCTCGCCGCTCGCGCTGACCGGCAACATCGACCGCGCCAACGACCCGCTCTCCCCCACCACCGGCTACCGCACGCACCTGGACCTCGAGCACGCGTCGGCCTTCACGTTCTCGGAGTTCCGCTACAACCGCGCCTTCGCGGAGGGGTCCGTCTACCGCCGCATGGGCGGGCGCCGCAGCACGCTCGCGGTGCACGGGCGCGCCGGGTGGGTGGGCGCCCTCTCGAGCACGGGCACGGCGCTCCTGGGCAGCGGCGCGGGGACCGCGAGCGAGGAGATCCTGCACCCCCGCAAGCGCTTCTACGCGGGCGGCTCGCAGTCGGTGCGCGGGTTCGGCGAGAACCAGCTCGGGCCCAAGGTGCTGACGATCCCGCCGGGCGAGCTGCGCGGCAACGTGAGCGGCGACCCGGGCACCACGCCGCGCTGCCCGCTCACGACGCCGATCGAGCGGTGCGACCCCAACGTCGCGGGGATCGACGACGAGGAGTTCACCCCGCGCCCGCTCGGCGGCAACACGCTGCTCGAGGCGAGCGTCGAGTACCGCTTCCCGCTCCCGCTCGGCCGGAACTGGGGCGGGGCGGCGTTCCTCGACGGCGCGATCGTCGGCGAGGGGCGGCAGCTCACGCAGGCAGTGAAAGGCGACGCGGCGCTCACGCCGGGCTTCGGCATCCGCTACTACTCGCGCGTGGGGGCCATCCGCGTGGACGTCGGGCTCAACCCGACGCGCGCGGAGAACCGCCCCGTGGTGACCGAGGTGGTCGACACGGTGACCACGGCGAGCGGCCTCGTGCCGAGGCGGCGCATCGTGCAGCTCGTGGACGAGAACGGGGACCCGGTCCTCCGCCGCTACGACCCCCTGCGCCCGCGCGGCCACCTGCTCGACCCGCTGAACCGCCTCACGCTGCACCTCGCGATCGGGCAGGCGTTCTAGATGCGGCGCCCCGTCCCCCGCTCGCCCGTCCTGCGCACGCTGCTCAGCGTCGCCATCGTCGTGATCGGCCTCGGGGCCATCGCGCTGACGGCGCTGCTGGTCGTGACGCAGACGGAGTGGGGGCACGAGCGGGTGCGCCGCTTCATCCTCTCGGAGGCCGGGACCCGGGTGGCGGGACGGGTGCGCATCGGGCGCGTGAGCGGGAACCTCCTGCGCGAGATCACGCTGCACGACGTCTCGATCACCGACAGCGCGGGCGCCCCGTTCCTCGCCGCCGAGGAGATCACGACGCGCGTGACGCTGCGGCCGCTCCTCCGGAAGGAGCTGCACCTCTACGGCGTGCGGCTGCTGCGCCCGGTCATCGTGCTCGACAAGCCGCCGGGCCCCGACGGCAGGTGGAACTACCGGCGCCTCTTCCCGGGCGACACGTCGCGGAAGCCCACCGGCAAGCCGGGCTTCGGGAAGGACGTCCGGCTGGCGCAGGTGCGCGTCATCGAGGGGCGCCTCACGGTGCGCTCGCCGTGGAAGCCGAGCGCCGACAAGCCGCGCGCCGAGCAACGGGCGGACGTCAAGGAGGCGCTCGCGGGGGAGACGCGCATCTGGGTCGTCGCGCACCCGAAGGGCTACCAGAAGGTCAGCGACTTCCGCCGCCTCAACGGCTACTTCCCCCTGCTCCGCCTCGCCGACCCGCAGAATCGCCCGCGGCGCGTCGAGGTGGCGACGCTCAACATGGAGGCCCAGCCCTTCCGCCCGCCCGTGGCGGAGGTGCTCGACGTCGTGGGCGCCTTCGAGCTGAACGGCGACTCGGCGTGGTGGAGCGGCATCCGCGCGCGGCTCCCCGGCTCGTTCGTGAGCGCGTCGGGGCGGTACAACTGGAAGAACGACGACTTCCGGCTGCGCATGCGCGGCGACCCGGTGGCGTTCCGCGACTTCCGGTGGGTGTACACGCGCTTCCCGTCCAACGGCACGGGCTCGCTCGACTTCGCGCTCGATTGGACCGAGCGGCCCGACGGCACCGACGTGGAGCGGTACTTCGCGTCCAACACGCGCGCGCGCGTGGGGCGGGCGACCCTGTCAGGCGACCTCGGCATCGAGTTCACCGAGAAGCACAACGACTCGCAGTGGCGCTTCTTCGACACGAACGTGCGGTTCGCGAACCTCGAGACGCGGCTCATCGAGGCGACGCTGCCGTTCATGGAGTTCCCGCGCCACGGCACGATCAGCGGGCACGGCGGGGTGAGCGGGACGCAGGAGGCGCTGCGGCTCGCGAGCTTCGACTTCACGTGGGCGGACCGCGAGTACGGCGTGAACCACGCCCTCGCGAACGGCACCATCGCCTGGACGACCGACCGGCACGACGAGCTCGACGCGATCATCGCGCGCGGGCTGAGCCTGCGCCTCTACGGCGTGCAGCCGCAGCTGCTGCACGGCTTCAGCCCCGAGCTCGAGGTGCCGATCGCCGGGACGATGACCGGCCGCCTCGTGCTCGACATGAACACGAACACGTTCTTCCGGGCCACCGACGCGGACGTGGCGCACGTCGAGGACGGGCTGCGCTCGCACTACGTCGGGCGGGGCGAGGCGCGGATCGACGCGGCCGGCGACATCGTCGCGTTCGACGTCGACGGGCGGATGGACCCGCTCCAGCTCGCCGTGGTGAAGCGCTTCCTCCCGGACAGCGTGTCGGTCCCGATCGAGGGGACGCTGCGCGGCCCGATCACCCTCGTCGGCACGACGGACGACTTCCGAGTGCGCGGCGACGTCGTGCACGAGGACCGCGGCACGCGCTCGCACCTCACGGGCGGCGGCCAGGTGCGCTTCGCCGGCGGCGGGCGCTTCGACCTGAACGTCATGGCCCACCCGCTCGACCTCGCCACGGTCGGCCGCTTCGCCCCGGCGCTCGAGCTGCGCGGCACCGCGTCCGGGCCGCTGCGCCTGACGGGCACGAAGCGCGAGCTGCGCGTCAACACCGACCTGGCCGTGGCCGGCGGCGGGCGCGTCGCGCTCCGCGGCACGTTCAACATCGCGGGGCCGACGCCGGCGTACGACGTCGTGGCGTCGGCCGAGCTCTTCAACGCCAACGCGGTGAGCGGCCGGGCGCCGGTCACGAACATCACGGCGAACGCCACGGCGCGCGGCCGCGGCCTCGACCCGGCGACGATGAGCGGCGCCTACGCGCTCGACGTCACGGCGGCGAGCCGCGTCGAGAACCTGCGGGTCGATCGCGCGGTGCTCCGCGCCGCGATCAGCGACGGCCTGGCGCAGGTGGACACCGCCGTCATCCGCTCGCAGGGCGTCGTCGCGGACCTCGGCGGGTCGTTCGGGCTGCGGGCGGACCGCTCGGGCACCCTCGCCTACCGCGTCGAGATCGACTCGCTGCAGCGGCTGCACCGCGTGCTCGCCGGGGAGCGGACCGACGGACAGCACCGCACCGGGGTCGTGCGGCCGCGGCCGGCCCAGGTGGCGCGGGCCGTCGATCGCGCGCGCCGCGACTCGACGCGCGTGGCCGACTCGCTCGAGGTCGAGCGCACCGCGACGGGCCGCGCGATGCCGCCGACGGTCGCCGCCAAGATGCCCGAGGGCATCCCGTCCGACTCGGTGGCCGGCTCCTTCTACGCCGTGGGGACGGCGCGCGGCAACATCTACGACTTCGACGCCCGCGGGCGCGCGGCGGCCGAGCACCTGGTGCTGCGCGGCAACGCGGTGGGCGGGCTCCGCGGGGAGTACGCGCTCACGGACTTCCGGACGCCGCGGGCCACCGCGGTGGTGGCCGTGAAGGCGGAGAGCGTGAGCGCGGCGGGGTTCGCGTTCGACAGCGCGGACGTCCGCCTGACGCACTCGCACGGCAGCGGCGACTTCGCGGCGGTCATCTCGCGCGACGATCAGGAGTACGGCGCCGTGGCGCGCTACACGCTGCACCCGACGCACAACGAGGTGCACTTCAGCCAGCTCGCCCTCCGCTTCGACACCACGGTGTGGCGCGGCACGCGGCCCGGCGCCATCCAGTGGGGCGAGCGCGGCATCGGGCTTCGGGACATCGAGCTCCGCAACCAGCACGGCGGGCGGATCTACGCGAACGGCCTCCTCCCCACCGAGGGGCGCGCGGACCTCTACATCGAGGTCGACAACCTCCAGGTGGCGGACGTCACCGCCCTGCTCCAAGCCGACCCCGGCGTGCGCGGCATCGCGACCGGGCGCCTGGACTTCGAGGGGACGACGCGCGACCCGCGCTTCCGGGGCGCGTTCGGGCTGCTCGACGGCTCGTACCGCGGCACCCCGCTCCCCACGCTGCGCGCCCAGCTCGCCTACGCGAACCGCTCGCTCTCCGGGCACGCGGAGGCGCTCCAGGCGCAGGGCGTCAAGATCGCCGTGGCGGACGGCACGCTGCCCATCGACCTCGGGGCCGGCGTGACGGGCTCGCGGCTGCTCGACGGCGGGCTCGCGCTCGACGTGAACGCCGACAGCCTGCCGCTCGACGTGCTCTCGCGCTTCACCGACCTCGTCTCCGACGTCAAGGGCACGGCGGCGGGCCGCATCAGCGTGCGCGGCAGCCTGAAGGACGCGCGCCTCGCCGGCGCGCTCGCGATCCGCGACGGGCAGGTGAAGCTCGTCCCCACGGGGGTGACGTACCAGGACGTCAACGGCGTCGTGCGCGTGGTCGGCGACACGGTCATCGTCGACTCGCTCGTGGCCCGCTCGCGCGGGACGATCCGGCTGCACGGCGGGCTCGGGATCGCGGACCTCACGCGGCCCTCGTTCGAGCTCTACCTCAACGCGCACAATGCGCGCGTGCTGTACAACGACCGGGGCGAGATGTACGCCGACGCGGAGATCGCGGTGGTCGGGCCGTTCGACTCGCCCTACATGAGCGGCGATGCGCACATCCGGAGCGGCGTCTACTACCTGCCGCCCTCCGACACGAAGAGCCCGATCAGCGCCGGCGACCCGACCATCTTCAACGTCATCGACACGACGGTGGCGCGCGACGAGGAGCTGCTGCCGGCGGAGAACCCCTTCCTCAACAACCTCCGCATGGAGGTGCGCGTCACGGTGGACCGCGACGTGTGGGTGCGGCGCACGGACGCCAACGTCGAGGTCTACACCCCGGTGGAGACCGGCCCGGTCGTCGTGAGCATGGACCGGCGCGCGAACGCGCTCGCGATCACGGGCGTCGTCAGCACGGACCGCGGCGAGTACGAGTTCCTCAGCAAGCGGTTCCGCATCACGCGAGGCTCGGCCACGTTCATCGGGTCCCCGGACCTCAACCCGACGCTCCAGGCGACGGGCGAGTACGAGGTGCAGCTCCCCGGCCGCGAGGCGATCAACATCCGCGTGGTGATCGGCGGGACGCTCGAGAACCCGCGGATCACGCTCGAGAGCGACGCGCAGCCGCCCATCGCGCAGTCCGACCTGCTGAGCTACCTGGTCTTCGACCGCGCGACCTCGTCGCTGCTCTCGGTCGAGGGCTCGGGCCTGAGCGGCCCGACCGGCGGCAGCGCCACGCTCGTCGGCGACGCCGCCGCCCTCGCCGCGCGCCGCCTCGCGAGCATCGCGCTCGGCGTCGCCGCCGACGAGCTCGAGGGCGAGGCGACGCGCACGCTCGAGCTGGACGTCTTCAACATCACGCCGGCCGACGTGCCTTCCGAGATCAACTCGACGGGCATCGGCAGCTTCCTCCGCGGCACGCGCGTGGAGTTCGGGAAGTACACGGACCCGGACACCTTCGTGGGCCTCGCCGTGCGCCCCGGTGCCATCGGCCCCGGCCTGACGGTCCAGCGCCGCCTCAACAACGGCTTCCGCCTGGAGCTGAGCAGCGAGCCGCGCTTCGTGCTGCGGGAGCCGAGTCTGACGCCGCGCGACCCGGTTACCGCCCGAAACTGGGCAGCCTTCCTCATCAAGGAGTGGCGCTACTGAGAGCAGGGCCCTTCGCCGATCAGCGAGCGGGCGAAAGCTAGTAGCACTGGCGACGGGCGACAGGCGACCGCTGATGGCCAGCGGATGAGTGATCCGACTGAACGAGAAACCCTCGGGAGGCCAGTGGTGGCTTCCCGAGGGTTCTACGCAGCGGCCACCCGCTGATCAGCCGGGCGGCAGCAGTCGCCGGACGCCCGTCGCCAGCGTTCGTAGCGTTTCGCGAATGGCCGAGTGGCTATTTGCCGTTGCCTTTCGCGTACTCCTCCCACAGCGTCGCCACACACCGCATGCCCTTCACGAAGTTCTCATCCGACATCCACTCGTTCGGCGCGTGGGCGTTCTCGCCCGGGAGGCCGAAGCCGAGGAGGAGGACGGGGGCGCCGAGGAGGTGCTCGAAGGTGCCGACGACGGGGATGGAGCCCCCTTCGCCCGTGACGACCGGCTCGCGGCCGAACGTGGCCTCGAGGGCGCGGCGGCCGGCGTCCACGAGCGGGCCCTCGAGGTCGGCGCGCCACGGGTTGCCGCCGTGGAGGTACGTCACCGTCGCGGTCACGCCCTTGGGGCACACGGCGCGCACGTGCGCCTCCATGAGCCGCGCGATCTCGGCGTGGCTCTGGTCGGGGACGAGGCGGCAGCTCACCTTGGCCATCGCCTTGCCCGGCAGCACCGTCTTGGCGCCCTCGCCGGTGTAGCCGCTGAGGAGGCCGTTCACCTCGCACGTCGGGCGCGTCCAGATGCGCTCGAGCACCGAGTAGCCCTGCTCCCCGGCGGTGAGCGCGGGCGGCGAGCCGGCGTCGCGGCGGAACGTCGCCTCCTCGAACGGGAGCGCCTTCATCTGCTCCCGCACGTGCGCGGGCCACTCGCGCACCCGGTCGTAGAAGCCGGGGATGGCGACGCGGCCCGTCTCGTCGTGCAGGCTCGCGACGATGCGCGCGAGCGCCTGCGCGGGGTTGGGCACGGCGCCGCCGTAGCTCCCCGAGTGGAGGTCGTGCGCCGCGCCCTGCACGTCGATCTGGAAGTACGAGAGGCCGCGCAGCGAGCTGAGAAGGGTCGGCACGCCGGGCGCGAACATCGACGAGTCGGAGATGATGACCCCGTCGCACTTCAGGCGCTCGCGGTTGGCCTCGATGAACCGGTCGAGGTT